>NZ_JBKBWN010000009.1:0-176144 GCF_046314235.1 Anaerobacillus sp.
AATGTAGGTAGTTTGGTCACTTTCTACTATAAGAGAGGTTAGTGAAATTGGAAATTATGTGGCTCATTTTTTATGTGATCAAACGCTTAAAAAGTGGCTCAAAATTAATTTATCAAATACAAAAATGACACTTCGTTCCACTTAGAACTACATCTTTTTTTCATTTAGCTTTGAACTAAACCAGCGGGGAGGTTAGGGATAGTTACCCTTAATAAAATCACAGTTTTATTTAGTTTGTAATGATGTTTTCAAATTTCAGTCCCAACGCTCAATAACCCGCTCCTGTACAGAGAAAGGAGAAATTCAATTAAGAAATCCTCCTTTAATTTATTTTGATGAAATTTTAAGTAAATCAAACTTATATATTATTCACTTGAGGCATAGCTAGCTTTCTTTCAAGACGTACAAAGGTTTTTGTCATCTCAGCAAGTACAATCGCTTCTTCTCTTTGGATACTAGAATGTCCTTTTTAATAGAATTCCAACTAAAATTTTCTCTTATTTCTATCTCTAACTCTTTTTTTAATTTTATTGAATCTTCCTCTCCTTTGATTATACTTTCCTCTACGTTTTTTAGAAGTTGTTGTTTTTGTATTTTCTAAATCATTTGTTACCTTTTCAATTGTAGTAGATAGTTCATTAAGTAAAGCTAAAGATAACGTTACTTTTTTATTTTGTATATTATGGTCTATATATTTTTTTAACTTTAGCAAGTTAGAAAAATCTTTAATAAGTTTTTCATCATAGGTTTTATGTCTGTTAATGATAAAATTTCTAAGGACTGTGAGATTTGAATTTGATAACCGTGCGACTACTACACTATAGAATATATCTATCTTACAATAACAAAAAAACGGCTTATACATATATTCTTTTCGTAACCTTATAAGCCCTTCACTTTGATTGCGATTAATTTCTTCTATTAGAAAAATTACCGCTTCCTGTTCTGCTTTATTTAGCAGATTTTGATTTATTTTTACTATTTCCTGTTTAAGAAGGCGTATATCTTCATCTTCTTCAATGTCTCCCATATTAAAAAAAGTAATATTTATATCCTCAAAATATCTTCCCTTTTGACCTGCTTTTTTCAAACCTTGGAAAATATCCTTTTTTATATTTTCTCTACTTTTTTTTAGTAACCCCATATTACTTATTTGATTAAAAACAATAAACAATCTTAAATAGTGTTGGAAAGCAATATCCCCATTTATAACATTGTTATACGTTAATTGTAGTGCAGAATTAAATTCTTCATCAGTTAAATCCCAAAAACTCTTCATAAGTTTGTAATGTGGAGGTGTATTATCGTTTTGCATAAGTCTATCAAGCTCACGTTTTAAAACATCCTTATGAAGGATACCTTCCCTGACTAATTTATCAATTGAATTAAAAAAGATCGTAAAATTATAAATACTCTTAGGAAAATATCTATTTATAAACTCCTCTTCAATAGAAGTTTTATTTTCATTAGTCATTTTATTCATAATTAGTTTTGACTGAAGTTCTTCATTTGAATTTATACCGTCAAAAAGATTTACTAATTTACCAGATCTAATTTCAAGCGATAAAGCAATATTAAAAATTAGCATTCTTTTTAATATTCCAATGTCTATATTTGGATAAAAGGTATTAGAAGAAAGGTATATTGTTTCGAAATCCCATAGAGATTGTTTTAAAATTCTAATATTATAAGTATTGCTTAATATAAACGTTCTATATACAATTTCTAAATTATCATTAAGGAAACTTTTATAAGTATTATTGTCAGAAAGCGATTTTACTATATTTTCAATTATTAATTTATATTCAGCTATATATCTCAATGATTTCCCTATTAACTTTTCTTTAATTCTTTTATAATTATTACTCCTATCAAAAATGTCAGTTATACCTTGATTTATTAAATCACTCTGAGTTTTTAAATTCTCTTCCTGTAACGATTCTTTAGAGGTAAATCTCCCAGCTTTATCTAGAACATAAGTTGAAACAAGAGTCTTTAACTCTAAATTATTACTAATTAAGTTATTGGAAATTTCTTTCTCATTGCAAAGTATTATGACTTTAGTTTGGTCATGCTCTACAAAGTTATTTATATATCCTAAAATTTGAGAAATATCGAAATTTGCCCGTTCTAAATCATCAAAGCACAGTATCTTATTTTCCAAATCAAACAGTTTATCGTAATTTATATCCCCCGAGTTTGGAAGATTCATATTTACCAATCCACTACCCGCATTTATTAACATTTTACCCATTTCTGAAATGGCATTCCCAACTTTTGATTGAGATATTTTCTTGAGTTTTTCATTGGTAGGAGAATAGACTTCATAAAATATACTTTTGCTTATATCATTGAGGTTTTCGATACCATATAAAGAAATATAAATTGTTTTAAAATTCTTATCTCCTTTTTTTTGCTTTTCTATTGCTGGTCTTAACGTATTCTCCCAGAAATAGGTTTTACCACTACCCCAGCTTCCATCTAACATTACTGCAAAATCTGTATTTTCTTTATTCACATAATCTACAATTGCATCAACTATTTGTTGCATAGATTTTTACTCCTTATTTAAATTATTATCGGGTGACTATAGTTGAACTTTCTAATAAAATTTAAGAAACCTCTCAATAGGCTCTAGCGGGGGGATTTAAAATAGATTAACCCCTTCAGATATACCGCCTAAATCAACAGGAGATAAAGGTTCGTCTCCTTTCAAAATATGTATATCGGAGTTTTCTTTGAACTTTCCATACTTTTTTGCAAGCCATCTATAAGGAAGGGAACTTGTCTTTTTACAAACCATTTCCTTAACTTCATCAATTTTTTCAACTAGAATAAACTCCTGCACTCTATTCACCCAATCTCTATATTTCTTCATTTTAATACTCTAGATTTATCATTATATTTTTCTCTTAAATCTTGTATAGTTTTACCTTTGAATATTCTTTTTCCCATCCTAAGAATTTCCCTCCAAAGAAAATCCTTCCCTTGAGGATATCCATCTAAATAATCTGAAATACTCAAATTTAATGCATTTAGACCAGATTTATCATCTTTGCGAAGGTTTTTACCCAATCCATATCTTCTAAGTGTTTTTTCACTTGTATCTAAATCAACGCTAGCAAATACAGGAGGTTGCCCATCCATATAATGAGGAAACATAATAGCAATATCAAAAACTTCCCCATCTATTTCTAGCCAAGAATGGCTAAAACTTACTGGAAATGCTTCATCTTTCACCATTCCAATCACTAATTGCGAGTTTATATCTTGTTCTTCTAATAATATATACATGGCAGCAGAATAGAAATGACATCCGCCACGCATTGGCTTGTTAGAAAAGTGATCTAATATTATGTTAAATGTATTCTTTAGTTCCCTGCTTTTCTCTATATCAATATCTATATCACTAATTGATAATTTTGCCAAAGTAGCGACATGTCCAAATGATCTAGAACCTAAACGATCCTTCATTGTTATAGCCATTACTTTCTCCCCCTATTACTGATAGTTTCCATTATTCTCATTGTTATAAGTTGTATATAGCTATTAAAAAACAATCTAAGACTTAAATTAATCTACAGGTAAATTATACCATATATATTAATAATGCTCTCCCTTTTAATTCTAAAGGATAATTAAAGACTTTGTTAAAACCCCATCACCAGTAAAAATCAAGCGCTAAAGGGCTAATAATTGTGCGTATTATGTTATTCCACTATTGCTATTAAGTGGACTACTTGTAGGTTATAAAAAGTGGAGTTCTTTACTAAACAATACTTTTCTACGAACTATAAAGAGTCCTTGAAGAAAGTCTAATCACTTTCTACAATCCCTTTTAAACCTTGAAACCCTAACGAACTTAGAGCAGATAAAGTTTTGTTTCTCCAATAGAAACAAGAATGTATCATTTCATCTTCATCGGAGAGAAGAACGCTTCTTTCAGTCGATTAAATAACTTTATTTGCTCAATGCTCGGTAAATCCGCAAAGTCAGCATAAACGTCTTTCCACAGCTTTTAACACCTCCTAATCTAGTATTTAGCACCTTTTAGGAGTATGAAATAGCAACAGTCTATACGAAAAGAGCCTCTAAAAGAGTCTCCTTCAAAAATTCATTAATTCTTATAGACATTTATTATACATATCGAATAACTGTCCCATCCGCTCCAAGTAGAGGTACTGTATGTGCAACCTCTTAACGCCTAGGTCATATCCTGCAATGATGTCTTCAAGTTCCTTCTGTGTGTAGAAGTATTTAATCATTTCTTCATCTTCTTTATTACAAAACTCAATCTTTTGCTCATAATCCTTAAGTTTTTGTTTGTGGCGTTTCTCAGCCTTCTTCATGAAATTTGCTTTACGTTTAAGTACATAATCTTCTTCAGTTTCATTAATAAATAGGTCTTTATTTTTCATATATGCTTCTAAAACATCAACACAATAGGTTTCAAGATATTGCTGTAATGCTTTACTTGTAGCCTTCAATATAAGAGCGTACTCTTTCCAATATAACTCAATGCCTAGGACATTGTTAAATTCGTCCTTCACTTCTGCAAGTGCCTCATTCCATTCACGCTTGAAGTTTTTAACCTTTCTAGCGTTATAGTGTGCAGTTAGATTGAATTCCACAACATTATGCTTCATCATTAATTCTCGTCTTAACCTCTGAATGCGTTTCATTGTTTCGGGGCAAATGTTAATCTTACCTTTGTTACCATAACCTTTCCAGTTTTCATAAAATACGATAATACCGCATTTCTTCATATGCTCAAGTGTCTTAACGAGTTGCCCATATATCTCAAGGCAGTACTGCGTAAACTCATCTAATAGCTTTGTTTGGTCATCTTCAATAATACCGTTTCCAATAGCTACATCAATATGCTTTTGACGTACCTTACTGTTGTGTCTAGAACATAATAGGTCGTATTCAAGATTAGTGATTACTCCAAATTCAACCGCCCATTTACCTAAACTCATACTTGCATTTTCCGTCATATCGAATTCTAAGTGAGTTGCTACAATTATATCCATTGGAATTCTATGTTCAACTTGTTCACGACCGCTTCTTACACGACCATCTTTCTTCATAACCTTCTCAATACGCTTTTTACAAACGTATACGTTATTTCTTCCTCGCCTCACAATTTCTATAGTATAATACTGCTCGGCTGTTTTAATAATTGACTCCCTTGTTCTTGACCCAAGTTTACCATCCCTTTTGAAGTTAGCCTTTTGAGCCTTTGTTCCAAATTCCATTACTAGTTCTTCTGTAGTAAATTTAATTTTTTGTTCCAATATTATTACCTACTTTCAATTAGAGGACTGTAGTTGACAGCCATTTTACTCACTCCTTACATAAGTTATTTATGTTTTTACTAGTGATTAAGACATTGCGATAGTGTGCAAGTTTTATCTTAATATAAATTAATAGATCATTTATATTATGGTAATAGATGCACACTATTTTCATCTTTATACATTATTATTTTTACTGTTGAGTTTGATAGGGGCGACACCTTTAGGTGACGAAGTGACCGCAGGGAACGTCCCAGCAACGACCATAGGGAGGCGGTAGAAGTGAGCGAAGCGAATCCCCTTTATTTAGAACTTATTTTATTAATGGAGAAACACAATAAGTTGTTTATTTCCCCCACTTAAATCAATGCTACCTAAACATTCTCTCGCAATATTGTAATGTTACTTCTCATTATCTACTATAAATTTCATCCATCCATCTTCCCTTGCTAACGTATCATGTTTGTGGAGCAACTCTTTCATGTCTATATGCAATTCATTTGTCATGTGGTTAAAATTAAGCATTCTTAGGAAATCTGTTGCCAACTTTATCTTCGTGGCATCATTCTCTTGAAATGTATCATTTAACGCAGCTAAACCAAGTAAGTAATGTTCATTAGTAAAAGAATTTAACTCCTCCATATAACTATCATCCTGTAATAATTCCTTTGTCCGCTTCATTTCCGCTGCTCTTTCCTTAAGTACTTCTATTGCTATTCTATCTTGATAATAAGGGTCTAAGGTAAAAGTAATCCCTTCATCATCCACTAGCTCTTCCGAATGTTTAGCTGATAGATGTTGGAAGTAAGCTGTTTGAATTTCCAATCCATCTGCCTCATCTATTTCTTTTTGAAATAGACCCTTATTTACATGAGTAAATTGTGGAATTTTTGACAATTGTTTAATACGCTCTTTAGGAATTTTTCTTTTTCCTTTGAACCAATCATAGACAGTTTGTCTACCTATACCGAGTTCTTGTGCTATCTGATTAACGCTCAAACCAAATGTTTTAGCAAGCTTTTCGAGACCAATAATAATAATCACTCCACTCATACACTTCTTGACTAGTAAATGTAAGTCTAATTATTTTATACCACGACTTACATTTGTAAGTCAATATACTAAATTTTTTATTTAATCTAAAAATAAACCAAAACGTTATATATAATATTTCGCTACTTATATCGACTATAGTTATCAGTTACCACAAAAAGGAAGATAGCTATAATCAACTATCCTCTCCCTTACATTACTATTTAATATTACCCTTGAACGCTCTAGAACTAGACGAATAAAATAGCAATCTGTTTCGCTACTTATACGATAAACATTGCTTTAATTAGGGCAATTATCCGTCTCGTATCGAGGTTTTTAACACCGTGTTCATGTGAATTAGAGTACTAATAATATATTTATTAATTTTCACATCTGTCCCTAAGTTTTTCTATGTATTCATTTATAAACATCCACTTATAACCACCTGCAATCATTCGCTTTCCATTGCAAACTTCTCCTACTTTTTTTACACCAGTTTGTCTTCTCGCCTCTGCAATTGATTTAAACATGTTTATTATATTTAGGTTTTCATCTAATTGATAAACCTCTTTCTTCTGGTTTACAAGTTTCACCTCTGTCATACGAAGGTTGAATTTATCATCCTCTGTTAGATTTTCGTAAACTTCTTTATACATCCATCTATATCCACCTGTATGCCTATACTTGCCTGTACACGCTAATGACATATTACCTTTGCCTATTCTAACTTCCTTACAAGCTTTCTCCATGCTTTCAAACTCTTTAATAAACTCTCCTTTTAGAGATATTTGAACGACTGCTCTTATATTTCGTTCATTATTTACGTTGTAGTCGCACCAACCAATCTCAAAACCTTGCTTGAGGTATTTTATCACTGTACATTTATCTAAATGCAATTTTTTCGCTATATGTTTTGAACTTCTATTACCGTTGTGCCATTCATCACTGACAGTTTTAACAAGTGATTTACAAGCACCTTTATGACATTTTTTCCAGTCAACATTTGACAGGTCGAATAACTTGCCAATTTCACTATTTAGAATACTATTTTTTAGGTGGTCTATTTTAGACACTCTAGCATCTATTACTATATACAGGTCTTCGTCTATTCCCTTTTCTATAGCTTTTGCTTTTTTATTTCTATCGTTTTCTTGTTCCTCTATTAGACTTCTTACTCTTCCACCCAATCTTTCAAATGTTTCTTCATAATGATGTCTACCATGAATCTCAATAATGCATTTTAACTTCTCCAGATAGAAATCATAGTATTTTTTAACACCTTTTTTAAACCATCCCTTAAACATCTTTTGCTGTTCAAATTCAGTTCCCAATTGCAGTAATAAACTACTCATAAACTTTTCTGGATAGCTAATTCCGTCTGAACAATATGGACAAGATAATCCATTGTCATATCTGGTAACATTTATGACTTTTTTATAGAATACATGGGTGCATTCATTGCACCTAAACTCTAATTCATTCCTAGAAGCATAAGTATTGTTGTAGGCATCTTCCTTATTGACCAACATATCCATGATATGAGGATGTGTAACACTCAGACAATCTGCCTGTAGAATGTAATTCATCCGCTTTTTCTTAATTCCACATGTCTGACATGTATCTTTACCACCAGAAATCATTCTACTCTTAAGAATTAAGCCATATGCCATTGGGTTAGTTGCTTTTTTACCACATATATCGCATACCTTTGTTACCCTTACACTGCTACCTGACATCAAATCCTTAACTTTCACTAAAATATTAGTACCTTTCGGAATGATTAACTTACCTCGATTATTCAATTGCCTAGGAATTTTGTAACCTAGACTTTCAAAATATCGAACGTTAACACCATTAAGTGTAATTTTAATATCATTTTCAATTATTGCCATAAATACAATCACCCACTTTTGATAATTTTAAGGAATTTACTTAAGGTTTCTTCAGTATCTCTAGGTAATGTTTTTATGTTAGTACACAAATCCACTCTACATTAACAAGATTGAAATAATTATATTAAAAATAAATAAATTAGTCAAAATATTCATAAAATTAAACAAAAGTATTGCAATAATAGACTTAGTTTAAAGGTATTTTTAGTTATGATTAGAACAAAAGTATTTCGATATAATAAACCTTAAAAAAATAGAGAGCATCAACTAGTGACTGCTCTCTTTCACCCCTCTACACTTCCAAAATACTCAAAGGATTTTATAATAAATTTGTTACCTAAATTCGTTCCCACTTTAAAATCTTGTATCAACTATTCACTCTTTCTCTTCTTCACCAAATTCATCACAGGTGAGTAAATATCATGACTTTTGCGAAGATCATCTGTATCCATTTGAATATACCTACGCATAGTTCTGATATCAGACCAACCACCCATTTTTTGTAAAGTGAAGCTATCGCAGCCGTTAAGCGTCATATTCTTTGCCCATGTATGTCGGTAAACATGGGCAGTTACTTTCTTGCCCTTGATTTCAGCTTTATCTGCGTAATATTTCAACCGTTTATTAAAATGGTTTTGCCCGAGTGGTTCTCCATATGATGATAGAAACACTCTATTTGTAGAGAAATGTTTTTTGTTCTCACTAATTAACTGCAATAGTAACTTAACTGTATGAGCTGAAATAGGTACAATACGTGGCTTTCTATTTTTATTTCTTTCTCCAGTAAGAGTAATGAACCTTGTTTGGAAATCAATATCTTCAGCACGTAGACTAAGCAATTCATTTGCTCTAATACCGCTATCTAATAAGAGTATCATAGCTACATAATCCCTAAACCCAACAAAATCACGTTGATGTGGTTGCTTTAAAACTTCCTTTACCTCTTCATCCGTAAAGCAATTTGTAAGATCAATATCTTGCTTCAACAATCTAACTCCTGACATCGGATTTACTGCGATCAATTCTTCTCGCTCCAAGAAATTAAACATTGCTCGGTAAACCCTTAATCTAATATTAATTGTTGTATCTGATAATCCTGTTCCATGCTCATTTTTAATAAATTTATGTCCATCGTACTTAGGTGCATCATATTTTAAATAGTTAATGTAATCCCTAAATATTTGCGGAGTCAATTCATCTACCGTCTCTACTTCATAATTCTTTTGTAGCCAAGTAACAAAGTACCTCCAGTCCTTTCTGTAATCCCTCAAGGTTCTCTCTCTTAACCCTTCTGCACTCTTTCCAGCAACAACTAGGTCAATCGCTTGCTCCATTGTTAGTTTTGGATATTCTGTTTCATCTGTTATACGTCCTACTGGTTTTCGTTTCACTCTTTTGTTTAAAGACATAAAAAAGCCTCCTCAAATAGTAATGTTAACCACATTAACTATCGAGAAGGCTCGTAATTCACAACCCAGATTTACCCTAATTAGGGTTGTTATTGCAGATTTTAAGGGTTGTAAACACTCAAAATCATGCCGTAATTCACAACCCCGAACAAACATTTGTCCATCTTAACACTTAGTCAAAAACTTAACACTCTTCTGGTGTACCTTGATTATCTTTCGTTTTAAATGAAGATCCACAACCACATGTTGCAATGGCATTCGGATTATCGATTGTAAAGCCGCCGCCCATCATGTTTTGTTTAAAGTCGATTTGAACACCATCTAACATAGGTGCGCTCTCTTGATCAACAATTACTTCTACTCCATGATGATTCGCATGAATGTCATCTTCTTTTACATCTGCATCAAAACCCATACCATATGAAAGACCACTGCAGCCTCCACCTTTAACACCAACACGCAAATACAATTTTTGGCCTTCTTCTTGTTGCTCAGCTAGCATTTCTTTAATTTTCTCTGCTGCCACTTCTGAAATTACAAGCATTTATATTCCTCCTTTAATTTTCGTTCTTAATACCACTGTGTTTAGCCAATCGGAATAGCTCCCTGTAGTTTATTATATACAACGTTGTGTAATTCACTTCTACTGGTGCTGACACCACCACTAAAATATTTCAAAGGAAACTTTATACTATATATAGTATACAAACTCAATGAAAAAAGCACAAGAAAACGAGTTCTTGTGCTTAACTTTATAATTTATACTTTTTCCTTTAGGATGTAGTTATGTTTTTCATCAATCTTTTGACTATACCACAACACTTTTGGGTGATTCATTCCATACTCGAGCGCAGTAGAAATCATTTTTTCTCGGAGCTCTTCTATTTGTTGCAAATACATTTCTTGCTGCCCGTCTCTATTCATCTACACACCCCTTGTCCTAGGTATTTAGTACAGCCTGTCCGAAACAATAACTTTATTTTAACGAATTTACAAAGATTTTACAATTACTTTTTTCTGCAATTTTTGGGAAAACTATAACTATTCTATGAACACTATCAGCAATATTATTTTACACCCGAAATAAGATAATGATAATATAGAGTAGTAGTTTTCTTATTCCGAATCACATATAACATATATACTTTTGGCCTTATGAGAAAGAAATGTACCTAACGAACGGAGGAATATACTTTGTCTATTTTAACTTTAGATAAAAAAATGCAAGAAATTGCTGAAAAAGTACAACGTGGCCAACGTCTATCAATTGAAGATGGACTATACCTTTTTGAAACACCAGATCTTCTGTCCGTTGCCCAGCTTGCTAATTCGGTTAACGAAAAGAAAAATGGTAATAACGTTTATTTCATTGAGAATATGTACATTAATCCAACCAACGTTTGTGAAGCTACTTGTAGTTTTTGCCACTTTAAACGTAAAGAAGGAGAAGAAGGTGCTTATACAATGAGTATGGACGAGCTTCTTCATTACGTTGAACATCGCTGGAACGATAATGTTCGCGAATTCCATATAGTTGGTGGACATAATGATCAAGTCCCATTTGATTATTATTTAGATACCATTCGCACGTTAAAAAAACACTATCCAAACTGTACGATTAAAGCTTATACAGGAGCAGAAATTGAATTCTTCTCGCGTATTTCTGGTTTATCAATGGAAGAAGTCTTAAAAGAGTTAATTAAAGCAGGTCTTGATACAATGCCTGGTGGTGGCGCCGAGATACTGACTGAACGCTATCGTTTAAAAATGAGCCCTGATAAAGCATCAACTGACCAATGGCTAGAGGCCCATGAAATCGCGCATGGCCTAGGACTAAAAACACATGCGACAATGCTATACGGTTCTATTGAAACCCAAGAAGAGCGTCTCATTCATATGGACCGCCTTCGTCAGCTCCAAGACAGAACAAACGGATTTATGGTGTTTATTCCATTAGCAGTTCAACCAAAAAGTGCTAGTGCAAGTCTAAAACGTCGTACATCTGCTTTTGACGATATGCGAACATTAGCCATCAGTCGCCTAATGTTAGATAATTTTGACCACATTAAAGCGTACTGGATTAACATCGGTGTTCAATTAACACAAATGGCATTAACCTTCGGCTCAAGTGACATTCACGGGACATTAATCGAAGAGCGAATTTCCCACTCTGCAGGTGCAATCACCTCCCAGGGCTTAACAAGGGACGAGCTCGTTCACCTAATTAAAGGCGCCAACAAAAAACCAATTGAACGCGACACGTTTTACAATATTATTAGAGAGTATTAAAAAAAGGCCAATGGCCTTTTTTTAATGTTTTTTTTGACGTTTTGACGATCCAATCGTTTTAGCAAACCTTCATTACGTCGTTCTGTTATCTGTGCGCAAAAGTCTTCACTATTGAGGTGATTATCTGCGCACGAAAAAGACTTCTCCAATTTAATTCTGAGTTTAAAAACTACAGCTTGGTTTAACTTCTATTTCCGATAAGTTCCTACACATATCGTTTCCGCAGGTCCGGTCATTAAAAGGTTCCCGGCTTCCGTCCAGTTAATGATTAAGTCTCCTCCTAGAAGGTGGACAGTTACCTCTGTTCCCCGTTTTGCGTAGTTATTTAAAACCGCGGCTACAACTGCTGCACAGGCACCAGTTCCGCATGCTTGAGTTATTCCAGAACCCCTCTCCCAAACGCGGAAGTTTAGTTCGATTTCAGAAACAACTTCTACAAACTCAATATTCACCCATTCCGGAAATTGCTCGTGCTTTTCAATTTTCGGACCGACTGTCTCTACTGGTGAAGTATCAATATCATTAACGAAAATGATCGCATGAGGGTTCCCCATAGATACTCCTGTAATAAAGTACGTTTCTTCCTCAAGCTGAAACGGTTCATTAATAACTGGACTGTTCGGTCCACCAAGCATCGGTAAGTCTTGACGATTAAGCCGCGGCTCTCCCATGTCAACTGTAATAAGTTCTACCATGTCATTATCATTAACATGAACTTGTGCTTGCACTAAACCACTTAATGTTTCAATTTTAAAATTTTTTTCGGTAACAAGCTTGTTTTCATAAGCGTACTTTGCAACACAACGAAGGCCGTTGCCACAATTTTTCGCTTCCGAGCCATCATTATTGAATACACGCATTTTTATCGGTGCTTTTTCAGATGGGCAAATTAAAATCATTCCATCAGACCCAATCCCGGTATAAACATTAGCAACTTTAATTGCTAAAGGAGCTAACTCACTTTCCTCAAGCACTTCCTCAAACATATTTACATATATATAACAGTTCCCTAATCCATGCATTTTCGTAAATTTCAAGCTAATCCCCCGCTAACATTATTTTCTTAAACGCTCAGTTGTCCAAAAGTAATCTTCATCAGCTTCGAGAATTGTCATTTTTTCTAGGCAGCAAGGCATGATGAGATACGTTTTAATTTGTTCTTTCGCTCTTTCTAAATCATACTTTTTCATATTTGTTAGGACATTAGTAGCTTTACAATAAGGGCAAGTATCAATATAAATATCTTTTCCAGACCGCTCATACGGCCAAGTATTTTCAAACGGGATCATCCCTTCACTCCTTTTAAAATTAACTAACAGTGTTCTCATTATTTTATAACACCAATATCTATTTAGGAAGCAAGGCATTAAAAAAAGAGGCCGCCCCGAGAATAACCAACCCATCCTATTACTAATTACAGATCAAAGATATCTATATTTAGCACTTCGGGTGAAGGACACTTCTCTTTTAGGACCGCCTATTTTTGTTAAAAAATTAAGTTTTCGTCGATGAATTTATAGATTTTTTTTACTAGTTCTTCACTCGTTTCACCAGTAACAACCTCACCGTTAACTAAAGCAAATTGACTGGCAGCGCATTTTCCACAAAAACTCAAACAACCGTATTCTACTATATCTAAATCCGGGTCTTTTTCCAGGATTTCCAACGCCTTATGGGTGCCACTTGCTAGGTTAGTCGCACAAAATTCAATGATTGGTCTCATACTCTCACCTCTTACTAAATTAAATTTACAATCTAACTTAACGGTTGTCAATTTTTTAAAATAATATATTCACTATATATATGTCACAAACTTGTTGTTAAATCGACATAAAATTGTTAAAATTTAAAGTGGACATTTTATATTTTTATTATAGTAACTAAATGAATTTCATAATTACCTTAATCGAGCTATATCAAACTAAAAGTAGTTGCCAATGGTTTTATGGAACTACTTTTAGAACTTAGTAGCGAAAATAATAATTATGAAATTCATGGAACTGTTAAAACGTTTACAATGTTTATTATTTACCATATATGGTTTAACAACATGGATAGAAACGTAAAGGGGAATAGTGCTATGAAACATATCGTTGTGTTAGGTGGCGGCTATGGTGGTATGAGGATCATCCAAAAGCTGTTAGTAAGCAATAAACTTCAAGATTTTAAACTTACCTTAGTTGACAAAGTACCATATCATTGTTTGAAAACTGAATACTATGCATTAGCAGCTGGTACGGAGGCTGATCAGCACTTGCGAGTAACATTTCCAACTGATCAACGTCTTAATATAAAGTATGGCGATGTACAAGCAATAAATTTAGATAAAAAACAGGTTTCCTTTAAAAATACTGATGAAACCCTTTCCTTTGATCAACTAGTTATTGGTTTAGGATGTGAAGATAAGTACCACGGCATCCCTGGTGCTGAGGAACATTCCTTAAGTATTCAAAGCATTAGAAAAGCTCGGGTAGCTTACCATACAATCCAAGACATCGAACCTGGTGGGACGGTATCGATTGTCGGCGGCGGCTTAAGTGGAGTTGAGTTAGCTAGTGAGCTTAGAGAAAGTAGACCTGATATAAAAGTCATTCTATTTGACCGAGGAAAAACGGTTCTCTCAATGTTCCCTGAACGCCTTCACCGATATGTTCAAAAATGGCTTATTGACCATGGTGTTACATTAATAAATCAAGCGAATATAACGAAACTTGAAAAGAATACTATCTTCAACCACAATCAACCGACTTATTCAGATGCAATCATTTGGACAGCTGGTATCCAAGCTAACGAAGTTGTCCGAAATTTGAAAATCGAAAAAGATGCCATGGGTCGCGCGATTCTTACTAAACACCACCATATTGAAGGGCATAAAGATGTCTTTATCGTTGGTGATTGTGCTGCCTTAGATCATGCACCTAGTGCTCAACTAGCTGAAGCGCAAGGCGAACAAATCGTTATGATCATGGAAAAAATGCACAATAATGAACCACTTCCAGAAAAAATGCCGAAAATAAAACTTAAAGGTGTGCTCGGTTCCCTAGGCAAAAAACATGGCTTTGGTGTAATGGGCGACCGAACTCTTTTAGGACGCGTTCCTCGGGTCCTAAAAACCGGTGTCTTATGGATGTATAAATATCATACAGGATGAACTATTTTATCGCTAAAGCTTGAGGCAGCCTCAAGCTTTTTGTATTGGCGACTTGCGAAGTGCACGTTCATTTTCAAGTTTACTATTTAAAGTTACGGGTTTACTCGCCGGTTTTAACTTTTCTTGATTGCGGCGAATGAATTAACGTGTTTGCTTCAAGTTTGTTGAGTTTTACTGTACGAATTCACGTTTTTTAAAAAATATTGTAGTTTTACTGCGCGAATTTTTAGGTTAATTTCGAGTTCCTGTGAATTTACTATCCAAATCATGGGTTTATCTATCCAATTTGTATCGGTTATTATCCAAATTCGCATTTTATTAGCCAATTTGTATCATTTACTATCCAAACTGTCTCATTCATCAACTAAACCTTATTTTTGAGACAAATACCATTAATAACTAATACTAATTATTTTAGACAATTACATTATTCAACCAACTCTTATTTTTGAAACAATTACATTAATCAACTATGCATTATTTGAGACAGATACATTATTCAACCAATCCTTATTTTTAAGTCAATCACATTTCATCTAATACTTTGTAAATATCAGCTAACCTCGGGTTTCCTTCTGCAACAATCTCCTCATTTACGACAACAACGGGGTAGAACAAATCTTCTTCGACAATGTGAGTAGCCATCTTCTTTTCTTCTTCGTTTGTCGGTGCATTTAGATCAACATAAATGAATTGAAAGTGATTATTTGGATATTTACGATTTACAGCTGCTTCTATCCACTCAAACGTTTCAAGCGCAGACGGTAGATTTACACAACTGGCACATTTCACTTCTGCTCCATATACATATATTTTTACAGGATTACTCAAAAAAATCCCTCCTGGAAATTATTTTTCTTATCGTACCATACAAAAGTAGGATTTACACAATTACTGCTTTCATAATGACACAGCTTGCAATTTTCGGCGAAAACCATTAACTAGCCTCCGGTTACCAGGTACAGCAAGCTTTCATAGAGACACAGCTTTGCAATTTGCGACGAAATCGACTCCGTTTTTCCACTAACTTTATAAATTCTTAAACAGATTCATGGATTTTTTTATTTGTGGACATTATAATTGAAGAAGAACCTGAAAGGAGTGTTTTAAATGGCTGAAATGAAAGAGCAAGTTCAAGAAGTTTTAAATAAACTGCGTCCATTCTTGCAACGTGACGGTGGAGATGTTGAGTTAGTTGACATCGAAGACGGTATCGTTAAAGTTCGTTTAACTGGTGCTTGTGGAACTTGCCCAAGTTCTACAATTACTTTAAAAGCTGGTATCGAAAGAGCGTTACTTGAAGAAGTACCAGGCGTTAAAGAAATCGAACAAGTATTTTAATTAGAAAATTGAAGCCACATGCTTATCCTTATTTGGGTGAGCGCTGGAGCCAATCATTCTAAGATAAAAACCAGGCCACTTTTGAGCCTGGTTTTTTTATTCTATATTCTGCATTTAATGTTTTCTTTAACTACCTTCACACCTTGATGGTCGACCTCTACTTGATCATATTCAAAGTCACTAAAATCATTCTTAAGCTCTGCTATTACTTGTTTTGCTTTTCCAAATGGTGCAAAGACAATTAATGTCGGCCCAGCACCACTTAGAGCTGCTCCGTATGCACCATACTGTTTAATCGTTGTGATGATTTTGTGTAAGCCTGGGACAAGCGCTACACGATGTGGTTGGTGAAACAAATCTCGAACCATCATATCACCAGCAAGCGGCCAGTTATTTGTTAATAGCGCACCAACGAGAACATTACTTACACTACTAGCCAACACTGCCTCACAAAAAGCTATTTCAGTTGGCAGAACTCCTCGTGCCTTCTTTGTAAGTAACTGTTGCGATGGCACCATCATCACCACGTCTACATCATTCAGTTCTCCCTGCATGACAAAGGTTTCTGTTTCACTGTGGGTACCAATGACAAGTCCACCACAGACTGATGCCGCAGCATTATCCGGATGTCCTTCAATTAGACTCGATTCCCTGACTTTATCCTTCACGCTCATATCGAGAGACGCCATTTGATTCGTAAGTTCAATCGCAGCAACAATAGCTGCAGCACTGCTCCCCATTCCTTTTCCAAGTGGAATTTCACTCGTTACTTTTACATGACAGGGCGGGAGAGTCACCTGATATTTAGTAGCTACTTCTTGCGCTACTTTAAAAATTAAATTATCAGTTCCTGGCGATAGCCCCTCTAAATTAGGACCTTCAAAGGAAAATAGCCACTTACTAGCCTTTGTTACTTCAAGTTGTAAATACCGATTTAGTGCTAGGCCAATTGAATCAAAGCCTGGTCCTAAGTTGGCAGTACTTGCTGGAACGGTAATCTTTACTTTTTGATCGATCACTGGTAGACACCACCTCGAATTTGCTCGAGGAATACCGATTCGTCGTTTGGTAACACTGTTGGTTTTACGGCAATCGTACTCATTGCAGTTGTTGGATCTTTTAAGCCGTTACCTGTTAGTACACATACAACTTGGGCGCCTTTTTTAATTTCACCACTTTTTAATTGCTTCATTAATCCTGCAAGCGAAGCACATGAAGCAGGCTCTGCAAAAACGCCTTCTGTTTTAGCGAGTAATTGATACGCTTCTAAAATCTCATCGTCAGTAACATAATCGATCGCGCCATTTGAAGATTCCGCTGCATCTACCGCTTGCTTCCAGCTAGCTGGGTTTCCGATCCGAATGGCTGTAGCAATTGTTTCCGGATTTTCAATAACTTCATTACGAACAATCGCTGCCGAACCTTCAGCCTCAAAGCCACGCATCTCGGGGAGACCAGTTTGTTTCTTTTCATTGTATTCCTTAAAACCTTTCCAATAGGCAGTAATATTACCGGCATTCCCTACAGGAATTGCCAAAACATCCGGTGCCTTACCTAGAGCATCACAAATCTCAAACGCGGCTGTTTTCTGGCCTTCTATACGATATGGATTTACCGAATTTACTAGTGTGATCGGCTCTACTTCACTTATTTTACGAACGATTGATAACGCATCGTCAAAGTTCCCTTTAATTTCAAAAATTTCAGCCCCATACATGACAGCTTGAGCAAGCTTCCCTAAGGCAATCTTTCCTTCTGGTATGACGATAATTGAGCGAAGCCCTGCCCGCGAGCCGTATGCTGCAGCTGCTGCTGATGTGTTACCCGTGGAAGCACAAATAATCGTCTTACTACCTTCTTCTTTCGCTTTTGCAACGGCCATCACCATGCCTCGATCTTTAAACGATCCTGTTGGATTGGCTCCTTCTACTTTTACATAAAGGTCGACTCCCCACTTCACTGAAAGAGTGTCTAATCTTATTAGCGGTGTGTTCCCCTCATTTAGTGATAAGAGCGGTGTATTTTCTGTTACTGGTAAGAACTCTCTATATTCTTGAATAAGACCTTTCCATCTACTCATCGTAGCTAACCCCCTCAATTCGGTAACTGCTCATGACATCTTTGACAACATCTAAATCTGTTAAACAACTATGAATTAGTTCATATGTTTTTTTGTTTGTTTTATGGGTTACAATGACCACTTCTGCTAAATCTTTATGCTTAATCGGCATTTGTAATAACTTTTCAAACGAAACATTATTTTCTGAAAAAAGTGTTGTAATTGCCGCAAACGCACCTGCTTTGTCTTCAACATGAAGTCTCATAAAGTATTTTGAAACAATTTCTTCATCTGTTTTTAATTTTTTTTCATGTAACGGTGGCAATGCACTTCGGCCATTCACTCCTAGTCGCATGTTTTTCATCACTGTAATCATATCTGAAACGACTGCTGTTGCTGTTGGAAGTGAACCTGCACCAGGTCCGTAAAACATCGTTTCACCGACCGCTTCACCATAGACGTAAACCGCATTAAATACGTCGTTTACAGCTGCTAGGGGATGATTTTTTGGTAACAATGTTGGTTGAACACTAATTTCAACTTTACCTTCATCACGCTTGGCAATCCCAACTAGCTTCATGCGATAACCAAGTTGTTTGGCATATTCTAAATCTTCTTCTGTAACAGCGGAAATCCCTTGGACAGAGACATCTTCTAAGGCGACGTTCATCGAAAAACCTAACGTGCTTAATATTGCCATCTTTCTCGCAGCATCAAGACCTTCTACATCAGCAGTTGGATCACTTTCAGCATAACCTAAATCTTGTGCTTCTTGAAGGACATCCTCATATGAACTGCCTTCATTGCTCATTTTCGTTAAAATATAATTTGTCGTTCCGTTAACGATCCCAATCATTTTCGTAATTCGATCAGAAGACAGGCCTTCAACTAAAGAACGAATGATTGGAATACCCCCGGCTACGCTTGCTTCGTAAAACAAATCACAGCCATTTTGCGATGCTACTGTTAACAGCTCTGCTCCATACATCGCCATTAAATCTTTATTCGCTGTAACAACATGCTTTTTATTTCTTAGGGCACGGATGATATACTCTCTCGCTTCATTCACTCCGCCCATTACTTCGACTATCACATCAATCTGCGGATTAGCGATCACATCCTCAGGATCTTCTGTAAGAAGCTGTTCATTGATTTCAACGGCGCGCGGCTTTAATGCGTCCTTGACTAAGATTTTACTAACAACAACTTCAGCACCGACTTGATGCTGTAGCTCTTGCTGATGGTTTTCGATGATTTGAACAACTCCACTACCAACAGTGCCAAATCCTAATAATCCAATTGAAATTTTCCCGTTCAACGTAATCACTCCCCGTTACTCGTCTATTTATTAGTATTTTTATACTAGTAAAATTTGTACTCCTTAAACGCACATATGTTTATCTATAATGGACATTATAGTCTGATAAACGGTGATTTACAAGACTATTTTCCGATTTTTTAAAATAGTTTTTCGTTTTACATTGATAAAGCGTTTACATAAAAAAAGACAAGTACTCTTATACTTGTCCTATAATTTATCATTTTATTAGATTGTTCAGGATTAATTCGTTAAGCTCCTGTTCAGTATTCGCAACAACACGCACTCCATTAACAATACAATGAAAATGATCTGAACATACATTGCAATTTCCTATGCAACTAAATGTCTCAACCTTTATATTTTCTTGCTTTTCAAATTTCAAAAACAAGTCATCAGAGCCGTTAAGTCTGTTTATGTAACAACACTCTATTCGGTTCATTTTTTATGATAAAACCTTTTCGTTTACGATTGCTTCAGGCTTATTGCCAGTAAGTACATTTGCGATGTTTCTCCCTGCGAGTTCAGCCATAACCATTCTTGTTTCCACACTAGCACTACCAATATGAGGAATCGCCACAACATTCGGTAAAGATAATAACGGGTGGTCTGCGCCGATAGGCTCATTTTGGAAAACATCTAAACCTGCTGCTTTTATTTCACCGTTTGTTAAGGCATGATAGAGGGCTTGTTCATCAACGACATCACCTCGTGATGCATTTACGAATATGGCGCTAGGCTTCATTTTTTTGAAGACTTGTTCGTTAAACATTCCTCTTGTTTGAGCTGTCAACGGTGCTAAACAGACTAAAAAATCACTTCTTTCAACAATTTCATCAAAGCTACAATAGGCAGCTCCAAGTTCTTGTTCTACTTCTTCGTTACGAGAACGGTTGTGATAGAGAATTTCCATCTCAAATCCTGTTGCGCGTTTGGCAACAGCGCGACCGATCCGTCCCATTCCAATTATGCCGATTGTTTTATGATGAATATCAGTTCCTGCTAACAGTAACGGCCCCCAATTTTTCCAATGCCCGCCCTTTACATATTCTGCTGATTCTATTAGCCTTCTTGCTGTCGCCATTAGTAAAGCAAACGTTAAATCGGCAGTTGTATCAGAAAGAACATCAGGAGTATTACAAATTGCAATACCTCTTGATGTTGCCTTATCTACATCGATATTATCATAGCCAACTGCAAGATTTGCGACTACTTTTAAATGAGGTGCATTCGTAAGTAGTTCTGCATCAATTTTATCGGAGAGCATTGTTAAAAGCCCATCAGCGCGTTTTGCTTCTTTTAAAAGCGTCTCGCGAGGAATCGGTTCTTCCTCGTACGGCCACATCCTAACATCAGCGAATTCCTGCAGATTTCCTAGCGTTTCTTCTGGGAGCCTTCTAGTAATAAAAACATACGGTTTTTTCATTCTTTAACCAACCTCATCCCCTATACTTTTGTAACACATTGACACTTCTATTTTATCAAAAAAATGTTTTTTTCATAAGGGCATTCCAGAAAGCGTATAGGGAATGTTCATCTCAAACAATAATGGACTACGTAGTAAAATTTCATTAGTTCCTCCCTTGCTAAGTAAAGAACAACATTAATAATCAAAAAAAGCAATGAACAAATAAATTGTCATTGCCTTCTAATGAAGGAAGGGTGATTATTTCTAGTTATCGGTCTCGTCGATTCTAGCCAATCGATTTTTGGAACATTAGCCTGCCAATGCTTCGGCAATATTTTGTGATGAAACTCTCTCAAAAAAACTTCTGTTTTCACTTCCTGTTGGAATAGTTCAAAAAGCTTATCTGTGTAGTGATCGCCATCTTCATCGTTAACGCTTCGGTAATACCCTTCAATGATCTTGAAATAATCAATTGGAAATAGCAGTCGACCATAAATATAGCGCCACCCTAAAGGCGATATCGGCTCTACAGATTGATATTCTCTAACGAACTCTGTAGTCCTTCGATAAGGATCGTCCTCTTGATTAAGTAATTGTCTTATCCACTCCGCAACATCTCTACTAGGATAATCGTAAAGAAAATCGACCGGGCTTTTTACCGCTGCACCTGATCGATCATCAATCGTTAGCCACGAATTCGCTGAAAATTGATAATGGCAGATCGTTTTAGGTTCCATTTGTAATTGTTGCCGGTAGTCGAGGTTACTATCAACTATATATTGAATTGCATTTTCAGTTCTACCTAGATAATAAGGAAAGGAAACCATAAACGCTTGATCGAAACTAAGTTTTTGTTTATTTTTTGATAAATCCACATAGAGCTTTTCTAACTGTGTTAAACGGTTGGTCCAATATTGAGACCAAGCTCCGCCATTTTTTTGACTAGGAGGATATGATTTGCCTCGTTGGTGATGCCGTGCCAATTCAGTACCTAGGGCTTTTTGCTTTTTGCTGCGCGATACATACATCGGGAGCTGGAAAAGCACTCTATTTTGTCCCTCAACAAAACTTGTTAGCGCATTATTACCCGTCGGCACAAAGGTTGCAATTTCGTGATCCCCTACTGCGGTTAAATGATTTCCCATTTTTATCATCTCAGTAATTTCGTTGTCTTCAATCTCATCAACAGAAACTAAAAAATATTGTTTATCTTGCGCGGTAAACCCCTCATAATCACCTAACATAAATCGTTGCTCACAATAAAGCTTATATTCATCAAAAATATTTCTTTCAAACAAAACCGTCACCCCTCATCGGCTTCTGTACACTGTAGGTGGACAAATTACTAAAAATGTCTTTTTATGGTGCCAGGCACCTAAACTGTGCACAAGGTGCACCAATACTATTACTGTATACATACTGTGCTACTCGTTAGTCTATGACTTATCTGGGCAAAATGTTTCTCATTAAATCAAATGTTTTAAATATGATTGAATAAAGGGGCTTAAGCAGTCAAACAATGTTAGAAGATGAGAGACGTTTTAACATCAACATAATGAGAAGCATATACTAATCGCAAAGAAAGGGACTAGGTGATTGCCATGAAAAAAGAGATGGATATCGTAGAAAAAACTGCTAGGGATTGGTTAGTAAAGCGAGGAGTTACAATAGATGACATTGCAGATCTTGTTTATTTTCTGCAAGTAAAATACCATACAAATTTAAAGATGGAGGATTGTATTGAAAACGTTGATAGAGTTCTCGGCAAACGTGAAGTTCAAAATGCGATTTTGACTGGGATCCAACTAGATATGTTGGCTGAAAAAAACTTAATTGAACCGCCACTATTAGACATTATTCAAAGAGATGAAGGATTATATGGGGTTGATGAAATTATCGCACTTTCTATCGTTAACGTTTATGGTTCAATCGGCTTTACGAATTACGGCTATATCGATAAACAAAAACCTGGAATATTAGAAAAGTTAAACGAAAAAGAAGGCGAACAGTGCCATACGTTTTTAGATGATATCGTCGGTGCGATTGCTGCTGCAGCTTCAAGTCGCTTGGCACATCGAGCTGCAAACGTAGAGTAATAAAAAACAGCGTAAGTCTTGTTTGTTAAAGGATTATATGCGAAAAAAATGGATGAGGGAAATGCTAGCCCCCTCATCCATTTCATTTTTTCTAGTTACAGTTAAGCTGTTTCAATTGGTTTAATGTAATTTTCTAAAACTTCCACTCGCTTAAAGAATTAATCGAAAAAGTCGGCTGTTTTGCATAGCTAATAAGTTGCTCTTTTGAAGTTACGCCCGTGTGGACCATAATTGTGTCCATGTTAGCATTTATCCCTGCTAAAATGTCAGTATTATAGTTATCACCGACCATCACTGTTTTCTCTCTTAGTGTGCCAATGACTTCAAGTGCCTGGTCAACGATAATTGATTCCGGCTTACCGATAAAAATTGGCGCTACTTCCGTTGATACCGCAACTACAGATGTAATCGATCCATTTCCTGGCATTAATCCTCTCTCTGTAGGTAAGGCAATATCACCGTTTGTTGAAATAAATCTGGCTCCAGCACGAACAGCTAAACAAGCTTTGGCCAATTTCTCGTATGTAATCTCACGATCGATGCCTACGACAACATAATCAACATCTTCACCTTTAATTTCAAACCCTTGTTTTTGCAATGCATCTTTTAAGCCTTCTTCACCGATCATATAAACTGAGGCATTTGGTTTTTCGTCTGCAATGAACTTTGCCGTTGCGATACTCGTAGTAAACACATGTTTTTCTGTCGCTGGAATACCCATTTCGAGTAGATGTTCAGCAACTTGAGCACATGTTTTCGACGAATTATTTGTGACAAACAGGTAAGGAATTTCTCTTTTAGCTAACTCTTTGACAAACTCCACCGCTTCTTCGATCTTCTCTTTGCCACGGTACATCGTTCCATCAAGATCTATTAAATATCCATCATATTGCTTCATGTAGTAGAAGTCCTCCTTTTTAATTAAACGTTTGATTAACTTTGGATAAGCTTTTCAAATTTTAACCTAATTAAACATAAAAAGCCACCTCGGGTTAGAAGTGACTTTTAACAATTTAGTGATTTTTCGGTTTTATTTTGTAGAAGCAATGCGGTTCAGCATCTACAGCCATACAAACTTCACAATCAACTTCGTCTGTTCCTAAAAGCTCTTGAAATAAGGAAAGTTCACACTTACAGGCTACAGGATACTCTTTGGCAATTTCAGAGATTGGGCAATTATATTCTTTGAAGAGATAGTTACCTTCTTTGTCTTTTTCCCACTCAACCATATAACCGTGCTCATTTTGAAGACGAGCCAATTCCGCAATTTTATCATCAAGAGAATTATGATCGGTAATTCTAGAACCATACTTTTCCTTCATCCGTTCTTTTCTTCGCTCAAATAATTGTTCAACCATTGCCTGTCCGCTCATATCTTCAATATCGCGTAATAAATCGACAGTTAAAGTCGCGTAGTTTCTCGGAAACATCTCTTGCCCTGTTTTTGTTAAATAATAGACATTTGTAGGGCGTCCCATCGCCTGTCGCACTAAAGATGTGCTAATTATATTATCTCGTTCCAATGTATTTAAATGTCTGCGAACAGCCATTTCTGTAATATCAAGTTGGTTTGCCATTTCAGAAACTGTCAATTGCTTATTAACTTTTAGCATACTTAAAATCTGATCACGTGTCGAAACTTGGTTTCCCATCTTTTCACCACCCTTTTCTTTATTTTAATAGATGATGAACAATTAGTAAATTAATCAACTAAAAAGTTTATAAATGTACATAATTTCAAGTGGAATTTACCATAACAGTGATTAAAGGAGTACTTTTTAGTTATTTTTGCTCTGGTATAAATGCCGTTACATGACCTAACTCATTTTTTAAGTATTGAGAGACAGAAGGAGCAAAATTCATTAATGATTCAGCATGAACAGTAAAAATTTGCTTCATATGCTCATGATCAATGTTTGTATAATCGCGAACAACCATTGTCCTTAGCGAAACAACTTCTTTAAAGCTATCTGCGTCCTTTTCCGCAATCACTTTTTCATCAAGAAGAATGTTAATAATATCTTCGTAACTGCCAGGGTCCCTCATAATAAAACCATCAATTAAACTATTGCCTACATCAATAATTGCTTCAATAACGATATGTACAACTCGCTCTAAAGATAGCTTGTCTTCAAATGAATTCCATTCTTTTTTACCATTATAAAATTGTAGATATTCATCCATAATCGAAAGCTTTTCTTCAATCGTTTTACGATCAACAAAATACATCTTTCTCACCTACACTTTTTTAAATTAGTATAACACAAACAGACAATTTATAAGAATTTTACGTATTTATGATTACCAGTTTAATATTTATGATCATTTTGGTATGATGTTAAAGGAGAAAAAAACACATAATGGGGGAATTACTACGTGGAACGTGAATTAGCATTAGAGATTGTTCGTGTTACAGAAGCAGCCGCATTAGCTTGCTCACAATGGATGGGACGTGGCAAGAAAAATGAAGCAGATAATGCTGCAACTAGTGCGATGAGAGCAATGTTCGATTCTGTAAACATGACTGGAACAGTTGTTATCGGCGAAGGGGAGCTTGATGAAGCACCAATGTTATACATCGGTGAAGTCCTTGGAAATGGAAATGGACCTGAGGTGGACATCGCTGTAGACCCATTAGAAGGGACAAGCATTGTCGCAAAGGGACATCCTAATGCAATGGCTGTTGTAGCGATTGCTGATAAAGGCTGTTTGCTACATGCCCCAGATATGTATATGGAGAAAATAGCAGTTGGTCCAAAGGCAGCAGGACTTGTCCGTCTTGACGATCCGATCGAAAAAACAATTGATATTATTGCAAAAATGACAAACAAACGTGTCCACGATGTGACGGTTATCATTCAAGAACGTGAACGTCATGATGAAATTATTGAGCGTATCCGCCAAAAAGGTGCTCGTGTAAAACTGTTTGGTGATGGCGATGTTGGTGCAGCGATTGCTACAGCACTTCCACATACAGGAATTGATTTATTTATTGGAATTGGTGGCGCACCTGAAGGCGTTATTTCAGCAGCTGCGTTAAAAGCTCTTGGTGGCGACATGCAAGCAAGGTTAGTACCTATGAACGATGAAGAAGTTGCACGTTGTAAAAAAATGGGTCTAGAAGATCCGACGCAAATTTTACAATTAGATGACTTGGTTCGAGGTGATGATGCTATTTTCGCAGCGACAGGCGTTTCTACCGGAGAGCTACTCGAAGGAGTTCGTTTCTTAGGAGGAGACCTAGTTGAAACAGACTCTATTGTCATGCGTGCCAAGACAAAAACAGTCCGTTACATTAAGGCTCACCATCATCTATCCAATAAACCGCATTTGGTCATGGAATAACAAAATAATTTTTTTGGGGCGATGATCATGTGCCCCCTTTTTTATTTATCGAGATCATTAGACTTCAGCTCATAGCGATTTTTTTCACTCTTACTCAATAGTAAGCGCTAATTGTTTTCAAATAGATAAAAAATAAGATATGATCATACTATGAAGAAAGCATAAACACTATTGGTGTTCTTTAGTTAATTACAACTAGGGATTCGGCTGGATATCACACAAATGACTTCAAATAGATTCAATTGGAAAGGATGAATTATTCATGGCAGAACGTTTTTATCTCTATGACGAAACAGAAGAAACGAAAACTCGCTTCGTTAGTTTTATGGGAGAAAATCAACGGTTTGATATTGCAATTATGTCAACATCTCGTTATTACGGGAAACAAATTGTTCTTGATATGCAGTCAAATCGACTGGCAATTATCGGTACTGATGATCTTGAAGAGCCAGGTTACATTGAACATGCCTTTAATTTAAACGAAAAAGATGCTGAAGATCTTCGCAGTTATCTATATGAGGTTATTGGTTAAACCGTATTTTTCGTTCATATAATTCCCTTCTTTTCGGAAAGCTAACGTAAGGAGGTGGTAATTTTGAGCGACAAAGATAAGTATTCTGATTTTTCAAATGCGGAAATTGGAGACAACTACGTCATTCCAGAGGATACTCCTGATGGGCCGTATGGCTCACCAGTAAATAAAAAATTGGGGAAAACAACGCCTTGGCGAGAGGGCCAACGTAGTATGAGTGCCTTTAATTATGAATTCAAATCACTCCATCAAGGGTTACCGCGGCAAGACCCAGGAGCACATCCACCGCATGATGACCCCAATAAAAAAGAAACAACTTATACTTCTAAGGATTAGTTAAAAAGCGACTGAAATTTGATCATTTCAGTCGCTTTTTTTTATAATCGAAACTTGCCGATTTCTTCGCTTAATTCACTAGCTAACTTACTTAAGGTTTCAGCGGAAGCTGTAATTTCTTCCATTGAAGCGGACTGTTCCTCGGCCAATCCTGCTACCATTTGTGTTTTTGAAGTTGCCTGTTCAGTAATTGAATTAACGTCAACAAAAGAAGAGGCAACTTGTTCAGTACTTGCTGCAATCTCTTCAGTAATTGACGTAACCTCTTGAACAACACTTGCTAAACTTTGTGCTGAATCCAGGATCTCTTTAAATGCTTGACCGGTATTTTCAATGATCGAAACACCATGCAATACATCTTCAGAAACTGTATTCATTTGGTCTACTGTTGTTAATGTGTCAGATTGAATCGATTGAATTAATTCGGTGATTTGAGTTGCCGATTTACTTGATTGCTCTGCTAATTTCCTTACCTCATCTGCAACAACAGCAAAACCTTTCCCATGTTCACCAGCTCTTGCTGCCTCGATCGCTGCATTTAGTGCTAGTAAATTCGTTTGATTAGATATATCTGAAATGGCAACGACAATTTTTTCGATTTCTTTTGAGCGTTCATCTAAAGCTTTGATTGATTTAGACGTTATTATTACATTGTTTTCAATCGTTCTCATTTGCGTAACAGCTTGAGTAATGTTTCCTTCTCCTAGCTGAGCTTTATAGGTTGTTTCTTCAGAAGCTTTTGAAACAGCTGAAGAAGCATTGGCGATTGTTTGTATTCCATTAGAAACTTCATTAATAGCCACTGTACTGTCTTGAATTTGTTTTAACTGAACATCTGCTCCAGTTGCAATTTCATCGATTGAAGTACAAACTTGTTGTGTCGCACCATTTGTTTGTTCTGCACTTGCTAATAATTCCTCAGAAGAAGCAGCCAAATTCTCACTTGCTTGTTTCACAGTTTGAATTAAATTCCTTAAGTTATCTGCCATTATATTGAATGATCGGCTCAATTGAGCAACCTCATCTTTAGATTTAACTTTTAAAGAACTTACATTCAAATCACCTTTTGCGATTTGTTCGGCCATTTTTGAAAGTTTTCCGAGCGGTATTAATTTTATATGAATGAAAAAAAATGCTAAAGCTAGTGAAATGAATACTAAAATTGATGAAGTAATCATTACAAAATAACTAAAGTTAACATCTCTTTCCGCTTCGCTTACAATTGAATTCGTCCATTGTTCTAATTTTTCATTAAATTCATCAATAGATTCAGCGATTAACAGCTTACCTACCTCGTAAGAAGCTCCAAAAACAATAGTTCTAGCCATCTCTAAATTGCCTTTTTCAACTAAATCCATGGCTTGCTCTTCAAGTAAAATTAAATCATTAGAGTTTTCAGCCGCAAGTTCGATCAAACTAATTAACTCATTTGGGACTTGTAACTCATTAAATCTAGCAACAACCCTATCTCTAGTCTTAGTTTCATTTACTTCTTTCCAATAATTATTATAATGAATGCTAAGACCAAACTGTGTATAAGCCCTCACTTCATTCGTTAAATAGTCAGAGGAATCTTGAAGTTCAATCGACAGCATCGTTAACTCTGTTTGCAAATTGAATGCATGTTTTTCTTTTTCCAGACTCTTTGAAAGTTGAAACATTGTCCATCCTGTTAATATAAATAGCAGTGCAATAATAACCGTGGTTGTCTTTAATAACGTAGTTAATTTCATCGGTGCTTCTCCTCTTTTAAATGTTCTATAAAACCTCTGTAAAACAAAGAACCTATTATGAAACAAGTAAGAATATATTACCACGGCTTTAGGTTCAATAATAGCGTTCAACCAATAGTCGTTTAATTAAGATAATTCATATTAATCAATGAATAATAGATATACAACCTTTAATTCTTTTGTTGGCTGGAAGCTAAAACAGCATGAAATTATCTAATTGTCATTTCCATTCTTCCCCAAAACAAAAAGCATATTTCTCATCAGAAACATGCTTTCATGGCTTAATCGGTTATTAAGTCTTTTTCTGGTTCTTTTGTTTTCTTCCCGTTACCTCGTTCTTCCTTCACGCGACGCAACATAAAATAAGGGCAACCAAAGTTACAGTATTCGAATAAGTACTCAGGAAAGGTACTAATTTTTGAATCATATGTGGCCTTGCGATTGCTATCCTCAAAAAAACCTCGGAGGCGCAGTTGACCATAGCCCCAATCACCAACGATGTAATCATATTTATTTAAGACATCACTATATCTAGCTTTAAATGCTTCTTCATCCCAAGCATCTCGATGTTCTTGAATAACTTCAAAGCTTACTCCTTGTACACGAATCATTTCTGTCACCTCTTTTCCTATATTGCCTGATAAATAAGAAAAATTCAACCTCTATTTGCTCAACTAACAATTATTTCTAATGGTAACGATGTTAGATTTGGTCATCCTACTACTAGAGGATGTTCAAAAAGTCTGGTCACATAGACGGTGGATCGACCCTTTCTTGTCTCCCCTTTTGAACAGTATCTAATTAGGAGGTAACGTCCATGAAAAAGTTTTTGTTAGTTATGACTATTTGTTTAATATCTATAACTGGTTGCCAAACATTAATGCAAAACGAATCACCGATCGCTCAGGATAATGTAGAAATCCTTAATAGTAAAAACAGAAGTGACTTTAACGTAATCAATCCTGATAAAGATTATCGTGAGATTCAACGTTTTGGATATGTTCGTCACCAACGCGAAACTGCGCTGCCAAGAGGCGGTACGAATCCAATTATTGCAGTTTATGACCCTGAACTATTAGCAGATGCCATCAGTAAATTAGCTGTGCTTATTCCTGATGTTGAAGATGTTGCTACATTAGTTACAGATCAACATATCTTAATTGCTTATGAAACGACATCGGAAGATCGTGATCTAACTGCTGATCAAGTGAGACAAACCGCAGTCAGCTGCGTGCCAAGTTTTTTTGATATTTATGTTTCTGACAAACCTGAAATGATCTCCACCATTGAGCGGTTTGGAAATCTCTCGTCTAGAACAGAAAATGTTCATGGTGTCTTAGAGCATACAATTGAAGAAATGCGCCAGTCTCCACAAGGTAGAGGAATTAGCGCTAGTGAAAGTAACTATTACGGCCAAAATATGAACAGACCTTTAGACAATAAACCTTATAACCAAATGAATCGGTAAATTTTTACTCTATCACCACTTAAAAGGGTGAAAGGGGTTGTCCCAAAGCAAAGTAACAGTCACCTCAGGCACGATATGTAGTGTTCATTAATACTAGATATCGCGCCTACACGAGGTGAACTGTCACCTATGAGACAACCCTTTTTCCACTTTCAATGCTTCTTGTCTAGCTTGCGCTTCGTTCACTTGTTCATCTGCATGGTAAGAAGATCTCACTAACGGTCCACTTTCACAGTGACTAAAGCCTTTTGTCATAGCAATTTCTTTTAGTTCTGCAAATTCTTCTGGAGTCCAATACTTTTCAAGCTTTATATGATTTTTTGTTGGCTGTAAGTATTGGCCAATTGTTAAAATATCGACATTATGAGCACGAAGATCGTCCATCGTTTCAATGATTTCTTCCTTTGTTTCTCCAAGCCCGATCATTAAGCTTGATTTCGTAGGAATGTTAGGGTGCAGTTCTTTTGCATTCTTCAAGACAGTTAGCGAGCGCTCATACGTTGCTCTTGCACGAACACGAGGCGTTAGGCGCTTCACTGTTTCAATATTGTGATTTAAAATATTTGGCCTAGCATCCATTAGAATTTTTAGATTATCAATCGATCCCATCATATCCGATGGTAATACTTCAATTGTACAAAATGGGCTCTTCCGACGTATTGCTCGAACGGTTTCAGCAAATATTTTAGCACCACCATCTTTAAGATCATCTCTCGCAACTGCTGTTATGACAACATGCTTCAAACCCATTGTCTTGACGGATTTGGCTACTCGTTCCGGCTCGCCCAAGTCTAATTCGGTAGGTAACCCAGTTTTTACAGCACAAAAACGGCATGCTCTTGTACAAATATCTCCTAGAATCATAAATGTAGCAGTTTTTCGTTCTGCCCAACATTCATGAATATTAGGACATCTCGCTTCTTCACAAACTGTATGAAGCTTTTCTTCGCGCATCATTTTCTTAAGGCCTGTATATGAATCGTTTGTATTAAGTTTAATTTTTAGCCAATCAGGCTTGCGAATATATTCTTCTTGTTTTGCCAAAATGTTTTCACTCCCATTTGAGGTTTGAGTGTACGATTCTTAATTTGAATATGTAAATCTCTAAAACTAAGTTTTAACACGGTACACCCTAAACTGACTAAACTAACTTTACCATGAAAATCGAGAAATCTCAAAGCTGTTGCACTACCATTGGTATTAATTAACATATATTTTTCTCACCATTTTCTACAAACTATACTTATGGGTAGGCTAGAAAGGAGTTACTTAAAATGAAACGCTCGCTAATCTTGATTATTACAATTTTATTTACGCTAGCTTCAGCACCCTCGATATCGTTTGCTGAGGAGAAAGCGAAGCTTAGCTATGAAGAACTACTTGAAAAGCGGATGGACTTATATCAAAAGGTGGAGGCGGTAACAAATGTTCCGTGGTACTATTTAGCCGCTGTCGACTCCTTTGAACGTGGCATCAGACGCGCAAGAAGGGATTTACCGAGGGAAGAAGGCGCTATTGCGATCTTTTATTCACCTGAGAAATGGGCTGGACCACTAAATCCAAATCCAAAAGATACTAACCCTCTTGCAATTAGTTTGTTCGGTGGCGTTGGTTTAGATGGGAACGGAGATGGTGAAGCGAACATAAATGACGATGAGGATGTCCTATACACCTTCGCTAAGCATTTAGAGTCCTATGGTTATGATGAAGAAAACATTCGCGTTGGTATCTGGGAGTTTTATCACCGTGAAAAATCGTTGCAACTCGTTATGGGACACGCAAAGGTCTATGAGACGTACAATACGATTGCCTTAACCGGCAATGCCTTTCCGCTCCCTACCCGTTATAACTATAGTTATAAAAATACATGGGGTGACGCTAGAGGCTGGGGTGGACGGAGAATGCATGAAGGTACAGATCTATTTGCCGGTCATGGCACACCAGTAAGAGCAACGACATATGGAATTGTTGAATTAAAGGGCTGGAACAAATTTGGCGGCTGGCGCGTAGGCATACGTGACACCGATAATATTTACCATTACTTCGCTCATTTAAGTGGATTTGAAAAAGGGATTGAGGAAGGAAAAGTCGTTGAGCCAGGCACTGTCATTGGTTACGTAGGAAGTTCTGGGTACGGAAAGCCAGGTACTTCCGGAAAATTCCCACCGCATTTGCATTACGGGATGTACCGCGACAATGGCTTTACCGAATGGTCATTTGACCCATTTCCATCCTTAAAAAATTGGGAGAAAAAAGATAAAGCTAAAAGGAAAAAAAGTTGAAGTATCACATAGAGTGTACTGTTTAAGGAAACATTCTAAAGTTAAAGCAAAAAAGCTCGGAGAAAGTTTTCTCCGAGCTGTTAGTATACTACGATATGACGAACCTAGATTTAAGCCCTATTTTTGTTTAGAAACTTTCACAGCGTTTAGAATGCTCGCTGCAAGTCCCCCCCAGATGATTACGATACCGACTATCATCATCACAACTGCACTTAAACTCATTTTGCTTTCACTCCTTTATCTTCAGAGTAAGCTGCTGGTACTTCTAAATCTTTTTCGCCCCACTTTAAGCTTGCAAAAACAAATCCAAGCACTAAAGCTGCGATTGCAACTGCCCATCCTGAGTAAAGTATAAATGAAGTTGAGAAATCCCCATCCCCATAATTAACTTTGATGTTTTGAATTAAATTCATGACAAACATATAACCTAATACGATTGGTGTAACAACACCTAAACATACACGCCACCATAGTCCAGTGCGTAAGTCCGAAGTTGCATTCGCATGTTCTTGGAATGGCTTTAGTTTCTTCACAAACCAAGAAATCGTAATGACTGACACAAGTCCAGCTAAAGCAATACCAAATGTGTTAATAAAGTAATCAGCTACATCTAAGAAGTATAGCCCTCCTTGAGTAGCAAATAAGATCGAAATCAATGCTGATAATCCGCCACCAATTACCACTGCTTTTCTACGTGACACTTTAAATTTCTCTTGTACGCCGGCAACAAATGTTTCAACAATAGAAATTAGTGATGATAACCCTGCAAAGACTAGTGATCCAAAGAATAGGACACCAAAGAGTCCATTAAAACCCGGAAATGTATTTAAGATTTGCGGAAAAACAACAAACGCTAATCCAATCCCACCAGCAGCTACTTCCTCAACACCAACACCTGATTGTGTCGCCATAAAGCCTAGTGCCGCGAAAATACCAAAACCTGCAAGTAACTCAACACTTGAATTACTAAAGCCTGCAATAAAAGCATTATTGTTAATATCCGCTTTCTTTGGTAAGTAACTCGAGTACGTAATCATAATCGCAAAGGCAATCGATAAACTAAAGAAAATTTGTCCGTATGCTGCTACCCAAACACCTGGAGACATGATTTCACTCCAGTTAGGTTTAAAGAACGTTTCTAATCCTAACGCCGCACCTTCTAATGTAAGGGCACGAACAACGATAATTAAAAACATGACTACAAGCGTAGGAATAAAAATTCGGTTTGCTACTTCAATTCCCTTTTTAACTCCTTTAAATAGTACACCCAATGTGACAACCCAAACTAAAACTAGTGGGATGAAAACAGATGGAACAAGACTTCCTATTTGACCTGGAGCATCAGCAAGATTTAAGTAATCTCCAAATAAAAATGCCTTTGTTTCCGTTCCCCATTTTTGACCAACAGCAAAATACGTGTAGGCCATTGCCCAAGCGATAATAACGGCGTAGTAGGTGGAAATGACGAAAGCAATCGCTACTTGCCACCAACCAATCCATTCTGATTTCTTATTCATGCGGGCATACGATAGTGGTGCTGAACCACGATACTTGTGACCCATAGTAAATTCCATAATGAGGAGCGGAATACCAGCAGTTAAAAGTGCAAATAAGTACGGAATAAAAAATGCCCCTCCACCATTATCGTAAGCTACATATGGGAAACGCCAAATGTTCCCTAACCCTACTGCGGATCCAACAGCTGCTAAAATAAAACCAGCCCTTGTCCCCCATTGTTCACGACCTTCCATAAATAATCCACCTTTCTTTTTTAAAATATTGTAAAGATAATTAAGTATATTCTGATAATTACAACTTTATTAATGTAACTTAGAATAAATGAATAACATTATATTAGTATTAATATTCAGACTATTCAATTTTCATTTTAGTACTATCTATACGTTTTGTCAAAGATTATTTTTTCAAAATATTATATATTTTTTTAAAAAATACAGCTGCACTTTCGTGCTTTATCGCATAAAATCGCTATAGCAGAAAAGAAATAATGCTACCAATAATGTTCTGGAAAATTATAGAATAGCCATTTTCCCACAACAAAAAAATCGCATCAATTTCTGTTTAGAAATCGATGCGATTTTTGTTGTGGAATTGCACGTAGGAAGTAATTCCTTTCCTCTAAAGGACTTCGGTCTCTAGATTTATGCTCCTTTTAATGCAGGAACTATTTTTTTCAGGACGAAAACCACTCCAACAAATGCTGCAGCTGCAGCTAAGAAACCGATGATTGCACTTCCTGTTAAACCAAGAACAAGATAACCAACAATGGAAACCCCAGCAATCATTAATGCATATGGTAACTGTGTCATCACATGGTCAATATGATGGCTTCCGGCCCCTGTTGACGATAGGATCGTCGTATCTGAAATTGGTGAACAGTGATCACCAAAGATTGAACCTGCTAAAACAGCTGCTAAAATTGGTAGCATTAATGAAATATCAGTTGCTGCTGCAATGTCACCAGCAATCGGTAATATAATTCCAAATGTTCCCCAGCTTGTTCCTGTTGAAAATGCCATAAAACCAGCAATAATAAATAAGATAACTGGTAAATAGGCTACGCTCATGTTCAGCTTTTTAACAACTTCCTCTGCTAAATAAATACCTGTACCCAGGTCATTAATGATCGTAATAATTGTCCAAGCAAAAATAAGAATGTAAATGGCAGGGAGCATGGATTTAATACCAGCCCATAATCCTAAACCTATATCATTTAATCCAAGCTTTCTTGAGAAGCTCAGTACTAAGGTTACAGCTAAACTTACTAAGCCACCGTAAAGTAGAGCAGCAGCGACATGTGTATTTTCAAAAATCGCTAAAATGGTTGCATCACCATCGGTACCTTGAATACCTGTTGTAATCATAAAGAACACTGTTGCCACGATTAATGTAACGATTGGCCAAATTAAATCGCCAACTTTTCCAACGACAGTAGAAACATCACCTTGATCCCCTGGAACTGGTCCTTTCTTCTTGTCGACAACTTCTCCTGTTTCAATCGCGCGTTGTTCATGAACACGCATTTGGCCTAAATCAAGCTTAAAGTAGACAACTGCTACAACCATTAAAATCGCAAAGATTGCATAAAAGTTCATTGGAGCAATGAGTACGAATGCTTGTAACGCTTCCCACTGCGTAACACTGTGTGTTACTAAAATTCCCCCAATAATCGTAATAATGTAAGCACCCCAGCTCGAGACCGGTGCAATGACACACATTGGAGCTGCTGTTGAGTCCACTAAATACGCCAATTTCGCTCTCGAAACACGGTGGCGATCTGTCAACGGGCGACCGACATTACCAACTGTTAAACTATTGAAATAGTCATCAATAAAAATAATAATCCCAAGTAGAACTGTAACAAGTTGCGCGCCAACTCTTGTTTTAACACGGCTCATTGCCCACTCACCAAAGGCACGACTTCCGCCTGTTACGGCAATTAAAGCAGCAATCATTCCAAGCAGTAATAAGAAGAAGATGATGTATAATTCCCAAGAATTAATCGCCCCTTCATCAATAAAAATCGCAAATACGATCGCAGCAATTTGTTTTACACTGTTGATCAAAACATTGTCTGTTAAACTAATAAAATTCTCGCCACTATTAAAATTAAGCATTAATGCGCCCACAACAATCCCGGCTCCGAGTGATAGTAACACTCTCCGTGTTACTATAACCATCAACAAAGCTAAAACCGGTGGAATTAAACTATAAATTGTTTCTACCATCTTTCTTCCTCCATAAATCAATATTGTAGTAGCTAGTTTTCTAGCCCTAGAAAAAACATAAAGCAACCTTGAATCCCATTCAAGAATGTCGATGTTAGAAGACTTCTTTTGCTGCTCATTCACGATTTTCTGTTCTCAATCCTGAATGAAAATATGGCTAACTTCTTTCACATCGCCGTCATCCACTGCTTGTATAAGAGGGGAACGATAGAACTTAGCCGATGCTTTCAACACAAAAAGGCAGCAATAGAGAAACCTATTGCTACCTTTATACGTAAACAATAATCCCTCACAAAAGTTTAGTAGTCCTCCACAATCAATTTTGGGAAAAAGATTGTGACAGTTCTACACTTATTAAGTGTAGACCCAGCAACAATTATTTCGACGATAATAGTCACTTCGGCAAAAATTCCTTTCAGGTAGCCTTCACAGTTGTCATTCTCTAGCTACTTACTCTTAAGTTTTGCGCCTCTACCTCACCTATAGATGAGGTATTACTTATATTTAGTTGGTTTTAACTTAGTTATTATAACAATCGTACGACAAGTTTTGCAACTGTTAATTATTGTTTATCGCATCGTTTAAGTCTTGTTGATTAATAATTGCTGGCATTGGCATGCTTCCACTACCTTCGCCACCGGCGTGAAAAAATTGTGGTACATCTCCTTGAATATAGATCATTCCAACTGGAATTAACGTTTGCACTTCTTTCGTTTCTGTAGCAAATGGTATGACAATCTTTACGTCTACCGTTATTTCAATCGACAAGCTAATCCACGCATTGTTAATACCAACAGAACTTGCCTCTTGTTTAATCTGTGATTTTACGTCACCAATAGCCGTTAATCTTACAGGTACCTTTGGACCTAGATGAGCAAGTAACGAATTTTGTGTTGCTTGGCCTAGTGGAATCATATGTATAATTCCGTGTTGATGATAGGAGTCTTGATCAACTTCTATCCCGTCAGGAATGGCTAAATCTCCGACTTCCCCTTTTGCAACCTTATTCAAATATTTTTGTACGTTCAAGGTAGTTTCTTGTAATACTCGACCCAAGATTAAAGGATTAAAGTTAGCGGATATGATCCTCCCATTATTGTCCTTTTGGAGATCAATCAAATTATTCATATCAGAGTTTTCAAGGATTTTTTTACTTACAGCCTCATTTATTGCAAGAGTCGCAATTCGCTGCGTTTCAGTGTTTGCAATTGAAATTAACGTTGGTCGGATCCCTTTCTCGACAATGACAAATCCTTGTGCGGTCATTATACAAAAAATTAGAAATGAAATTAATAGTACATATCGAAATGGAAGCGGACCTTTTTGTGGTCTGTATTTTCTTCGCTTTAACATATAAAAATCCCCCTTCACATACTTCATATGTATGCAAAGGAGGACTGGTTCTTAACTAAAATAATGAAATTTAAATTGGAGATGACATATCTCGATATTATTTTTTATCATAAACTCGAAACTCATAACGATATTTATTCTTTTCATCAGGATCGTGTTTTTCGCTCGAGACAAGAAGCCACTGATCATTTAGCTCTCGAAAGAACGTATCACCGGTAAAGCTTTGATCAATAAATGTAAGATAGACTCGGCTTGCATGTGGGAGAAATTGTTCATAAATTTGGGCACCACCGATAATAAACAGATCTTCTTGTTGACTATATTGTAGTGCTTCCTCTAGGGAATGAATGACTTGGCAACCTTCCGCTTGGAACTCTTGATCTCTTGTTAAAATAATATTTGTTCGATTGGGGAGTGGGCGTCCAATTGACTCAAATGTCTTTCTTCCCATGACAACAGCATGACCTGTTGTGGTTTTTTTAAAATAAGCTAAGTCCGCTGGTAAATGCCAAGGCATTTGATTATTTAAGCCGATCACCCGATTTTCGCCTGTAGCGACAATTAAAGAAATCATACGGAAACTTCTCCTTTAATATGTGGATGAGCGTCGTAACCAACTAATTCAAAATCGTCGTAAGTGAACTCAAACACTGATTTCACATTAGGATTTAGCTTCATTTTCGGCAAAGCTTTCGGCTCACGGGTCAGCTGTAGTTTAACTTGTTCTAAGTGGTTTGAGTAGATATGAACATCGCCAAATGAATGGATGAATTCCCCAGGCTCTAAATCACAAACTTGAGCAATCATCAACGTCAACAAAGCATACGAGGCGATATTAAAAGGGACACCTAAAAAGACGTCGGCACTTCTTTGGTACAACTGACACGAGAGTTTTCCTTCGTTCACGTAAAACTGGAACATACAATGACAAGGTGCTAACGCCATATCTTCAATTTCAGCGACATTCCAAGCATTGACGATTAGTCGTCTAGAGTCAGGATTACGTTTAATCTCTTCAATCACATTCGAAATTTGATCAACAGTTTTGCCATTAGCACCTGTCCATGAGCGCCATTGCTTCCCATAAACCGGTCCTAAATCGCCATTTTCATCAGCCCACTCATTCCAAATTCGGACGTTATTTTCTTGCAAATACTTTATATTCGTATCTCCCTTTAAAAACCAAAGAAGTTCATGGATAATGGCCTTTAATGAGAGCTTTTTCGTCGTTAAGAGCGGGAAACCTTCGGCTAAGTCCGTACGCATTTGATAGCCAAAAACACTAATTGTCCCTGTCCCCGTTCGATCTGTTTTCTCTGTACCATTGTCTAATATATGCTTACATAAATCTAAATATTGACGATCCATTAATAACATCCTTTCGCTTTCAATTACTTGATAATAGTACTAGCTACGTTTCGTAACAATACTCTAAATTCTACATGATTTTCACCTTAGAAACTATAAAAAAGCATAGACAGTAAAAAATTAGTGAAGCTCCTAAGATCCTTCACTAATTTAAAATTGCACACTTTATACGAAACGATCCTATTCGACTGCCAGTCTTGTTTCATTCTCGATGATCGTTACATGATGTTCTTTAGCCAAGTCAACTTCATATGGAGAAATTTTAGCTCCAGCATGTTCAAATATGAGAACGAACGGTCTCATCCCGCAAAACTTATTTTGCCTAGAGACGACACCTTTTCGGCCATCACTTAAGTAGACTGTTAGACCATTCGGATAGATCGCAATTGTTTTACTAAACAATTCAACAATTTGTTTATCAAATAAAGTGCCCGCCCCAGCATATAAAATCTCTAACGCTTCATGAGGTAACATTGCCTTTCGGTAGACACGGTTTGAAGTTACTGCATCAAAAACATCAGCAATCGCTAATATTTTTGCATATAGATGAATTTTATCACCAGTAATACCTTGAGGATAACCCGAGCCATTAATCCGTTCATGGTGCTGAAATGCACAATGGGCTGTTAATAACGAAATATTTGGCGCATTTCGGAGCATATCATAGCCCGCTCTTGAATGTTCTTTAATTATGTCAAATTCTTCATTTGTTAAGCGACCGTTTTTCTCAAGAATTTCCTTTGGCACCAAAACTTTACCTACATCATGCAAAATAGCTCCTAAGCCAATTTCAAATAGTTGCTTTTCAGTAAACTTTAGCTCCATCGCTAGTCCAATTGTATAAATCGTTACATTTAATGAATGTGTAAAGATATAGGAATCATAGCAATAGACGTCTGATAGTATCGAAATAACATCGTCGCTTTTTTTTATATCTGCTAAAATGCTTTCAACGACTTTAGAGAAGTTTTTGCTTAGATGAGCTGTATTTAATGAGTTGCCGATAATCTGATGATTAGCAATTTCTTCAAACTCTTTTCTAATTGTTGTTATTGCCGCTTTTCTTGTTTCATCAGAGACAATATTTTGCACCTTAATGTTTTTTGTCATTTCATCTTCAATATAAACATAGCCTATTCCTAATTTTATAAGCCTATTTATAATTCTTTGAGATAGAGGTATGCCAGCTTGGATTAGAACATTTCCATTATCATGATAGACTGGCTTGCTTAAAGTGTCATTTTCTTTTAATGATCTCGTTGTGACTAGTCTCATATGTATTCCCCTACTCTAAGAATTAACTAATTAATAAGCCCCAGTGGCTTTACTAAGATGAAACGAAAAACTAGTTATAACTTATAATACTACGAATTGTTAACTAATAAAACTAAGAATCTTTATATTTCGTAGAATTTTGTCTAATTTCATCAATATTTGGCGCTTTTTACCTAGAAAAATGAGGCTGTCTTAGTATCGGTGCCAGTCACCTTCAAATTTCTTTGAGGTGCGCTGACACTAATTGGACAGCCTCATTTTTATAAGATTATATCATTTTTAATAACGCATCTCGACCGGTCATGCCAACCTTTATGCCTAATTCCTCTGCAGCAAGCGTCACCGACTCTAAAGGGGCATCTATTAGTTGTTCGATCGTGCGAACCCCAACAGCTCTTGCAGCTATGATCTTTCGTTCTCTAAGCTTTTGATTGCTGTTAAAAAGGGCAACGTCTAACGCACCGCACATGATATAACCTTTTTCATTAGTTACCGCCATAAAATTAGTTTTCGGTAGTTTCATCTGTACCGCAGTAAACTGATGACCTTCAATCAAAATTGGCGACATTTCAAGCATCTTCCACACTCCACTCCTATCGGAAAATGTGCAGCAACTCCCTAATACGGGTTCCTCGAAAATGGTTATTAAGCCATTGTGAGGAATCAACGCATACAGTCAAAGTAGGCCACTTTCCAAGATTAAAGTTACTAATAATACTGAGAACATTTTAGTCTATTGTCCTCTTTATCAAAGTATGAAAAACGTTAAAAAAAGTGCCTTTTGGCTAGCTAGTTACTGACCCAATTCTAAAGGTGAATAACGAAAAAAATTATTTCCATAGTGCTTCCCCTACATCCTCCGTAGTTTCCAAGCCAATAAATCTCTCAATAATTCTGGCATATAAAACGTCTTAATTTTCGCAGATGCAATCGACGGGTAGATGTGTCCGAATGTAAACAAATCGACCGTTGCAACAGTATAGATGCGGTCGTGTTCAATCGTTTGACCGTTTACTTTAATGTTGTAGGCATGGGTGAGGCCATCACTTAGTTTCTTTTCTTCATATGTGACACCATCAAAAACCATAATCCCCATCACTTCTCCCCGAAAGCCAAAACCTCTAATTTTTTTATCGATCATCTCTTTTGAGAGCCCATGATGAATGATTTCTTTCAATTGTTGTCCTGTCAACTCTATTTTCGCCGGGTTGATTGGATGTGGACATATGCGATGTAAATCACCTTTTGTCACCGGACCACTTCGTAAGCCTTCAAGCAAGAGTCCTGAATTAGCCATTCCTAGTTCTCCATCACACCACTCTCTTATCGCCGAAGCTAATAACGCAGCGAACGAACTTGGCCTTTCCCAAGATATCGTTAGTGAGTCCTTCAACCAGCTTATCTCTTCATTCAAAACTGCTTGATGCTGATATGATAGGCGTTGAATCCTGGCTGCCGTAGCCTCACAAGGGGCGTATTCGTTTACGGCTAAACAACGCGCCTTAAAATTTTCAATTCGTCTCTCTTGATGATTAACGGTTATTGAAAGGTGACCGACGTAATTGCCAAACTTCCCAGCTTGATGGATGAGCGTATTTTTTATTATCAATCCATCATTTAAAACATGATGAGTATGCCCACCTAATATAATATCAATCCCCTCAATTTGATCCGCAACTACCTCATCAAAATTCAAACCCAAATGCGATAAAAAAATGACAATATCAGCTTGCTCCCTTACTTTCTTTACTAGCGGAGGCAAGATCTCAAAAGGATCCTCTACTTTCCAGCCTAACGCTTCATAGAAGGGACGAAACGGAATCGTTAATCCGATAATTCCGACTGTTAGCCCATTTGATAGTTGGACAAAATGAAACGGTTTAAGCCAATTCGGCCGTTCTCCATTCTTTTCGAATAAATTAGCAACTAAAACTGGGAAATTCGCTTCTTCATATAACTCTGATAACGCCCCTTTTGATATTGTGATGCCTTCGTTATTTCCGATCGTTGCACTATCGTAACCAACTTCATTCATTAACTGGACATTTGCTTTTCCAAGTGTCGCTTCTGTAAGTGGATGAAAGCGATCGGCATGGTCACCAATATCAAAAAGCAAAACATCTTCTCCGCGTTCTTCGTACAAATTCCGTTTTTCCTTAAATAATGAAATAATTTTTGGCCATTGCTCTAAATGACTATGTAAATCATTCGTATAAAAAATATGAAATTCTGAAGTTTCCATAGGAATCACCGCTTTTTAAAATATAAAATTGATAAGCTATTCTCTACAACCAAATCTTAAATCTTCTAACTATTACCCTTAAGATAACCCTTGAAAAATTAGTCTAATTCCGATAATCACTAAGAAAATCCGTAAAATGTTTACGACTGTATCACTTTTAATTCGTTGATTAATTGTCGCTCCTAGTACACCACCAAACCAAGCACCAGGGACTAGTGCTAAGGCATATAACCAATTCACATTACCAAGGGCAATATGACTGACCGAACTTAAAATGGCCGATAAAAAGATCATAAACATTGAAGTTGCAACCGCTCGGTGTGGTGGGAAACCAAACAATAAAATCATCGCTGGTACCATAATTGAGCCTCCACCAATCCCAAATAATCCCGAGCATAATCCTACAATGAATGCAATTGAGATTGCTAATACTGGGTGGTAACCATATTCGATTGTATCACCGACTTCATTTTGATAGTCTCGTTTAATCCCTGTTTTCGTTAATTTTAAGGGCTTTAAATGTTTGCGGATCATTAATACAAAGGATATAAAAATAATAAATGCTCCAAAGATAATTAGAAATATTTTTGTATCAATACCGCTGTTAAAATAGACACCTACCAATGCACCGGGGCCACTTCCAGCAAAAAAAATAAAGGCACTTCGTAAATCAACTGTTTTTTGTTTTAAATACGTTAACGTTGACGAAAGACCGGTAAAAATCATAATTAATAACGATGTACCAACTGCTACTTGTGGCGTAACGTCCCCTAAAATAACTAAGTAGCTACTAAGAATCATTAAGGCTGGAACGACAATAATTCCGCCACCAAGCCCCATTAAACTCCCCAACGTTCCAGCAACAAGCCCAATAATCAATAAAACAATCCATTCCATGAATAAAGCCAACTTTCTTTTAAGTATACTGTCAATTATGAATGATGAGTTTTGAAATGTAAAATTTAGAATGTACTATAATATTAGTAATTGATAGCAAGCTTTTTTATTGCGAAAATCATTAACGTAAATTAAAAAAAGCCCTGAGGCTCTTAATAACTATTTAATTTATTTATTTCATCGAGGACGTATTTTACTGCGTGCTCATTATTAATGATTCTAAATATGTTAAGCGATTTCTCTAACCACAGAAGCGTTTCCTGCTTATTACTCGTTAATGCCAATATACTTTCACCCTTTTGAAAATATGTTTCACCTAAAATATAAAAAGTTAAATTAGAGAGACATAGTTGAATCGTTTTATCACAAAACCTAATGGCCTCTTGATAATTAGATAGCAAATGGGCAATAACAGCAGAATTATACGCAATTCGGATCGCAAGCTTTGGATCATAATTTGCAGGTGATTTCTTCATTTTAATTGATATATCATGATATATTTCCGCTGCTTTTGCATACTGTCTTATTTCACCGTGAATAGCCGCAATGCTTGCCAATATATCTATTTCAGTTGCTGAAGTATTTTTTTTCGTAGTTGGAGTTAATTGAAGGGCTGCATCAAGTAATTCAAACGCCTTATCCTGGTTATTATTAAGATAAAAATAACTAATCCCTTCACGCCATAATAAAATTTGTTTTAGCTCATCTCTACGAAACAATGGATTAATTTTCTCTAACTTTACAATTCTCAAGACTTCTTTATAGTTTTTTTCTCTAACTAACCGTTCCAAATCTTGGTAAACGTTTTTAACATATTCGATTTTCAGTAAACTTCCAGAACCATAAAAATAGTCCATATCAACACCAAGACGTTTGGCGATTTGATAAAGTATGTATGAATTTGGAACTATTTCATTTTTTTCAATGCGGCTAATTGTTGCTTGGGTGCAAATTCCTTCTGCAAGTTCTTCCTGGTAAATATTGTAGTGCATCCGTAGCTCTTTAATTTTATCACCAACATACATAATCATCCGCCCCCCTATTTATGCATATTTGTATATCATAGTGAAGAACGAGCCATAAACGCGAATTTTATGACGAAATTTGAAATCAAACCTACCTAGAACTGATTTACACAAATCCTCAGCATATGCCATGATCTAATTATAATATAACAATTCTCTTTAAAAAAGGAGCTGGAAATTATGAAAAGACTTTTAGTTGGGGTGTTAGCTTTAGCTTTAATTTTAGGTTTTTCCCAAGCGACGGAAACTTCTGCACAAGAAGAAATCAAACCTTTAGGATTTGGATTCATTCATGGATAATGATTTAAGTAATTCAGAAACAACTAAAAAGTATAATCCTAATAGGAATAATACTTTTTATTGGTTCGTCGTCTTTGATCAGATTATGGGGGAATTTTACAATATTACGTTATTCGAAGATGAGAATTCCAACCTCCATGATATATGTAAAAAGTTTGAATTAGAAAATCCTAAGTTTATTGTTGCAAAAGCCGGTGTTGGTATTCAAAGTCGGCCACCAGAGATAAAAAGATTACCATATCTAATTTATTCCCATCTCTAAATAAGGAAAAAAGAGGCTATCCCAATGGCTATGCTTAGTATGGGATAGCCTCTTATTTAATTCATATTTCTTTTAAAGGAATACCTATCTGACTTGTTTGGAAGATTTCAGCTAGATTTCTTCGGTTAATTTCATCTTCTAGAAATTTGATGAATTCAAAATCTAACTTTAGTTCTTTTGCTTTTGAATATGCAGACATTAGTTTTTCATCTGAAATAAATCTTAAAGACAAACTCATCGTACAATGCCTCCCAAAAATAGTTTCTTAGGTCGGTTGCACTATTAGCTCCAAACTATTCAAGTGCCCATGTAAAAATAGTTTTTCTTCGCTCCCCAACTTTTTATTTTTAAAGATATTATACCAAACAATAATGGTTATATGTCAATAATTAACAAAATAAACTTCTAGTTAAATTTTTGCTCTGCACGTAATAATCTTGACCTTCATAAATCTTTCACCCTATCTGTTACGAAAAATTTGATGTACTATAGTATTAGTTAAATTAGCATTTTACATGTTAGGGTGAAAAAACATGAAAATCCTCGTTGTAGAAGATGATAAAACCATTGCATCTGGTCTAGAATACTCCTTTCAGCAAGAAAACTATGTAACGGTCCTTTGTTACAATGCAGAGTCTGCAAAAGCAGTAATAAAAAATGAGATTTCAAGTATTGACTTATGTTTATTTGATCTGTCTTTGCCTGATGGAAATGGCTATGAGCTTTGTAAACTTGTAAAAAAGGAAAGTGACATTCCCGTAATCTTTTTAACGGCCATGGATGAAGAAGTCAACATAGTAATGGGACTTGATATGGGAGCAGATGATTACATCACAAAACCATTTCGAATTAGAGAGCTTCTCTCTCGAATAAAATCTGTTTTACGCCGTTACAATAAACAAGCTCATACAAATACAATTATTGAACTATCAACGATTCAAATTAATACTTTAGAAGGTAAAGTTTATAAAAACAGCAACGAAATTTATGTTACTGCGTTAGAATATCGACTACTACTGATTTTTGCAAATCATGTCGGCCAAGTCCTCACACGTAATCAATTACTAGAAAGAATCTGGGACGTAGCAGGTGATTTTGTCAATGACAATACGCTAACCGTGTATATTAAAAGACTTCGAGAAAAGCTAGAAGATAATCCTCAAAAACCAACTATCATTAAAACCGTTCGTGGGTTAGGCTATAAGGTTGGTGATTAACATGCTCCGCAATCAAGAATTTAACAAGCTTTTATTAACAATGAGTGGTATTAGTCTCCTTTCCATTTTACTCGTTTCTTATTTCTCAGTACAGGCAGCTGTAATTGTCACGATCACAAATCTTCTACTTATTGCCGTTACAGTAGTCTATACAAATTGGAGATATCGTGACATTGATAGGCTTTCTAGCTATTTACGACAAATAAGTAGTGGTGATTTCACTCTTGATGTTCGGGATAACCGAGAAGGTGAACTGAGTATCCTCAAAAATGAGATTTATAAGGTGACATTAAAACTATCCGAGCATAGTGACCTTTTACAAAAGGATAAAATCAAACTTACGAATGCGATAAGTGACATCTCTCATCAATTGAAAACACCAATCACTTCGATGGTTGTCATGTCTGATTTATTGAATGACGCCAGATTAACTGAAGATAAACGGTCAGAGTTTAACCGTAACATTAGGGTGCAGCTAGAGCGAATCGAGTGGCTCGTGGCATCTTTATTAAAGCTGTCAAAAATTGATGCCGGAACTATTCAATTTAAAAAGGATAAAGTTTTGGTAAAAGACCTTATTCAGAAGGCTGTTCACCCTCTTCTCATTCCAATCGATATAAAAGAACAAACACTAGAATTGGAAGGTAATGAGACTGTATCCTTTGTAGGCGACCTAAATTGGACCTCAGAAGCATTAATTAATATTATTAAAAATTGTTTAGAACACACACCAAATAAAGGAACAATACGTATTCATTTTTCGGAAAACAGCCTATTTACTGAAGTTGTCATCAAAGATAATGGGAAAGGGATTGCGAAAGAGGATTTACCATACATCTTTAAGCGCTTTTATAAAGGAAAAAATGCCAATGAAGAGAGTGTTGGCATTGGACTAGCAATGGCCCATTCGATTATTACAAGTCAAAATGGCACCATTCAAGTTGACAGTATGTCTGGCCAAGGTACCACATTTCAACTAAAGTTTTACAAACAAATTATCTGATCAATTAGAGGCTCTCCTAAAACAAAGATTGAGATACCAATAAAAGTTCGCTTTCACCAACACGGATGTAACGATGATCGACACAAAACAGACAATCGAAGAAAGTGAACTTTCCTGAAGACAACGCTAGACACCGAATATAGACCTATGATATTTCTGTACGTTTAAGTTAGTTGGATCCCACGTTGTGTAACATAGTTAGGGCAGCCTCTCTTCTTATATGACAAAATTGTCACTTTGCAGTCACCAGAAAGTCACCTTAGGCAGATAAATTTAAACCATCAAGAATAATGGAGGGAAATCTTATGGAAATTTTAAGAATTGAAAATCTGTCTAAAATCTATGGAAAAGGTGATACGGCTGTCAAAGCGTTAGATAATGTAACCTTTACAGTGAAAAAAGGAGAATTTGTTGCAATTATTGGACCCTCTGGTTCAGGTAAATCGACGTTACTTCACTTATTGGGTGGGGTCGATCGGCCAACAGATGGGAAGGTTTTTGTAGATAACACAGACATCTATTCATTAAATGAAACACAACTAGCGATCTTCCGTCGCCGCCAAATCGGGTTGATTTATCAATTTTACAACCTTATCCCTATCTTAACTGTAGAGGAAAACATTACTTTACCGCTTCTGTTAGATCAGCAAAAAGTAGATCAAAAGCATTTTGAGGATATCGTAAGAAGCTTGAGCTTAGAAAATCGATTAAGTCATTTGCCAAACCAACTTTCCGGAGGTCAGCAGCAACGCGTTTCTATAGGTCGGGCCTTAATTAGTAACCCAGCCATTATGCTTGCAGATGAGCCAACAGGTAACTTAGATAGCAAAAACAGCAGTGAAATTATCGCCTTATTAAAAATGTTTAATAAGACTTATCAACAAACACTTATTGTCATTACCCATGATGAGCGCATTGCCCTACAAGCGGATAGAATTATCTCTATTGAGGATGGTAAGGTTGCTAAAGATGAGGTGATTCGTGTATGAACATCATCCAAAAGCTTACCTTAAGACATCTTAAGGAAAATAAACGTCGTACACTTGTAACCATCATTGGAACCGTTATTTCCGTCGCTATGATCACTGCAGTAGCTACCCTTGCCGTCTCCTTTATAGATTTGTTGCAAAGACAATCGATTGCCGACCATGGGGAATGGCATGTGCAATATTTAGATATCAACCCGCAGCAATTAGAAAAGATTAAGTTAGATGACAATATAAAAGAAATTATTTTATCTAGAGACCTTGGTTATGCCCTCCTAGAAGGAAGTGAAAATCAATCCAAGCCATATTTGTTCATTAAGCAATATGATAGATCTGGTTTCAGTAACTTCCCGATCACTCTTGGTGAAGGGCGTTTACCAGTAAATGAGCGAGAAATTGTTATCTCTGAAGAAATTGCCAACAACGCAAAGGTTACTTTTGACATTGGGCAAGAGATAACATTAGCGGTTGGTGAGCGGAAATCAATTAGTACTTCAGCTGAAAGAATGAATCAGACCTACTCTTTAACCAGAGTAAATGGCGAGATGGATGAGAAACTGAAAAACCTAACAAATGAAACGTATACAATTGTAGGAACGATAAAACGTCCTAACTGGGAACCCTACTCGGCACCTGGTTATACAGTAATTACGTTTTTAGATGAAAATGCCATCCAATCCGATGAAAGTATCAATGCTTCTATCATTTTAAAAAAAGTTAACCGAGATATTTACTCAAACGCAGAACAGCTTGCAAAAGAAAGCGATATATCGCTTGAATCTATTAGGTATAATAACAGTTTACTGCGATATTATGGTGTGATCAGTAATGATGGCGTTCGTTCAACAGTCTTCAGTTTATCAGCCATTATCATTGCTGTCATTATCATCGGTTCTGTTGCTTTAATCTATAATGCTTTTGCTATCTCTGTTTCTGAGCGTTCTCGTCAATTAGGTATGCTTTCTAGTGTGGGAGCTACAAAACATCAAAAAAGAAACTCTGTGTTTTTTGAAGGTGCTGTTATCGGTGCAATTAGTATTCCTTTAGGCATCTTAGCTGGTGTCGTTGGAATCGGAATAACCTTCTATTTCATTAATTCTTTTTTAGCAGAAGCCCTTGGTACTTCTGAAAAACTACGAGTGACTGTTACGCCTAGCTCGATACTCTTTACTTGTTTCATATCAATCATTACCATTTTTATATCCACCTACCTTCCGGCTAGAAAAGCGTCGAGAATATCTGCAATTGATGCGATACGCCAAACAACTGATGTAATGCTGACTAAAAAAACTGTAAAAACTTCTAAGTTAGTTCGAATGATTTTTGGTATTGAAGCAGAAATTGGCTTAAAAAACCTAAAGCGAAATAAACGAAAATATAGAGTAACCGTCTTTTCACTAGTCGTAAGTATTGTTTTATTTTTAACTGTCTCCTTCTTTACGTTTAGCCTAGAAAAAGCTGCTGGATTATCTTCAGGAAGGGGAGATTTTGACATTCAAATTTATATTGGCGAAGATTTATCTGGCGAGCAACTACAAACGTTAGAAGCAATGACAGCATTAGAGGGCGTCACCGATTACTTAAGAGTAAGAGAATTGCAATTTGCTACTTGGATTGATGAAAGTAAAATTAATGATGTATTAAAAGAATATGTTCTGAATAATAAGGGAATCCTTGATGATGGGAAGTTTCGTTATCATGCCAATGTCCAAGCGTTAGATGCGGATAATTTAAGGGCCTATACAAACGAAATTGGAGTTGATTATGATAAACTGACTTCCTCTGATAAGGTGACAGGGATTTTAATAGATACTCTTACGTACACCGACTACGATAAAGGTAAAACGATAGAGACTAAATCAATGCAAGCTAATATCGGAGAAAAAATTGAGCTATACCATGAAAACGGGGAGTACAATGAAACAACATTCATCAATGAAATTGAAGTGATTGGCTTTACCAATCAACTTCCTTCAGGTGAACATCTAATCAATATTAGCGATTTAATTTTGGTCGTATCTGAGGACGCTGTAAATAAGCTAATTCGAAAAGATTTAACTCCTTATTACTACAACTACCTGTTCTTAAAGAGTACGAACCCGCTAGAAACGCAGTATCAACTAGAGGAGATGGATACGAGAGGCATGCATATTTTTAACTATCACCAAGCGCGACAAAGTGACCAGCAAGTGCTACTCTTACTTTCCGTCTTTGTTTACGGGTTTATTGTCCTAATCACTGCTATATCGCTTGCAAATATTCTAAACACGATCTCAACAAGTATTTCATTACGTAAACGAGAGTTTGCAATGTTAAAATCTGTTGGAATGACACCAAAGTCTTTTACGAAGATGATTAATTATGAAAGTATCTTCTATGGTATAAAGTCTTTACTTTACGGATTGCCAATAAGTATTGGAATTATGTATCTTATGTATCGCTCGATGATGCATAGCTTCACCTACCGTTTCGAACTACCATGGACAAATATTATCATTGTTGTTGTAGCCGTATTTTTAATCGTTGGTTCAGCAATGCTCTACTCTACTTCCAAAGTGCGTAAAGAAAATATTATAGAAACTCTAAAGCAAGAGAACATTTAATTTGGGAGTTCAGCAGAAAAGAGGTAACGAATTGATTAAATTCGTTACCTCTTTAAATATATTACCCGATAGAACCTTCCATCTCGAACTTGATGAGACGGTTCATTTCAACTGCATATTCCATCGGTAATTCTTTTGTAAATGGCTCAATGAAGCCCATTACGATCATTTCAACAGCTTCTTGCTCTGTAATTCCACGGCTCATGAGATAGAATAATTGGTCTTCTGACACTTTAGAAACCGTAGCTTCGTGCTCGAGCGTAATATTGTTGTTAAAGATTTCGTTGTACGGAATTGTATCAGATGTTGACTCGTTATCCATAATTAATGTATCACACTCAATTTTCGACTTCGAGCCATCTGATTTGCGGCCAAAGTGACAAATTCCACGATACGTTACTTTACCACCATGTTTTGAAATTGATTTAGAAACGATCGTCGATGAACAGTTAGGTGCTAAGTGATGAACTTTTGCTCCTGCATCTTGGTGCTGCCCTTTACCAGCAATAGCGATTGAAAGGATTGTACCTTTCGCTCCCTCACCTTTCATAACAACAGCAGGATATTTCATAGTTAACTTAGAACCGATATTACCATCAACCCATTCCATTGTTGCATTTTCATAAGCAACGGCACGCTTTGTAACTAAGTTAAAGATGTTTGGTGCCCAGTTTTGGATTGTTGTGTAACGGCAATAAGCATCTTTGTTGATGATAATTTCAACAACAGCACTATGAAGTGAGTTTGTTGAATAAACTGGCGCTGTACAGCCTTCAACATAGTGAACTGAGCTATCTTCGTCAGCGATAATCAACGTTCTTTCAAACTGACCCATATTCTCAGAATTAATTCGGAAGTAGGCTTGAAGTGGAGTTTCACATTTTACGCCTTTTGGAACGTATATGAAAGATCCACCAGACCATACTGCTGAGTTTAATGCCGCAAACTTGTTATCCGCTGGAGGAATAACTGTTCCAAAGTACTTCCTAAAGATTTCTTCATCTTCACGTAGTGCTGAATCTGTATCTTTAAAGATTACTCCTAAGTCAGTTAAGTCTTGTTGCATGTTGTGGTAAACAACTTCACTTTCGTACTGAGCTGAAACCCCTGCTAAATACTTTTGTTCAGCTTCAGGAATTCCAAGTTTATCAAACGTATTTTTAATTTCTTCGGGTACTTCATCCCAAGACTTCTCGGATTTCTCTGAAGGTTTAACATAATACGTAATATCATCAAAGTGTAAGTCTGCTAAATCGCCACCCCATAAAGGCATTGGCATTTTATAGAATTGCTCTAATGACTTAAGACGGAAGTCAAGCATCCACTCTGGCTCTTTTTTCATTCTTGAGATTTCCTCAACAATTTCCTTTGTTAAGCCTTTTGCAGAACGGAAAATGGATACGTCTTTATCATGAAACCCATATTGATATTCACCTATATCAGGCATTTTTTTCGCCACTGTAAACCCTCCTTTAGTTTTTGCCAACAATATGCTTCACTCATGTTGAGGGAATAATCGTTTGCATTTCAACTTTAACTTAACTAATTTTGAATGAAGAATTTATATTTCTTAATTCTATTCTTCTTCCTCAGTGTTTAAGCCTTTTTCCATCGCTTTCCAAGCTAATGTTGCACATTTAATACGGGCAGGGAACTTACAAACACCTTGAAGCGCTTCTATATCACCAAGATCAAATTGATCTTCATCGTAATCTTTACCTTGCATGATATTGGAGAAGATATCAGACAATGTCAGTGCCTCTTCAACAGTTTTACCTTTTACAGCTTGAGTCATCATCGATGCAGATGAAAGACTTATGGAACAGCCTTCGCCTACAAATTTCGCATCGGCAATTTTCCCATCTTCTACCTTCATCTGTAGCTGAATACGGTCACCGCATGTTGGGTTATTCATATTGACTGTCAGTGAATCCCCTTCAATTTCTCCTCTGTTACGAGGATTTTTATAGTGATCCATGATCACTTGGCGATAAAGGGAATCTAAATTATTACCTGAAGACATTGCCGAAGTACTCCTTTGTTTTTATTAATGCTTTAACAAAAGCATCGATCTCTTCTTCTGTATTGTAAAGGTAAAAGCTTGCTCTAGCCGTTGCCGATACATCTAACCATTTCATGAGTGGTTGCGCACAATGATGTCCTGCTCTCACAGCAATTCCTTCAGTATCAAGAACGGTTGCCACATCATGAGGATGTACATCATCACAATTAAATGTCACTAGTCCTGCACGAGTTTTCGGACCATATACTGAAATTCCTCCAACTTCACTAAGACGGTTCAAAGCATATTGAGCAAGCTTATGCTCATGCTTCTCAATTTCATCTAATCCAATCTCCTGTAGGAAATCAATTGCTGCTCCAAATCCAATTGCACCCGCAATAATTGGGGTACCACCTTCGAATTTCCAAGGAAGCTCTTTCCAAGTAGAATCTTGAAGTCCAACAAAATCAATCATTTCACCGCCAAACTCAATTGGTTCCATTTTATTTAAAAGTGCTTTCTTCCCATAAAGAGCACCGATTCCTGTTGGACCACACATTTTGTGGGCAGAAAAGGCAAAGAAATCACAGTCTAAATCTTGGACGTCAATTTTCATATGAGGTGAACTTTGAGCCCCATCAACTACCATTATTGCACCATTACGATGAGCAATTGCAGCAATTTCTTTCACTGGGTTGATCGCTCCAAGAACATTGGAAACTTGCATAACAGATACAATTTTCGTATTAGCTGTTACAGTATTTTCTACATCAGCTAAATCAATTGTGCCGTCTTGTTGCAATGGTATATATTTCAGGGTTGCCCCAGTCGCTCTAGCCACTTGCTGCCAAGGAATGATGTTTGAATGGTGTTCCATTGGAGTAATCACAATTTCATCACCAGGGCCTACATTTGCCCGTCCGTAGCTAGACGCAACAAGGTTAAGTGCTGTCGTCGTCCCTCTTGTAAAAATAATCTCTTCCGTTGACTTTGCATTAATAAATTTGCGAACTTTATCCCTTGCACCTTCATAACCGTCAGTAGCCATAGTCCCAAGGGTATGAACCCCACGATGAACGTTCGAGTTATACTTTCGATAATATTCATTTAACTTCTCAATAACCTGAATCGGTTTTTGCGAAGTAGCAGCACTATCAAGATAAACAAGGGGATTTCCATTTACTTGTTGGTCAAGGATCGGGAACATTTTACGGACTTCTTGAACATTCATTAGTTTACTTTCCTTTCTATTACCTCGATTAAACGCGTTTTTACAGCGTCAACTGGCATTTCCTTCACAACTGGTGCTAAGAAACCATGAATCACAAGGCGTTCTGCTTCTTTTTTCGGAATACCACGGCTCATTAAGTAAAACATTTGCAGTGGATCGATACGACCGACACTAGCTGCGTGTCCTGCTGTTACGTCGTCCTCATCAATTAAAAGAATTGGATTTGCATCACCACGTGCTTTTTCACTTAACATTAAGACACGTTCTGTTTGCACACCATTTGATTTTGATGCGCCATGCTCAATTTTTGAAATACCATTAAAAATTGAGCTTGCGCTATCTTTCATAACTCCGTGAGTTAGGATTAACCCTTCTGAATGCTTTCCATAATGAACAACATGAGAAGTAAAGTTTTGACGTTGCTCACCCGTTCCGATTGTTACCGTCTTTTTATCAGTGAATGAACCATCACCGACTAAGAACGTTTTGTTTTCAGAAACCGTGTTCCCGTCATTTAATTGGCCTAAGGCCCATAGAATTTTTGCATCACGCTCTGCATGACCACGACGTACAACATAAGTCGTTACACTAGATGCTAAGTTATCAACAGCTCCAAACGAAACAGTTGCACCTTGAAGCGCATAAACTTCAGCAATGATGTTCGCAACAGCAGTTTCATTATCTTCAGATACATAATTTTCAACATAGGTTACTGTACTGTTTTCATCAGCTACAATTAATACGTGATTGAAAAACCCAGCTCCACCACTAATTGCATAAATTGCTTGTAGTGGAATTTGCACATCTACATTTTTAGGCACATAAATAAATATCCCAGCATTAACTAATGCACCGTGCATAGCAGTTAAACGATTTTCATCTTGAGTAACCGCTTCTTTCATAAAATACTTTTGTACTAGATCACTATGATCTTTTACCGCTGTCTGGAAATCTGTAAAAATAACACCTTGTTCTTTTAACGAGTCAGACAACTTAGAAAATGCTAGTTGGCCATTTCTTTGAGCAAGAACGTTTTGATCTGCTTCTTCAGAAATAAGACCTTTAATTTCTTCAGGAAGCTCAGCTCCTGCAGGCATTACTGTATGAATAAATTGACTGAAGTTCCATTTATCAATGTTTGTTTTATCAGGTTTAGGTAATTCCTTTGTTCCAACTAACTCTAAAGACGAAAGACGTTGATTTAGAAACCATTCAGGCTCATTGGCGTCTTTAGAGAACTTGGTTACGTATTCACGATCAAATTGAAGTTGCGTATCCACTGACATTTTGTTCCCTCCTATACGAAAAGCGCAAGCGACCTAGGAAAAAGCACTTCACTTTTTCCCTGCTTAGCCCCGACAAAAGCTACTGACCTCGTTCACAACATGAGTTACTTCTTGAGCAACTACATGCAGCTTTGCCACGAGGTCCTACTGGACCATAGAGGCAGCTAATATGGAATAGGTATTTGACCTCAAGGGGCTGGGCGCTGCAGCTAGACATCAACTATTAAGATTGGTTATTACTTGTTTTCTCAGCTTATGCTTTTTGTCCTACAGTTTCATCTTCAATGCCTAATTCCTCTTTAATCCAGTCATATCCTTCTGCTTCTAAGCGTGCTGCTAATTCTGGACCACCAGATTTAACGATACGACCTTGCATCATAACATGAACAAAATCAGGAGTAATGTAATTTAATAGACGTTGGTAGTGAGTGATGATTAAACAACCAAATTCAGGTGAGCGCATTGCATTTACACCATTTGCTACGACCTTAAGCGCATCAATATCAAGACCCGAATCAATTTCATCTAAAATCGCAATCTTAGGTTCAGTCATTAATAATTGAAGAATTTCATTACGCTTTTTCTCTCCACCAGAGAAACCTTCATTTAAGTAGCGTTGTGAATATTTTTCATCCATTTCTAGAATTTCCATCTTTTTATCTAATTGACGAATGAACTTCATTAATGAAATTTCGTTTCCTTCGCCACGTTTTGAGTTAATAGCTGAACGTAGAAAGTCAGCAGTTGTAATCCCTGAAATTTCACTAGGATATTGCATCGCTAAAAATAGACCTTCACGAGCTCTTTCGTCAACTTCCATTTCTAATAGATCTTTTCCATTAAAAGAAACATCACCATCTGTTACTTCATATTTAGGGTGTCCCATTAAAGCAGAAGCAAGTGTTGATTTCCCCGTTCCGTTCGGACCCATGATGGCATGGATTTCGCCACCCTTCACCTCAATATTGAACCCTTTTAAGATTTCTTTACCATCAATAGCAACACTAAGGTCTTTAACTGTTAAGTTTGGTGCAGTCATCGTAATTTCCCTCCATTAAACATTTGTTTATTTACGATTATGTATCATAATCGCTCATTCTCAATCTATTCTCATTCTAATCTTATAACAAATAGAAACCTACTTCAAGCTTTACGACTTATTTTTTAATACTTTTTATACATTTATGTTTAAAAAGTCCTCAAAACCTATGTATTTACCTATTTGCACAAAATATTTAAGCGTTTGCAAATCTTAGTTTACCTAATCTTGTAAAAAAACATGTACGAGTTAAAGGAAAAATCTTCCCTTAATTTTCCCACTGTGGAATTCTCAATTAGGTATCTTCAACTAATAATCAATTATTAATCATTAATTGAGAAAAGTCCACCCTTTTAAGGCAATTCCCTGAAAATTTGTAAACAAGAAAATGAGGGTGACTCATTAGTACCTGCTCACCTCAAGTTATTACGATATATAGTCAGAGGATCCATAACCACATTCTATATATTGCACTTGAGGTGACTGACACTTTGTTTGAGTCACCCTCTTTTTACGTTAGTCTTTATTATTTTAATAGTGCTTTAAGTTTGTCATAATAGTTGAGACCATTTGTAATGATTTCCGGTGTTCTTTTTCCCTTCTTTTCTCTACAAGTAAGCGGTTCTCTAGTTTACGATTGTACTCCGCATATCCCATCCCATGAGATTGTTGCATTGCCTTTTCCATTTCGTTTGTATGGTCCGTTTCAATCTGAGAGATAATAAATCAACCCTTTCAATTTTTATTACGGTTTTAATCGTAACATGGTAAATCACATACAACAAAAGGGCTCTCCTCTAATTTAAACGGTCATGGTCGACTCATCTTAGCTCACACCATCTCAAATCATTATCTTGCAGTATAACTCGACATTTCTACTGTTTACTAACGGTCCTAATAATCTGATGATGATAATACTGGTTTTAGAGCTTTTTCCCTCATAATAAAAAATGCAGCTAGTTCTAGTTTACTAACAATTGCAAAGCTAACCAGGACTAGAATAATAGATGCTATTCCATCAATAATTGAATGTTGCTTTACAAACACAGTTGATAAAATAATCAGCCAACCAAAAATATAAATAAAATACCGATTAATGTAACTTTGAATGCCACTCTTAAACATGCCATACATAATAATAAAGGTTGTAAGTACGTGAATACTCGGAAAGCAATTGTACGGTTGATCATTTGTATAAATAAAGCGAACCAAGTTTATAAAAAAGTGATCACCTACTAATGTAGGTCTTGGTACCGTCGTTTGAAAAAAGAAATAAAACAAATAACAGACAATCATTCCAAAATTTATCACAATAAGACTCTCGTAATATATTTTTCTATCTTTTTGAAAAAAATAAAATAAGTAAATAAACATAAAAAAATACCAGCCGATGTACGGGATGATAAATTGAGGTACAAATGGGATGTAGTGATCAACAGGTGTTAATATATTGGTAGCCTCTGTATGATTTGTATTCAAATAATTATAAATCGTGTGTAACAGCGGGATTGATAGTAAATATAATAAAGGATAATGATTTACAGCAAACTTTTTAACCATAAAAATAGCTCCTTTTGTTCTTTTTCAGTCTAATATATATATGACGTTTTAAATTCGAATTTAGTTTCATTTTTCCTCGTTTTTTTTCTGTATTGCGTGTACTATTAAGTGTAGTACAGTGAACTTCTCAAGACTCATAATACTCCCTTTTTTTTACAATGTCAACACTTGAATTTAAATAAAAATTTACATAATTAATCATTATTTACGTTCTATTCGTAACTTGTTTTTTATGGAAATTCTTCATAACTACACTTATGAAAGCCTAAACTTAGTCTCCATAAGTAAATGTTAAACTATGTTTTAGTGAGTTGTTTCTTACATTAGACAAGGAGACATGTCGTAATCTGACGAACAATTTTTCTGAATTTACTTTTTTTGCACAAAAAAAGAACTAGATTAATTCTAGTTCTCCTCACTCAATACTTAGTTTTAATTAAACGTTTGATTAAATTCTTCGATACAGTCCTGAACTAGAGTTACAGCTTGACTCATCGCTGCTCCACCGCCAAATGCACCTGTGACTCCAATCGCTTCTAATATTTCTTCTTCAGAACACCCCTGGTCAATACAACCCTTTGTATGGTAGATAATACAATACTCGTCTTGAGAATAGATGCTAATCCCTAAAGCAATAAGTTGCTTCTCTTTTTGACTTAACTTCCCTTCAGCAAAACACGCTTCAGTAAATGCATTAAACTTACTTGCGATATTCGGCATTTTTTCTGTAAAATGCCCTAAGCCTAATTTATAATCGTGTAAAGCTGATTCATAAGAATTCATATTCATTTCATCCATTGTTACCCTACCCCTTTTTATTTAGTGATTAACACTTTTAGTATGAGTATCGATGAAATGAATTATGTCATATTATCGGTCCATTTTTATGTACCTCACTTTTAGGTGCCAGGCACCTATCAAAAAAACTGCCTCAATTAGTGCCTGGCACCTGACTGAGACAGCATGATTTTATTCTAGATTGTTACTTTTTTAAACCTCTAGCAAAAACTTTAACACTATGTTCAATAAACGTTTCTACAGGTACGACTGCAACTTTTTTTACGGAAATAAATTGTGAAGAGAAGAAACCTAGGTTCATTGTCATAAAACTTAGTACTGTAACCTCAATATCAACATCGATAATTTTATCTCTGTTTTTCATTTCAGTTAGATAGTCAATTAGAAACGACCTCATTAGTCGAGGGTTCGCTGTTAGTCTTTCGGAAATCTCATCGTGCGTGCCACTTTCTTTGTAGGCTAACCGGACCACCTTACGATTTTCATTCATAAATGTTTGATAAGTACGGCTTACATTAGCAAGATCGATCTCAAGATCATACTCTAATTTATTTTCAGTAAATATCTTCTTGGAACGGAATGAAGAAGTATATTTTTCGATTAAACAATCTAATATTTCCTGTTTATTACTGTATTTTCTAAACAATGTCATTTCCGAAACACCAGCTAATTGCGCGATCTCTTTTGTAGTTGTTGCTGAGTACCCTTTTAGGCTCATGAGATCAATGGCGGCTTGTAATATCTTCTCGCGTGTTTCTTGAGGCATAATTTTACCCCCTTTCTAACCTTTTCAGCTAAAACTTATTCATATCAAACATAACACAAAGTCATTAGTAAGTTTGTGACAATTATCGCAATGTTATAAAAAGGAAGTTAACCATGTGGCTAACTTCCTTTTGTTTAGGTGTATTCCCTGTAAATAGTATTACCAGGAAAGTTCACTTTCTTTAATTAGAAAACTCTTGCCAATCTTAATTTACATCTGTGTTGTTGAAAGTGAACTTTCGTTGGTGCCTTGCACCCTAAATTATTATTTAGCTGCTGGCACTACGTCGCCGCCCCACGTTTCTAGGATGAAGTTACGGATCGTTTCTGATTGTAATACTTCAACTAGCTTTTGAATTTCCGGACGGTTTTCGTCGCCACCACGAACAGCAATTACGTTCACGTAAGGGTTTGTAACATCTGATGATTCTAAAGCAATAGCATCTTTCCCTGGAGAAAGTCCAGCACCTAGGGCAAAGTTAGAATTGATTAAAACTGCATCGCCTTCACCATTCAAGTATGCTTGCGGTAAAAGAGAAGCTTCAACACGATCATTAAACTTAAAGTTCTTTGGGTTTTCAGTGATGTCTTCTAAAGTTGCCGTGATTCCTACACCTTCAGCTAATGTAATTAAGCCTTTGTCTGCTAACATTGCTAAAATACGACCATGGTCAGGTATAGCGCTACTCATTATAATTTCAGCACCTTCTGGAAGTTCGTCTAAGCTAGCCCATTTTTGCGAGTAAACACCGATTGGCTCAATATGAATTCCACCTGCATTGACAAATCCGTAACCATTTTCATCATTTTGCTTTGTTAAGTATGGAATGTGCTGGAAATAGTTCGCATCAAGTTCTTCACTAGCTAGTGCTTTGTTTGGCAAAACGTAATCTTGGAAACGAACAACTTCAATCTCAATTCCTTCTTCTACTAAAAGTGGTGCTGCTGCTTCTAATACTTCTGCGTGTGGTACGTTAGAAGCTCCAATAACTAGTTTTACAACTTCCTCAGTAGCTTCTGCCGTTTCAGTCGGTGCTTCTTCATATCCTGTTTTTGGTTCTGCAACTGGTTGCTCTCCTTGGCCACATGCAACTAATGTAAGTGATAATAATGCTGCGCTTAAAATTCCTGCTAATTTTTTCATAATATATTGTACCCCTCTCAATAATTGTTTTTATATTTTAACTTTCTTCTTTATGAGTAGAAGAATTTAATTAACGTTTGTCTGTTGCATGTTTTAAAAAGTCACCGATTGATTGAATGAAAAAGACGATGATTAAAATGACGATTGTTGCTACAAGTGTTACATCATTACGACTTCTTTGGAAACCGTCTAAGAAAGCTAAATCTCCAAGACCACCAGCACCTACGAAACCTGCCATAGCGGTAAATGAAACAAGTGCAATTGCAGTTACCGTAATCCCTGAAATTAATGCTGGTAGTGATTCAGGTATCAATACTTTAAAAATGATTTGTAAGTGAGTGGCTCCCATCGACTCTGCAGCTTCAATCACTCCCTTATCGATTTCGCGAAGAGCAATCTCAACCATTCTTGCATAAAACGGTGCAGCTCCGATAATTAACGCCGGTAAAGCTGCTTTTGCTCCAAGGAATGTACCAACTACAAATAACGTAAACGGAATTAATAATATTATTAGAATAATGAAAGGTATTGAACGGAATATATTTACGAAAGCAGCCGTAATCGCATGGATAATTTTATTTTCCCAAAGGTTACCTTTATCAGTTAAATAAAGAAACAGTCCTAGGATAATTCCTAAAAATAACGTTGCAACTACTGATATTCCAGTCATATATAATGTTTGCTGTGTGGCATTCCAAACTAATGACCATTTCACATTTGGAAGTAACTCATTAACCATTACTAATCACCTCCACTTTTACTTGCTTCTCCTTGACATATTCGATAGCTCGCTCGACTTCTGTGTCGTCACCATCAATATGGACGAACAGTGCTCCATAAGGGCCATTTTGAGTATGCGAAATTTTCCCTTGCAGAATATTAATATCAATATCAAACGCTCGGATCATTTGCGTGATTAACGGTTTTTCTGCATCGCCACCGACAAAGGTAAGCTGTACAATCTTTCCTGTATTTGTTTCTGCCAAAAGATGTTTTACCGTTTCTACCGTTTCCTCAGGCTCAGTGACTTGCTTGACAAATTCCTTTGTCATCTCTTGAGTAGGCTGACGAAATACTTCAAGTACTGGCCCTTCTTCAACGATGTTCCCATTTTCCATCACTGCAACACGGTGGCAAATCTTACGGATAACATGCATCTCATGAGTGATTAAAACAATCGTTAACCCTAATTTACGGTTAATATCAACGAGAAGCTCTAAAATCGAGTCTGTCGTTTTCGGATCTAGTGCAGATGTTGCTTCGTCGCATAGTAATACTTTTGGATTATTAGCAAGTGCCCTCGCAATACCAACACGTTGTTTCTGACCACCACTCAGCTGCGATGGATACGATTCGCCTCTTCCTTCTAAACCAACCAACTTTATTAATTCTTCTACTCTTTCTTTACGCTTCTCTTTCGGAACGCCCGCTATTTCAAGGGGGAAAGAGATATTTTCACGAACTGTCCTTGACCAAAGTAAGTTAAAATGCTGAAAGATCATGCTTATTTCTTGACGCGCTAGGCGAAGTTGTTTGTTTGAAAGCTGTGATAGATTTTTCCTCGCTACCTCCACCGTTCCTGAAGTGGGTCTTTCTAACATGTTCAGCATTCGAATTAAAGTACTTTTCCCTGCACCACTATAACCAATAATTCCGTATATCTCACCTTCGTTAATTGTTAAATTTATATTATCGACAGCAGTTACGACTCCATCTTTTGTTTGAAATACCTTCTTTAAAGAGTTTAACGTTATCATCGTGGATCACCCCTTTATCTAATTATTCTTATGTGTTTACTTAGGTTAACGCGTTAAAAGGCTACGGTAGAGTTATCCAATTTTTCCACCTGTAATGGATTTATAATCTTATTTGTCTTTTTGTGGTGCCAGGCACCTCAAATGTTAGTTGGTGCCTGGCTCCGTAACACAAAAAACCTTTCTGCACACAGAAGCACAGAAAGGTTTATAGATAGGTTCATCCATCTCATCTTCCAAAGCCTCTAGCTCTGCAGGAATTGGCACCTTCCTAAGTATAAATACTTAGCGGTTGCCGGGTTTCATCGGGCCAGTCCCTCCACCTCTCTTGATAAGAGTATTAAGTTTTCATAATTAAATTTGTTTCGATAGAACAAATCTTAACATGGTGTTTTAAGACTGTCAATTTATTTTTCTGAAAAATATTATTGGTATTTTATGGTCTTTCTAAAGCGTTATTTAAATAAAAAATCGTCTCTGCTTTTAAAATAGCAGAATAGTTTCCTTGTACCGTTAATTCCTTCTGCCTCTCAAGTTTTTGGAGGCGGTCTAATCCCTTTAGAAGTCTTTCAATAACTTCCTCATTCCCTTGTATCGTTAGATTTACCTTCTCATCACTATAACTATTTTTGCTGAACTCCTCGTGGTCGGATGATAATCGCAAAGTATAGATATTAGAATTAACCTCTATTGCAATCACAAAAGGATTTTCCCTTAAATATGCCTGTAATTGACTCGCCTCTTTTAGTCGTTGCTGAAACCCTTGTAGAACTCGTTCAAACTGCATGTAAAATGACACCCCCAAGGTTATTTCTTTATTAATGTATTCGCTACAGCCATGAAAAAAACCTTGTTACTAGTAAAATCGGTTGCGCTTCTAGATTAGCACCTATATCAGTAACGAATGCCGTTATCCGGCTGGTTTTGTCGTTATCGAGACTTCTTCAACCTTTGGCCGATCAACATTTCTAAAAATGAAGAAGAAATACACAGAAGCAACTACGTACAGCGCACCGGTAATCGAGAAGACAATTGCATATCCGTAATAGGCGCCGTATAACATAACAATCCCTGTCGAAACCGGCCCCATGACTGCCCAACCTAAACTAAACACCATTTGCCCGACGGAGTTTGCCAGCCCCTTCATTGAATCATCGACACTACGCATCATTAACGACATTTGGATTGGGTTCCCCGCATTCATTAAAGCCTGACGGAATAAAAAGCCTACTACAGCAAAAGTTAAGTTTTCAGTAAAAGCTGTCAGTAGCAGAAACGGAATCGATGCCAACTGTAGAATAACGACGGCACGAACTTCACCAAAGCGCGCTACAACGGCTGGGCCAATAAGCATTGCTACCGCTGTCATCGCCTGACCTAAAGACAAAATAAGTCCAACTAATGATTTACTAACTTCAAACCGATCCGTAAAATATAGATTTAAATATGGAATGACTAATCCCGAGCCAAAACCAATAATGATTTGAGCAATCGCAAAAAACAGAATGATCTTTACACCTTTTTTATTCGTCTTTATCAGCTCTACGTATGATTTTCGTTCCTTTATTTGTTTTGCAGTTTTCTTTTGTTCATGGATTTTCACTAGGGGCACTAGTGAAGCAAAGAAGAATACCGAACCAACTACCAACGTTATACGAATGCTTGTAACCGCGTCTAAAGAAAAGATATTTTGGAAAATGTCACTGAGTCCGCCACCCAACATATTCCCAATAACATTTGCTACCATCATAATCGCAAAGTTAAAGCTAAATAGATGAACCCTTTGCTTTTCATTAGAGTTTTCCGCAAGAAGTGGTATAGTTGATACCTGTATAAATGCCATAAAAATACCGCTCAAAAAGGCTGCTGTTAAAAGCACCGATTCATCAATAAATAATGACCTAGATAACAGGGTTATTGCCGAAAGAAGACCACCCCAGAAAATGATTTTTTTCCGACCGAAGCGATCACTCAAAATCCCTGCCGGCAAAAGCATAATTGCTTGTGCAGTCGCCGTCATTGCAATAACTTTTCCATTTACTTGTTCATCAAAACCTAGCTCACGTATGTAATAATTATAAATAATCATAAAAATTCCCATACCTATATGACCAAGAATTGATGACAACAAAAATAGCCGAATGTTTTTGTTATATCCTTTAAATTGGGTAGACCACCCTCCAATAAAATTCCCCACGTGGTCACCTCCCTCTTAACACATATTTCGCGTCCCTAAATATAATAGTCGATATAATGAAATATTGAAAGGATTTTCGCTTAATTTTTTTTATAATTATCCTCCCAATTAATACCTATAAACGTTTTTGTTTCAATGGGTATCCTATAAATAAAACGTAGAGGAGGAATTTGTGTGGAGAAGAAAATTGATATCACTTCAAAAGTTCAAGGAAAGCTCGAGGATGGAAGGAAGATGGGGCTTTTTCTTGACGAAAAAAAAGTAGGGCAAATCATTATGACCGATCAAGGTAATCATTATGAAATGGCTGAAGGCTTCGAATTCGACAAAGATAAAATATATAAACATGAAAACGACACAATCGAGTACACAAAAAAATACGTTGACGATTGTGACATGGGCTGGTGTTAAACCCAAAAGCGTAAGTGCCCTGCTTAGCCACGACTAGCAAATGTTCTGACAATTAAAAAGTGTGGTTTTTACACTTTTTATATTGGCAGGTTATTTGCTTCGAGGGGCTGGGCACTGAAGCTAGACGTAACGAAATGCTGAAGCGCCCCGCTAAGCGCCGACTAGCAAATCTTCTGGCCGAAAAAAGACTCTCACCACTTGGTGAGAGTCTTTTTGATTATATTAGTCTTCTTTAATCATCGCTTCGTATTCTTCTGCTGTCATAAGCTTGTCTAATTCTGATTCGTCACTTAGCTCAATTGTAATCATCCAAGCTTTTTCGTATGGTGATTCATTAACAAGCTCTGGGGAATCATCTAGATCTTCATTAACAGCAACTACTTTACCACTAAGAGGTGCATAAAGTTCAGAAACCGTTTTTACTGATTCAACGCTACCAAATGGCTCATCAGCTTCAATTTCATCTCCAACTTCAGGAAGCTCAACGAATACAATGTCACCTAATTCTGATTGTGCAAAATCAGTAATCCCAATACGTACCTGATTGCCTTCTACTTTTACCCATTCATGCTCTTCAGAATACTTTAATTCTTTTGGTAAACTCATCTTAAAATCCCTCCAATTTTTCACTTATAGACCATTATGGCAGAAAAACTTTCCAATTACTATTATACCTATATTAGTGTTCAGTTTAAAGTTACAGTTTTGGTATCCGCAGCCTTATGTTATCCAGCTATACTTAAAACTCGCCTCTACTTCCAAGTTTCTGCAAATAACTCTTCTTTAAAGCCTACAGTAACCGTTTCTCCGTCAGAAACAATAGGGCGCTTTAGGAGCATTCCTTCAGAACTTAATAATTCTAAAATTTCATCTTCTGAGGCAACTTTTAGTTTGTCTTTCATCCCTAATTCACGGTATTTTTGACCACTTGTATTTAAAAATTTCTTTAACTCCAAGTTACTTTTTTCATACAAGCTTTTAAGTTCTGCTTTTGCTGGTGGATTTTCAACAATATGTATTTCTTCAAAATCAATACCATTTGTTTCTAACCATTTTTTCGCATTGCGGCATGTCCCACATTTAGGATATAAATAGATTTTTAAAGTCATTACTTTCTCCCCTTCCTAGTATGAGGGAATAGGTTTTAGCCCATCCCCCTTAGCCATCATACTACGAATCGAACCGATCTTTCACATCTTCTGCTCGTTTTTCACCAATGTTTTCTTCTACTAAACCAGAACTCCACGATTCCTGGATGCCATCTTGAACTCCTTGGTCAATTCCATCAAATTCTTTTGCGAACGTATCATCTAGCTCTAAGCGGCCGTCATAAACAATCTCATTTTCGCGATCTTTCTTCATCGGACACCTCTTTCTGTGAAAATTGTTCACCGTGTTCTAGGATAGTATTCGAAAATACCCGTGCGAACATACTTTTCGATCGAGTGTCGTTGTGATTCATCTTCAAAAAATTGTTTCCCTTCTTTCCAACTGTTAACTTTGCTACTAGTGAGCTCACTTTTTCTGTTAAAAAAGCTGTTTTTTTGATAATTGTGTTATGTTACTATCCAAACTTTGAGGTTTACTATCCAAATTTCTTTTTTACTATCCAAAAATAGGCAATTACTAGCCAAAACATGACATTTTCTATCCAAACTAAAAATATACCGCTAAGGGTATAGGAAATTCCAATAAAGTGAAAAAGCCCCATTACGGGACTTTTTCAGTAGAGAGGAGAATGCCCTTTCTTTAGAAAGGAGGATATTAATTTTGGAACCGATGGCCCCAAATTTGCTAACATAAAAAAGAGAGATAATTTGCTAGGTAACACTTAAACACGCGAAATTAATTAAACAACGTAACGCTCAGCTTCAATTATTCTTTGCGCAATTTGGCGTTTTAGAGCTACTACATTTGTTGGTGTATGACGTGTTAGTTTACGTAAAATTGAAAGCATTGTGCGTAATGTATCGCCTTCTTCCATTGTTACTAATGATTCCTTGGCAACCGCTTCAATGCGATTAAACGCTTCTTGACAATATACGCGTGTCATTAATAGCTTTTGTTGATTTGCGTCAACACCAGTTTTGTTGATTGCTTTTTCAGTTCTTAAAACCGCTGATTCCATTGCGAATACTTCATTTGCAAGATCGGCAACTCTTGAAAGAATTTCTTGTTCTTTTTGAAGTTCTGGACCGTATTTTTGAGCACCTGTTCCAGCGATCATTAAGAATACCTTCTTTGCCATTGACACTAAATATTTTTCTTGTTCTAGTGGCTCATCACCAATTTCTTGTGGCATCATCATCATTAGTTCTTCTTGTAATGATGTAGCCTTCTCTAAGAATGGTAGCTCACCTTTCATCGCTTTACGTAAAATTGTTGCTGGTACAAGCATGCGATTGATTTCATTTGTCCCTTCAAAAATACGGTTAATACGAGAATTACGGTATACTGACTCAATTTCGTATTCAGCCATAAAGCCGTTACCACCGTGAATTTGAACTCCTTCGTCAGCTACATAATCAAGTGCTTCTGATCCGAATACTTTATTAAGTGAGCATTCAATCGCATATTCCGCAATTGCTTTTGCTACCGCTTTTCCGTCTTTTTGTTGTTCATCTGATAATGCGTTAAAGCTATCCTCAATTAAGCCACCTGTTCGGTAAATTGAACTTTCAGCCGCATATGTTACAGCTGCCATTGTGCCTAGCTTTTCTTGAATTAGTGTAAATTGTGAAATTGGTTGTTTAAATTGCTTACGCTCATTCGCATATTTTACAGATAATTCAATCCCGCGTTTTGCGCCACCGACACAACCTACCCCAAGCTTATAACGACCAACATTTAAAATATTAAAGGCGATAACATGGCCTTTGCCGATTTCTCCAAGGAGGTTTTCTTTAGGAACTAAAGCATCCTCTAAAATTAATGTACGTGTAGATGAGCCTTTTATTCCCATTTTCTTTTCTTCTGGACCAGTTGATACCCCTTCATAATCCCGTTCAACAATAAAGGCAGAGAAGTGCTCGCCATCAATTTTTGCATAAACAACGAATACATCAGCAAAACCTGCGTTTGTAATCCATTGCTTTTCACCATTTAAGACATAGTGTGTTCCTGCTTCATTCAACTTCGCAGTAGCCTTAGCACTCAATGCATCAGAACCGGAACTCGGCTCAGTTAGTGCATAAGCGGCAAGTAACTCACCTGTTGCAAGTCCAGGTAAATACTTCTTCTTCTGCTCTTCGTTACCGAAAAATACGATCGGCAATGAACCAATCCCAACATGTGCACCATGGCTTAATGAGAATGACCCAGACAATGCAAACTTCTCAGTGATTAATGATGAACTAATCTTGTCTAAGCCGATGCCACCGTATTCTTCTGGAACATCTGCGCCTAATAGTCCGAGTTCTCCCGCTTCCTTTAATAATCGTACAGAACGATCAAATTCGTGCTTTTCGATATACTCAATTTCTGGAACTACTTGCTCGACTACAAAATCTTCCGTCGTTTTCGCGATCATAATTTGTTCATCAGTAAAGTCTTCTGGAGTGAACACCTTATCCGCAGTAATATCATCTAATAAAAAGCTTCCACCTTTAATTACTTTATCAACCGTTTCCATGATAAAACCCCCTTTTTTTAGTGAAGGCTGAGAGAAGTGAGTTGAGAAAGGACCGAGGAGAATGGTTTGCGTCCTCATAAGGTTATGAATTAGCAAAACCCAAATTCCCCAGTTCCTAAACAACCTAAACTATCAACCTATTAATCTAAAAGAATTCCTATTGATCTTAAAGAAAACCTTATCTAAAATCTCTGAAACCCTCATGAACTTTAAACTTTACAATAATTCAAACACGCCAGCTGCACCCATACCGCCACCGATACACATCGTTACGACCCCGAATTGCTCACCGCGACGTTTCATTTCATGAATAAGTGATAACGTTAATTTCGTTCCTGTACAACCTAGTGGATGACCTAGAGCAATCGCGCCACCGTTTACGTTGACTTTATCGATATCGAGATTTAAGTGACGAATAACCTGTAACGATTGCGAAGCAAATGCTTCGTTTAGTTCAAATAATCCAATGTCAGAGAGCTCCAACCCAGCTAGCTTTAGTGCCTTTGGAATTGCCTCAACAGGACCGATCCCCATTATTTGTGGTGGTACACCTGCTACAGCAAATGACCGAAATTTGACTAAAGGGGTTAACCCTTCTGCTTCTGCCATCGCACGATCCATGACTAGTACAGAGGCTGCTCCATCGCTCATTTGTGACGCATTACCTGCTGTGACCGTTCCTTTTGGATGGAACGCTGGGCGTAATTTACTGAGACCTTCTAAAGTTGTATCAAGACGAACTCCTTCATCTTTTTCAAATAAAATTTTCTTTTCTTTTAGCTTATTGTTAGCCCCTACAGAGCGAAGCGTTACTTCGACAGGAACAATTTCATCATCAAACTTTCCTTCTTCAATTGCTTTTGCAGCTTTACGGTGACTTTCAACTGCAAAGGCATCTTGATCTTGACGGCTGATTTCATACTTACGAGCCACTTCTTCAGCAGTAAAGCCCATGCCCATATAATATTCTGGAGCCGTTTCAACTAATGTTGGGTTTGGTGCAATGACATGACCACCCATTGGAATCATCGTCATCGTTTCTGCACCACCAGCTAAGATCACACTAGCGTGACCTAGCATAATTCGCTCTGCACCATAAGCAATACTTTGTAATCCTGAAGAACAATAACGGTTAATTGTAATCGCTGGAACGGTGTCAGGCACCCCAGCTAAAGCGGCAATATTTCTCGCCATATTCATCCCTTGTTCTGCTTCAGGCATCGCACAACCGAATATGACATCATCTATTTTACTCGGATCAAAATTCCCAGCTCGACGGAGAGTTTCTCTTACCGTAAGTGCCCCTAAATCATCTGGACGAACACTCGCTAATGTTCCTTTTTTTGCTTTTCCGACAGGTGTTCTTGCACCTGCAACAATCACTGCTTCTTTCACGATATCTTCCCTCCTTTATGATTCGTACTTTAGTTACGTAACGGTTTCCCTTTTGTAAGCATATATTGCATCCGCTGTTGCGTTTTCGGTTCACCAACAAGACTTAAAAATGCTTCTCGTTCGATATCTAGTAAGTACTGCTCATCGACAAGAGTGCCTTTTGCAACTCTTCCACCAGCAATCGTAAAGGCTAGCTTTTGGGCAATCTTTAGGTCATGGTCGGAAATCAAACCACCAAACTGCATCGTTTTTGCTCCTAACAACATCGTTGCATAACCACTTTCACCAACGACAGGAATTTTCTTTCGTTGTGGCGGTTGGTAGCCTTGGTTTGATAAGTGCAAGACATGTTCTTTCGCATCATGCAATAGGTGATCTCCGTTCATACTAATTCCATCTTGTGGACGGATGAAACCAAGTTTCGCTGCTTCATGGGCAGAAGTTGATACTTTAGCCATGGCAATTGTTTCAAACGTTCGATTAGCAATTGCCTGCAAGTCAATTTGTGCTCCTTCTGGTAGGCCTTCTAAAAGTCTTAAATAAAGCTCTTTATTTCCGCCACCACCAGGGATTAAACCAACACCGACTTCAACTAAGCCCATATACGTTTCAGCAGAAGCCTGAATTCGAGCAGACGGTAAACAAATTTCAGTTCCACCACCAAGTGTCATCCCAAATGGAGCTGAAATAACAGGTTTTGGTGAGTAGCGGATATTCGCCATCGCTTGTTGGAACTGACGAACTACTAAATCAATTTCAAAGAAATTATCATCTTGAGCTTCCATTAAAATCATCATTAAGTTCGCGCCAACGCAGAAGTTCTTGCCTTGATTGTTGATAACGAGACCTTTGTAGTTCTTTGCAACTTCTTCTATAGAGTAATTAATCATCTGCATAACATCTAAACCGATGGAATTATTCGGTGAGGTAAATTCTAAGCATGCTACCCCATCACCAATATCAATGAGTGATGCACCTGAGTTCTTTTTAATGACATTGTTATTTTCTTTAAGGGTTTTTATATGAATAACCTTTGGATTTTCAGCTGCTTGTTTGTATTCGCCATTGTTGTAAAAACGGTTACGTCCTTCGTAGAACGATTTATGGCCCTTTTCAAGCATTTCTTTTACCCAAACAGGTACTTGCTCACCTTCAGCTTCCATTCGCTCCACTGATTTTGCTACACCAATCGCATCCCAAGTTTCAAATGGTCCTAATTCCCAGCCAAACCCCCACTTCATTGCTTGGTCAATCGATAAAATATCATCGGCAATTTCTGTTGCTTTTTCGGCAGAGTAGAGAAGTACAGGTTTTAAGATATTCCAAACAAGTTCACCAGCGCGATCCTTGGCATATACAAGAGCTTTTAATTTTTCACTCTTACCTTTTGCTTGCTTACTCGCTTGAACTGATGGCGCTTTCATTTTCTTACTTGCTACATACTCCATTGTGTTGTAATCAAGTTCAAGAATTTCACTGCCGTTTTCCCCTTTTTTCTTTAAGAAAAACCCTTGACCTGACTTACTACCGAGCCAACCTTTTTCTGCCATATCACGCATAAATTGTGGCGGATCAAAGACAGCTTTTTCGGTGCCTTCTACTTGGTCGTAGACATTCATTGCTACGTGTAAAAATGTATCTAAACCAACAACATCTAAAGTACGGAACGTCGCACTTTTTGGTCTTCCTAACGCAGGGCCCGTAACAGAGTCAACTTCTCCGACGGAATAACCACCTTTGACCATCTCAGCGACAGTCACTAACAATCCATAAGTTCCAATTCTGTTGGCGATAAAGTTTGGCGTGTCTTTTGCTTCAACAACACCCTTCCCTAGCACATCTTCACCAAATTGTTTCATAAATTGGAAGACTTCATCACTTGTCTCTTTCGTCCGAATAACCTCAAGAAGCTTTAAGTATCTTGGTGGGTTAAAGAAATGCGTTCCTAGAAAGTGTTTACGGAAATCTTCAGATCGTCCCTCAGCCATTGCTTCTATAGAAATACCTGAAGTATTGGAGCTAACGATACTCCCTGCCTTACGATTTTCGTCAACTAAGGCAAAAACTTTCTTTTTAATTTCCAAGTTCTCAACGACCACTTCAACGATCCAATCAACTTCACTAAGGCGCTTCATGTCATCTTCCATATTCCCAGCTTCAATTAACTGAATATGTCCCTTTTCTGAGAGTGGAGCAGGTTTTTGTTTAAGTAATTTTTGTATGGAGTTTTGAGCTAAACGGTTACGCACTTGCATATCTTGTAATGTAAGCCCTCTTTGTTTTTCCTCTTCTGTTAGGTCACGTGGGACGATATCTAATAAAAGTGTTGGAATGCCAATGTTCGCTAGATGGGCGGCAATTCCAGATCCCATGACTCCTGATCCTAAAATAGCTACTTTACCGATTCTTCTGATCATAAGTACCTCCTTCTCTCCTTTGAATGAATACTCATTCATTTTTTGAAGAAAAAATTTTGCACATCAATGCGCAACATAAAAATCCTATTCTTGTTTACAGTTTAACTATAAAAGATTTCACAAAATTGTGCAATATAAATCTTCAGAAAACTTTAATTTATTTTGAATTTTTCTTTTTATCCTCCTCCATTTAAACAAAATATAGGTAGGATAGTTCGTTTTATAATGACAAACAATATAGCGAAAGCATGTCTTTCATTTTCCATAAGGAGGTATACAAAATGCAACAACAAATGCAGCAAAACCAAAGCGGGCAACAAGGTATTATGTCGCAACCACCAACAATCGTGACAGGTAAAGACCAGTTTTATATTTCTGATATGTTAAGCTGGAATTTATTGGCGATGAAAAAAGCACACTTTTTTGCGCAGCAATGTATGGACCCAGAAATCAAAACGGCACTTGAGCAATGTGGCCAAATGCACCAACGTCATTACGAAAAAATTATTAGCCACTTACAAAATCCAAACCAGCCTTCGCAAAGCCAATTGCAATAAGGGGGAAGAAAACAATGAGCAACCAAAATATGAAAATTGAAAACCCAAAAACACAAACACCAGAAACACCACAAATGAGTGATCGTGATTTCATTAATGATTGCCTTGCAACAGAAAAGTATATGACTAGCTCTTATAGCGTTGCTATGAACGAAGCAAGCCATGATAGCTTATACCAAGATTTAAATCAAATTTTTAACGAAACACAGGATTGCCAACGTCAGTTATTCAATTTAATGTTTAAAAAAGGTTGGTATTCGTTTGAAGCTGCCCAGCAGGAAAAACTTACTCAAGCTTACCAACAGTTCTCTGGGTATTCAAATCAATTCCCATACCAAAATAACACACTTTCTTAAAATGAAAAGGACTTGCATCGACGCAAGTCCTTTTCTATTACGGATAAAAGAACGCACATAGACCCCGGATCCATAAATCCATTATAGCTTTACAGTTTTTTTATCGAAGATACTGTAACAGCAAATTTTGTTCGACAATTTAGAAAAGATATATAATTTTTTGTAAAATTTTGTTCAATTCCCTTTTTTTACTGTTATAATAGTAAAGGTGTTAAGAAAAGTGCAGAGCGCCTGCCTAGGGGCGACAAGCAGGGAAACGATTTAAAAGGGAGCGTCAGATAGATGAAGGATAGTACTATATATGCCTCAATGATTTTAAGCATTTTATCCTCCAGTAAAGACAAAAATTCAGCCCTTAAAGCTGTTCAGCAAAACTTTGATTTTCAAGGTACGTTACGAATGGAAATTGAAGCTCTTTTTGATGACTTTCAAAACAGTGAGTCACAGTTAATTAGTGGTTTCTTACATCTAATTGAGAAGTTTCATAAAAATGAATATCCTTACATTGCAAACATCACCTTAAAACCAACTAGAGGCACAAAATATCATTCTTCATAACGCATTTATTACATAATTTATAAACGATACTTTACCAAAACGGTAAGGTATTTTTTTATGGCCAAACACGCTTGATTTTATATTTCACATAATATGGGCCAATCAAATAATTTTCAGATAATCGCCATAGCGATTGCGGATAAAAACCTAATAAAAATAGCATATTAACTATATGGAAAAGGACATAATTATTTTTGGCATCGTTGTTGGACTTTGGATTATTCAATTTATCTTATTTAAGGATCAACTTAGGAAGGAGGACCGTACTAATAGAGATGGGAGCCTTGTTTTATTACAAGCAAGCTTCCTACTATGTGTCATTGTTAGCATCACTTTTTCAAGGTTTTATACTGGCGAGGAAAGCCTATTATTAAGAACGATTAGTATTGTTTTACTAATTATGGGGATTTTTATTCGTTATTGGGCTTACTATGTCATGCGACATTACTTTACGAGAACTATACATCAACATAAGGATCGACCACTGCTTAGTTATGGTCCTTATCGTTTTGCTAGACACCCATTTCATGTCGGACTCTTCCTAATTACATTAGGATTATGTTTGTTTATATGTGGGCATATCATTGCACTACTAATTGTTTTCCCTGTGTTTGGAAGTATACTGCATTATCGAATGTCATTAGAAGAACAAATACTATCCGAAAAATACGGAGAAATTTATCAAAGTTGGTGTCGCCACCGCTTCCGCTTGTTTCCGTTTTTGTATTAAACATGAAGGTGCCAGGCACCAATGAAATGATTTCATTGGTGCCTGGCACCTTATTTTCCTCCCTTTACAGGAGGTTTTTTATTTTCAACCATAGGCCGTCCATTTTCCTGAGAGCGAATAGTACCTCGATGTTCTTTTACTGGATTTCCACCTTTATTTACGTACGGATGAACATTAACTGATGTTTCCTGTTTATTTCCCTTACCTTGATTGCCTTTTCCGCCATTATTCCGATTCTGTTTTTCTGCATGAGCGGGCTTCTTATCGTTGTTGCTAGCCCCACCTTTATTGTTTTGATTTGGCTTGGCATTAGAAGGTAAGTCACCTTTACGACCTTTTTCCTTGGTCTCTGGTTTTTTTTGTTCACCTTTATTATTCTTTTCTTGCGATTTTTGATTGTTATCTTTATTATTGCTTCCCTGTGACTCTCGCTTGTTGATGTCACCTTTGCCATTATTCTCACGAGGGGCTTTCGGTTTCTTGTCTTCATCTTTCATTTTTCTTAATTCTGAGACTGTTTTCCCTTTTGCTTCTGCTACATTTTCAATTAAACCTTCGTTTTTAAGCTCTTTTAAATAGTTTAACTTGTTAATCGAAACGTGCAACGTTTTGGCTTCGTCATATGTTTCAATATTAGTTTGCGAAATCTTCACTTCAATATCTAGTTCCGTACTAGATATTAACGCATGCTCAATTTCTGCGATGTGATCCTGATTTTCTTCTTTTAGTGAGATCACTGCAGTTTCTACAAATCCACTTCCATCTATAAGATAACCCTCATCAAAGGAATAATCGATAATCTTCTCTAATGCTTCGTTGAAAGTCAAACCAGTACTGTTAATAGAAGAAAGTAGTTCTTCCCCCTCTTCGTTGTAACTAACCGTTTTGACAACTTTCATCTGCTCATTTAAGTGGAGTTCAATACTAGGGTTAATGTCAATTGCTACTACATATAAATAATTATCTTCTTGGAACGGGAAAAAGAGATAAGCGACGATAGCTAAAAACATGACTGCCGCCATTGACATATATTTAAACCACGAAATAGATTTTTCCACATGAATATATCGTTCTCCCATAAGTGGTGGTGCTGCTTGAGAGGATCTTTCTACATTCTTAAACGTTCCATTTGGGCAAAGCAATACAATCACATCTTCAGTTACCTTAACGACTATTCCTTCCGTGCTCTTCCTGCTCATCAACTGCCACCTCCTTGAATAAATCCACGTAAATGCGTCCATTGTGGGTTTAGCTTTAGCAATACTAACGTGATCAAATATTTACGATGACGCTCAATTGTTTTTACATTATAATCAGTTTTCTTTACGAAGCTCGTTGTAGGGAATTTTTTTTTATGAAGAAGCTGATCGATAAAATCCTCATCTTCAATGAATACATCAGCAATCTCAAATAAGCGTTCACGCGTGTCTTTATGTTTTGGAGAAAACTTTTCAAGGTCTTCAAATTTGATCTGGAAACGACTTAACGCCTCACTTAACTCTAATATTTCTTCTACTAGACTATTGGCTTGCAATTCCTTTTCGTAATTCTTCAAAGAATGCTCTACTTCATATTGAGACTGGAAATTTTCTTCATCATGTTCATTAAATGTATAGTGCTTCTCATGCTGCTCTTTTCTAAAAAAATCAATGAGATCTCTTTTAATTAATAAATAAACATAATTGACAAAGCTTCGTCCTTTCGAAGCATCATACGTATCGATCGCTTTATTTAATGCAATTAAACCAATACTAGATTCCTCTTCACTCCAGCTGACATATTTTTTACAAATATGACCAACAGCATTGAGTACGTAGGGCTTATAATGACGAATTAATCGTTCACGGACAAGTTCATCGCCACTTTGGGCATTAGTAGTCGCTTCAATTACATTAACACTTTCCATTCCCCACGCCTCCTTTACCGATATTACATCATTCTCTACTATGATTTGATAAAGGAATAATTTCAAGCTTTTTTTACATTTACAGGATATTACCAAAAGATGAAGAGACTTCCTCACCTTTATACTTAAGCAAGCTTATTTTTAAAGTCACCTTAAGTAAATGAATTTCATATTTACCAAAAATGAGCCATATCAAACTATATGTAGTTGCGAGTGACTTTACGCAACTACATATAGTATCTAAATGGCGATAATATAAAATTGAAATTCATTAAAGTAAATAATCATTTGAGTTAGTCTCTTCTATGTTAAATTAAGGTCTTCCACCTTGTTTCCCTTTATCGTTACCGTTACCTCTTTGGTTCTTTTCCGAAGAAGCTTTTTCTGATTTAGTGTCGGACTTTGCTTCAGCTTTCCCTTCTTTTTTCTCAGCCTTTGTAGAAGTTCTTTCTGCCTTATTAGTAGCCTTTTCTTGTGCTTTTTCTGCTTTTTGCTCAGCCTTTGCAGAAGCTCTTTCTACTTTTTGTGTAGTCTTTGCCTGGGCTTTTTCTACCTTAGCTTCAGCTTTTTGATTTTTTCGCTCCGCTTTATTGAACTCTTTTTCCACTTTTTCGATTTGCTCTTCGTTTTCTTGAACTGGTTCTTCTAATTCAATCTCTTCAACTTCTTCGTTCAGTTCTTCTTCAGCATCCTCTAGGCTTGCACGCAGACGAGCTTCAGCAGCTTTTTGCATAGCTCTTTCTTGATTTGCTAGCGCTTTTCTAATCCCTGCTTTCGCTTGCTCTGGAAGATCTTCTCGTTCTAATAACGCTAATAGATTTTGGCCTCTTTTTGAGCGAATTTCTGTGATTACTTCCTCTAGTTCATCAAGTTCCTCACCTGCTTCTGCAGCTTCTTCAAGAACTTTTTCCGTTTCCTCTAAATGAAGATTATAGTCCTCTAGTAATTCTTCTACAGCTTCCTCATTACCAGCCTCAATAGCATTCTCTAGTTCGATTTCAATTAATTCGATTAATTCGTCTTGTATAATTGCACTATCAACGATATCCTCTGTTAACTCGGCCTCAGTCTCTTTCATATCGCGGGTAAGTTCACTTAGATCTGAGTCAAGCTCATTTACGTCTAAATCTTCACTAACCTCTTCTTCAAAAACTGCATTTTCTTCGTCAACTGAAATTTCATCCACTGTTGGAATTTCTGTTTCTACCTCTTTTTCAGCAAAAGTAACCCCACCCATTGTTAAACCACTTACTAAAATTGCAGTTGATACAACTTTCTTCATCATCTTCATCTCTCCCTAATCCCATTTAGTATAATTTGATGCTCTCTCGGAATGCCTCAATCTTTGCTTTGTTCTCCTCGTACAACTCGTTTGGCGTCATGATCGTCACAATTACATGGCGATTTGACTGTTCTTCGATCCAAACCCCTGTATAAATACTTTCCTGTCGCTCTGATTGCCACGAGATAAAATTTAACCCTTCACCGGTAACCGTTACATTGCCTGCCGCTTTTTGAAGTTCTTTTTTAATTTCTGAAACGGTTTTGCCTTTTGGGATAACTGAAATCATAGCTACTAATTTTTCATTTTTTACCTTAATACCTTTAGCAGTTACTTTCTCAATGACCCAACCATCTGCTGCCTTAATGCGTATTCCTTGATCTGGATTGTCGTAAAAGTCAGAATCAGTTCCTAACCTTTTGTCTTCAGTTACCCCTTCGGCAGCTTTACCACAGCCGACTAGTAAAAGAAAAGAAATCATTAGAAAAATATGTACTGCCTTTTGACTCATAAAAGTCACCTCTTATTCACTTTTTATCAACTGGCAACTGGCTGACATAGGCTAACCCTTAGTCCCTTTAGCTTTGCGTCACCACCTTTCAATGGCTTTGCCTTTGACTTGTTTTCCGTCCTTGCTTATCTATACGGTTAGCTTTTAATTTTTAGGGGGGGAAATAATATTATTTTAAAATTAATTAAACGTTTGATTAAACTAGTTTACTTTGCTGCAGTTTAGCGTTTCTTAAAAAAATAAAAAAACCACAAAAAGCAAAATTGCCATTGTGGTTTCTTCTCGATACTCATCCTTACGCTTTCTTTCTTTTTACATAAAATGTAATAGCTCCCGCTACTAAAACCGCCAAGACTACAAACAACCAGTTCATCAAGTTATTATTTTCTGGAGCTTCTGGCGTTGGTGCAGCCGCACCATCCTCTGAAGCTACTTTCACTACGATTGTCGTTAATGGCTCAATTGTAATTTGCTCACTTGAAAGCTCGAAACCAGTTGGATTTGCTACTGGCGTTACTCCTGCTTCATCTTTATCTACGATGACAATCCCGCTAGTTAAATCCAAATCTAACGATAAGACTCTTGCCTCAGTATCAGCATTCACAAATACATAATAGGCATCACCATTTGTCGCTTCGTTACGATAACCGATGACTAAATCCTGAGCTTGGATCTCAGGAGCATTAATTAATGTAACATTAGTATCAATTAATTCTTTGCTGCCAAGTCGGAACGCATCTGTTGATTTTCTCAGTTCAATAAGTCCTGTTGTGTAGTCTCTCGTAAGATTATGAATTGGATATTCCTCTTTATTTGTCGCTTTGTTCCAATCAAACATATTAATGATATCTGACGAGTCGTATGAATCGTGAATGAAATATGGATACGTAAACGGTACGCCATTTTCATCTTCCATATACGTAGACTTATAAGGTGCTTCAGTTGTTTCTGCTCTAAACTGTTTTGTACGACCAAACTCTTGCCCTGCATGGATAAATGCTTTACCTTGCGCCGTTAACACCATTGCATTTCCAATTCGAATTCGTTCGTGAATTTCTTGTTCGTGGAATTCTGGGTCTTTCTTAATCGATTGCGCGATAACATCATGTAACGTTAAATTATCATGTGCTTCGATGTATGGAACAACATCACCAGGATGTGTCGCCACAAAATTATGCGGTTGTGCCTTAATGTTATCAAAGATTTGTTTGATATTTCGTGGTCCACCCGTGATAAATCTTGGCTCTCCTTCACTACCGAATCCAGACTTTAATTCATTTCTAAATTCATCAGAGAAACTACCAACACTTTCGGTGTATTGCATCCAATCTTGGTCAGCTGGCATAATATCTCTTTCACCTTCATCACCAACAAACGTTCTCCAGCCTTCACCGATCATAATAATGTTTGGATTTAGTTCCTTTGCTTTGTCATAAGCTTCCTGAATACTTTCTGCATCGTGATCACCCATCATATCAAAGCGGAACCCGTCAACCTTAAACTCATTCACCCAATAGGTTATTGAATCAACTAGTACTCTTCGTGCCATTTTATGAGTCGTCCCTAGACGCCCACCACCAAAGCTCGTTCTTGGCGTACCATCTGCATCCATGAAATGATAATAATTTGGAACTAAATCTTCAAAAATATTGACTCTAGCAGTGTGGTTATAAACAACATCGAGAACAACGCCCATACCACGCTTATGAATTTCATTGACTAACGTTTTAAATTCCTTGATTCTCAATTCTGGATCGTCTGGATTTTCAGAGTACATTCCAGAAAGCGAAAAATAACTATGTGGGTCGTAACCCCAGTTGTAGTTCGTCCCTGTTGAAATGTAGTCTAAAATTCTTTCAGAGCTAGCCCACTCATCTCCCCAGAAGTAGCTCATGACTGGTAAAAGCTGAACATGTGTTACACCTAAATCAGCAATATAATCTAATTTATCGGTAAACGCTGCAAATGTCCCAAACTGAGCAGAAAGTTCAGCTTCAATGCTCGGATCTGAGGTAAAATCACGTACGTGAATTTCATAGATAATCGCATCTTCTCTTTTTTCAAATCCAACAATTTTTGCAAAGTCTAACTCAGGACCAATTGTTGCTGGATCTACAATTGCCGCTTTACCAATCGGGTATTCACCGAAGTTATTCCATGTAGCCATTGATTTTGCATATGGATCAAGAGCTAGCTTCTTTTCACCACCGTGTTCGATTTCGTAGTGATAGTAATACCCTCTAACATTTCTGACACCAGTTGTCGCTTCGTTAAGAGTAACCTCCCATACACCACGATCACCTTTTTTCATTTCGATATCATCTTTGACAATCGTAAACTGATCATTTTTATCGTACAAAATCACATTAATACTCTCGGCCATTGGTGACCATAACTTTAATGTTGCCGTGCCATCAGCATGTAGCGTTGCACCTAGCTCACCATCGTACCCGTAAAGCTCGTCAATTAATCTCCAGCCAGAATTAGCTGTGATCGTTTTCCCTTCAAATGTCACTTTGAACGGCAGTTTTTCTAGATCAAATTCGCCATTAATTTCAACCGTACTATCATTAATAATACTTACACTCGCAATCGAGACTTCCTCATCATCCTTGTTAACAACCGTCAAATCCTCTTGCAATTGTCCCTCATCTAGTTCACTCGTGCTTGTAAATTTAACCGTTATTTTTTGATCAGAGATTAATTCTCCTGATAAAAGACCGATCGGTGACTGCCAATCTGGCGTTACATACACTTTTTCGTCCCCTTCTCGAATCCACAACTGCTTAAATTCGTCTACCATTGTAAAAGACATGTCTCCAGTTTGTTGTCCATCATTGCGATTTACAACAAGGAAGCCAATTTTCTGTGCACCTTCTTTTAATTGAATATCGACATAAGCGCCATGGCTACCTTCAGTGAAAGGTACGGCTCCAGTCGGCCAATTTTCTGAAGGATTAGCTACATCATCCCAAATCCAAAGACCCCACTCATCATAGGAAGCGTCTCCTCTTACGTAATGAATGCGAACTGTATTTTCAGCAAGAATATTTCCATTAGCACCTAATGGGAATACCTCATCTGAGCCTTGCTTAATTCCTATCTCATTCATATCAGGTGATAAAATTGTATAAGACTTATCACCACCATCTTTTTCCCCGGATTCACGGTCTACTACTAAAAAGCCAATTTTGTTTGCTCCAGCAGCTAGTGGGACATCAACATAAGCCCCAAATCGATCTTTCTGACCAACTTGAAATGGCATTGCATCTGTCGGCCAACTTGACGACGGTTCTGCAACATCATCCCAAATCCATAAACCTAAGTTTTCAAAGTCATTATCTGTTCGTTCATAATATATTCGTACTGAGTTTGCCGGAATGGCGCTCGTGACCTCTTCTGCATTTCCCGTAGGGTAGAAAGAAAAATTCCCTAAAGAAAAAAACATTAAAAATAACATTAAAAATACTACTAACCTATTCATGCTCTTTTTCATCTTGTTGAAACACTCCTTTTAGATGGTGTAAACGCTTGCACTTTCATTGTAAAAAAAAGAAATAATTCCATATGGTTATAGATATAAATTTGTGCAATCGTTTCCATTCTTAAAATTATATAATGTTTTCAACAAACTAGCAATCCTTTTATAACATAGAAGGGCTAGATGTGCCCGTCAGGAAAACCGACCGAACATAAAGGGCACATGGCAAGGTTCCATGTGCCCACTCTAACTCTATTGACACCTCGTCGATTGTAATTAATGCAATCTTTTACTTCCTAAATATCTGCTGCTCCAATAGCTATTTGATAGACTACTAATTGTCACTCCTGTAGATGATCCACTATGAATAAATTGGTTATTGCCAATAAATATACCGGCATGAGATGGTCCAGGCATATATGTCTCAAAAAAGACAACATCACCAACTTTTAACTCAGTTACGTTTGTACCTACATTCCACATTTGTGCAATTGTTCTTGGTAGTGAAATCGAACTTTTTTGAAAAATGTACTGAATAAACCCACTGCAATCAAAGCCTGCTGATGTAGTACCGCCCCATAGGTATGGGGTGCCTAGCATTTGTGAAGCGTCTGCTACAAGATTAATAACGTTAAATTGACTGTTTAATTCAGATGGCAAGACAATAGCATCTAGTAAGTTTTTCGTTGAGGCTTCGACTATTTTTTGTATTGTCGCCGTCGTAACAAGCCCATCTGCAATAAGCTTTTGATCGGTTTGAAACTTCTTTACAGCTGTTTCTGTAATCGGGCCAAAATAACCTGTCACATTATGATTAAAGTAACCTAGTGCTTTTAGTTGATGTTGCAAGTCTCGAACCGAATCATTTGACACGCCAACTTTCAGTAAAAAAGCGCTCGTATTTTGGCTAGGTTGAGGTTGTGTGGCTGGGGTCTCCTTTAACTTGCGCACATGTTCTCTCAATGCTTGCACAGTACTCGCATCAGCTTGTCCGGTAACTTTAATGTTTACTAGTCTCTGAAAATCTCTGACTCCTGTTGCCGTAATTTCGCCGAAGTATCCAGTAATCGTATGATGCTTAAAAAGGCTTGCTTCTTTTAATAACGTTTGCAGCTCTGAAACACTTTGACCGCTAGAACCAATTTTCAACGTCTTTGAAACTGTTGCACTCCTACTTGGCTCCTGCTGAGTATTGGTCATTTTTTCAATCGCTTGCAATGTTCCTTGATCAGCCACTCCAGTTACTTTCAGCCCATTTCTAGTCTGAACTTGTTTGACCGCCGTTTCTGTTATTGATCCAAAATAGCCTGTTGACTTATGTTGAAAAACACCAATTGCCCTTAGGCTATCTTGCAAACTTGTAACAGCTTGTCCCCTAGAGCCAACTTTCAAGGTTTGACTACTCGTTGATTGACTAGTAGCTTTTGAAGTTTGATTAGTTGCTTTTGAGGTTAATAAATCTAGTGTCTTTTGATCTGCAGTTCCAGTTTTCGGTAGATTATTCGCCTGTTGAAATTGTTCAACAGCCGTTTTGGTAATCTCTCCATAAAAACCTGTTGATGTATGATACGTGAAAAAACCCTTTTGTTTCAACACATCTTGAAGTTCTTTGACATCCTGATGCCTCATATTAGGCTTTAATGGTTGATCTCCAAGTGCCGCTTCAACTCCATGGGGCGATAACATAAACAAACTTATTCCGGTAGCAATTGATGCAGTTACGGTAGCAGTTTTTATTCCATTTGGTTTTTGATTCATTTTCTTACCACCTTTAGCATATACTACTACCATTTTACAATATGTGACATGATTTCTACTATATAAATTATAATATTTTCTTATCTATTTCTTTGTAGAGTAAGATTACTATAGCTTCTCAAAAATAGAGTTTCATATTATCCTAGGTTAAAAAACGATAAACGAAGCTGAGCAAAAAATGTCCTTATTTTTCTAAAAATATGTTCTACCTCTTCCTCATATTATGTATTAAACTAAAGTGAGATCATTATAGGAGGCATCTAGTGTGATTAAAAATCTTATCAACTGTTTCGCCTTTTTCTTCGCCTACTTTTTCTTGGCTACTGGAATTAGTTATGGAGAAAAGCTAGAAACGGAAACCATCTATGCCAAGTCAAATTCCTTTTCGATTGAAATAAATAACGAAGAAAAGGTGTCCCAAAAATCAATGCTCAGTTTTGAGGGGAAAAGCTATTTTCCACTTATGGAAATTGTTCATTCTTTTCAAGGTAACGTAATTACAAGCGGTGATCAACTTTCAATAACGACACCTCCTATGCTCCGTAAACAAAGTCTTTACGGACTTGATAAGCTATTTATAAATGAAATAAAATTACCACCGCTCACGTTTTGGGAAGAAGTCGAAGCTAAAGCAGCTATTATTGTTGATACAACAACAGGTAGTGTTATGTTTTCAAAGAATAGTAGCGAGCGTCTTTACCCTGCTAGCACAACAAAAATCATGACTGCTTTACTTGCCTTAGAACTGGGAGATCTAAACGAAGACGTGACCGTCTCAAGTGAGATTGAAAATATTCCTTACGACAGTTCCAAAGCTCACATCCGCCCAGGAGATAGGCTTACTCTTGAACAACTTTTATACGCATTAATGCTTCCGTCTGGAAATGATGCGGCCGTTGCCATAGCAGTTCATATAGCCGGGTCCGAAGAAGCTTTTGTTGAGTTAATGAATCAAAAAGCCATTGAATTAGGAGCAACTAACACACAATTTACGAATCCTCATGGCTACCATGATCCTGATCAATATACAACCGCAGAAGATTTGGCCAAAATAGGTTACGCAGCTACAAAAATAAACGGATTTACCCCACTCATTAGTACCGCTAGATATAGGGCTACCTTCACTCGTGAAGATGGCGAGGAATCGATAAGAAACTGGAAATCAACCAATCAACATCTTCAACCAAATAGTCCGTTATACACGCCAGAGATTACTGGTGGGAAAACAGGATTTACAACTCCAGCCAGATATACGTTAGTAAGCTTTGCCAATAAAGATGGCTATGATTATATTTCGGTAATTTTATATGGGCAACCTAACGAACGCTATTTAGATGCCGGAAAGTTGTTTGAGCGAGCTTTTGCAGAAAGGGAGAAATATAACAAAAAGTATCTCGATAAACTTTTAATTTTTCCAAGCACTCTCAAAATAACAATTGGTAATGAACAACTAAGTACCGAAAATTCGTTAATAGAATTTAATAACGATTTATATATAACAGAAGACGTTGTCCGACAAATTTTTGAACAAATTAATCGAGCAACAGTGCACGCAAAAGCTTCTAGTGACATTGGTTTACCAATGATCAAAGATTTGCAATTTCATCGCGCGAGAATGTTCATCCCAATTCACTTTTTATATGGTTGGTTTACTTTCAAACAGGAAATTGATGTGCTTGAAACTGAAACAGTGTCAATTATTTCAAAGTGAGTTTTTTTAAAAATAGAGATAGATCTATTAGCATATGTAGAAAGCGATTTTTAATATCTGGAACTGACGCTCAAAAGAACAAAAGCAAGATGCTCTTGTTCTTTTTTCTAATTTAAGTGTTCTAAGTAAGATATCGTTTCTTGATCAGAATTGCTCGGCATTAAAAAGCGCTGTTTATATTTTTCTGGACCTTTTCCTGTTATGATCACCGTATCGCTAAATTTAGTCGTTTCCCACGCATATTTGATGGCTTCTGTTCGATCTAGGATCACTTTCGTTTTACCTTGACCGACTTTTGAGATGATACTATTCATTTCCTTTATCATCTCTTCTAATTCTTCGCCATTTAAATCATCTAAGGTAAGGATGACTTCATCACTAAATTGTGCTGATGTCTCTACCATTGTTGCTCTTTTTTGGCGATCACGTTTTCCACGAAACCCAAAAATATGAACAAGCCTTCCTTTTGTCATATGTCTTGACGTTGTTAAACTATGTGCGATTGCATCGGGGCTATGAGCATAATCGACAATAAACTTTGCTCTCCTTGGAAAAGAAAATTGTTCGAACCGTCCAGGCACTCCAGTAAAAGTTCTCAATGCTTCGACAATTTCAGGCGTTTCTAAACCAATTCTTCTACATACTAAGTAGGCTTGCATTGTATTCCAGATATTATGTATACCTGGAAGTGGTGCATTTAGTTCAATTTTTCGAAAGCCTTCCCTTATTTGAAAACTGGTTCTTTTAGAACTATCAACTGAAAGTAAGTGGAGGTCATCTTCGTCTCTTTCACCAAAAGTTGAAACAATTTTTCTCTGTGCTCGCAATTGTTTTTTTAACTTAAGCCCCCACGGTGTATAACTACCTATGATCGCTTCACCATCATTTTTTAGTTTATTAAAAAGTTGTGCTTTAGCTTGAAAGTAATTCTCAAAATTCCCATGATAATCTAAATGATCATGGCTCAAATTTGTAAATAACCCATAGTCGATTTTCGTGCCTTCTAGCCGATGCTGGACAATTCCATGTGAGGAAGCCTCCATGACAACATAACGATCATTACTTTCAGATAGTAACCTTTGCAACAAGTTTGCGTCAGGTGTTGTGTTTATGGCAGGAATTTTCTTGCCATTAATTGCGTGTTCAACAGTTCCAAATAATGAACAACTCTCACCTGCATACTCTAGAATATGTCTAATTAAATAAGCTGTCGTTGTTTTTCCATTTGTACCAGTTATTGCAATAATTGTATGCTTTGTTGACGGATACTCATATAAATTAGCAGCCAATAAACCAATCGCCAGACGAGTGTCGCTAACTTGGAAATATGGTACAGAAAGACCTCTTACATCCTTCTGTCCAACAACAGCTATTGCTCCACTTTTTATGGCATCCTCAATATACTTATGACCGTCAACAGCCGTCCCATCAATAGCAACAAATATATTTCCTTCCTCTATTAGTTTTGAATTTGATTGGATGCCAGTATAGCTCCATGAGTTTATTACTTTTAGTAGGTCGGTCAATGCAATTTGTGTCATATAGTAACTTCCTTCGGGAAAATATACAATTATCATCACCAAAAGATCGATCAAATAAACAACTAACGGTAAATTCAAGGAAGGAAACTTTCATCTTAAAAAAACTGAATAAAAAAAGAAGAAGGCAGCACAAGGCTACCTCTTCTCTATTGTCCTATTTCTATTATCTTAATTTATAGTAATAGGTTAAGCTGTTATATCTTCCATTTTTAATTAAGTTATTTTTATACTCTTTGACAAATGACCAGAATAACACTCTGGACATTGATACGGGATCTTTGTTTTTTTAGCATTCTTAATACTAGGAATGTCATCGCCAAGGAACGCCCTAGTTTGCTTATCCCACAAATCTACTTCACTTTTTTTCAGGCAACTTGGACATGTCGCATAAGACGCTTTTTTTAAAGTTTCTCTTTGAAGCAATAAACCTAAAAGCATTTCCCTAACTCCTTTACCTCAAATATCGTCGGTTGATGTCGGATTTTGCATATGATTAGTATACTACAACGATTAAATAAAAAAATAGGATAAAGGTATTAAAGTTTTTTAGTTTTTATTAAAACCCAATTACTATTTCTGAGAAGCACTACCTATTACACACCTAAAAAGTTATATCTAGTAAAAAGTCCATAGCGTCGGTTAGATCTCACTTTCTATTCGCCTCGAATCGTCCGAGGTGACTGTTACTTTGTTTTAAGGGTAACCTCTCTTTGTTGATTAATTTGTTATGTAGCTTTTTCAACTTCGACTTTTGCATTTTGAACGGTTTTCTGAAAGACACTTTCTATCTTTTTGACTAATAATGCTGAAGTAAATTTTGTTAAACTGCTGTGACTATCTACGTTAGCAGTGGCTCTGCGGGTGAATTTCGTTTTCCCATTCATATCCTCATAAATGTTAGCAATTTCATGCATGAATGGCTTCTCGGCTCGACAAACGACACGTTTGTTTTCCTCATATTCCACTACCTCAGCAATGGTCTCCATTTTTTTGCCTAACACTTGATTCGTAATTTGAATTACTGCGCCTCGTTCCTCGTATTTCCCCGAAAGTACTTCCACTGCAATCACACCGTGTTCCCACTTCGATCTGTTCCTCAAATCCTCGATAAAAGAAAAGACTTCATTAACTGGTTTATTAATAATAACGCTATACTCTACTACCTTCACTGGGATTTCCTCCTTCACTAATAACAAGAAGTGATTCCCTTATGATATATGTATGTCTCTTATTTTTCATGCCTAACGATTTTAGGAAGACCTATTCCGTAAGTTGCCACATGCAACAACGCTAAATCAGCTACTCTGTCAGGTACCTTTGTTTTTGTACACGTAGGGTGAACATTTTAGTCTTTTGTCCATATTAGGTGCCAGGCACCTAGTAAAATTGTTTGTAACTTTTTCCATTATTTGACGTCTATTGGATTAGATACTAACAATTCTCTAAGGAGGAGGCTCTGACCATTCTAGACATTGCTGAAGCTATTTTTTAAAAAATCGACGGATTTTAACCGTAACCATTACAGGCTATACAGAATACACATTAACTAGCAGCTTAGCAGCCGGGAGGTTTTATTATGAAGAGACTATTAATCTATTCGTTTATTTTATGCTTTTTCTTTTCTTTTTTAATTCCTGCATCAACATCCGCACAGGGAGGACAATTCATTATTATTAACAAAGCAAGTAACGAATTGGCCTATTATGAAAATAATCAGCTTAATCGGATATTTCAAGTAGCAACTGGAAAAAGCCCTACTTTAACACCCGAAGGAAACTTTAAGATTGTCAATAAGATCGTCAATAGGCCTTATTATAAAGATAATATTCCAGGAGGCGATCCAACGAATCCACTTGGACCTCGTTGGCTTGGCCTAAACGCACGAGGGACATGGGGAACTACTTATGCGATTCATGGCAATAGTAACTCTGCTTCGATCGGAAATTATGTGAGCAAAGGCTGTATTCGCATGCATAATGATGAAGTAATCTGGCTGTTTGATATTGTAGCAGAAAACACCCAGGTTATCATCACTACTTCGACAAGCTCCTTTGACGCGATTGCCAAAACTTATGGTAATGAGATTATTGAAACAACGATGGGTTCTGCACCAACAATAGGTAGACATACAGTTTTACAGCTTGGTAGCCATGGCGAACAAGTAATAGATTTACAAAACGCACTTGCCATTCTTGGATATAGCCCTGGTGATAGCGGCAGCTTTGATGAAGCTACTGAGCTGGCTGTTCTAACGTTCCAACATGAGCACGGCTTAACTGTAGACGGACTTGTCGGTGCTCAAACAATCAAAACGTTACGAAATCCTCCATCCAAATTAGTCAATACCACTACTCCACCACCAAAAAAGCAACCAAATCTACCACCATCTGAACAAGAAAATCTAACTATTCCTGAAACTATAATTAATGAAAAAACCGCACTAGAAATTCAAACTAACTTTAAAAGATTAGGTCATTACTTAGGAGAATATGATGCCATCTGGGGCTATTCAAGATTGTTGAAGTAGACCGACCTCATTATCCAGAACAAATAAAAATAGCCATCTTCTTACGAGAGACGGTGGCTATTTTACGCATTAAATTTATCGAAGCAAAGCTGCCCCAATAATACCAGCCTTTGTTTCTAAGGCTGCAGGCTTTATTAGAATTTGGTCTTGCAATGTTGGGTAAACATACCCTCTTACTGTATCGAGAAGTTTCTCAAAGACTAACTCTTTCGACTGCATCACGCCACCACCTAAGATAAAAACTTCAGGGTTTATGCAATGAACGATATTTGCCATTCCCATCGCTAAGTAGTCAACAGCTTCTTCTAATATTGCAATAGCTTCTATCTGTCCCTGTTCGGCCAACCGAAATACTTCCTCTGCCCCACCTGAAATTCCTAGTTTAAGCTTCCCAATTCTGCCAATTGCAGTTCCACTTGCTACTGCTTCTAACGCACCTGCATTTAGGTTAGCGTGTTGGTATCCCTTCGGCTGAATGATCATGTTGCCGATTTCTCCGGCATAACCTTGAGCACCCTTGAACAATTTCCCATCAATAACAAAACCACCACCAATTCCTGTACTCCATGTAATATAGTACACACTTTGATGACCCACGCCAGCTCCTAATTTTGCTTCGGCAAGGGCTGCAGCATTGGCATCATTATCAAGAACAATAGGAACAGAAAAATGCTGTTCAAGCATTTGGACAAGAGGAACCTCATCCCAACCCGGCAAGTTAGGTGGGCTTAGGATCACGCCATGATAAGGATCAAGTGGACCGGGACAACCAATTCCAATTGACCCAACTTCATTATCTCCTTGAGTCGTTTTAATCATTTCAACCAAATTGGCAAGGACAAAATCCGGACCTTTATTTGCCTCAGTTTTCCGTGATAATTCTTTTATAATCCTACCGCTTTCAGAAACTAAGGCGACACGAAGATTTGTACCACCTAAATCGACACCAATGGTATGCTTAAACATGGCTACCATTCCTTTCTTTGTCTAAGTCAAAAAAGGAGTGCATTCATCTCACTCCTGAGGAACGCACACGACGCTTTCCTTTCATCAAGCAATTTTTTCAAGATATTGACTTATGATGATATTTGACAATGTTTTGTTAAACATTTGACAGCAGCTTCATCAGCAATAATGGTAATATTCGAGTGATTTCTTAATACGGTTGCTGGAACTTTTTCAGTAATTGTCCCTTCTAGGACTTCACGAAGCACCTTTGCTTTTCTTTCACCAGACACAAGCAGGAGAACCTCTCTGGCTTCCATAATCGTTTCAATTCCCATGGTGATCGCTTTCGTTGGAACATCTGATAAACTATTAAAGTAACGGGAATTTGCTTCTCTCGTTGATTCAGCTAATGAAACAACATGAGTTCTACTTGAAAACGAAGTGCCTGGCTCATTAAAACCAATATGACCATTCTCCCCTAATCCAAGTATTTGTAAATCGATACCGCCACTTTCGCTAATCTTGGCTTCATACTTATCGCATTCTATAGCAGGATCAATCCCTACCCCATTTGGTAAGAACGTCTGATTCGGGTTAATATTAATGCTCTTAAATAAGTGTTCTCTCATATAATAATTGTAACTATTTTGGTCAGCAGAAGTTAAGCCAACATATTCATCAAGATTGAATGTCGTCACATGTTTATATGACGTTTTATTATCTCGATAATCTTGAACTAGTTTATAATAAGTCCCAAGCGGTGTCGAACCTGTAGCAAGACCTAGAACTGTTGTCGGCTGTTTTCTTACTCTTTCAATGATCTTTCTCGCTGCAAGTAAACTTAATTCATCGATATTTTTCACGATATTGATTTTCATGGAGATCCCCCTTGAAAACTGATTTGTGCCTACCCTGTAAATAGGCTCTACAGGAAAGTTCACTTTCTTCGATTGGATGCTTGTGTGTCGGACACATTTATATCCGTATTGGCGAAAGTGAACTTTCATTGGTGCCAGGCACCTAATTTGTATTCATTGTTGCCTGGCACCATACAAGCTTGCCACGACAAAACGTCATCACTACTTCATTGCTTTCGTTTAAAACAACCAAATCAGCATCTTTTCCAACCGCTATACTACCTTTGCGATCGAAAACATCTATTTTTTTGGCTGGATTTACAGCGGTCATTACGGTAATGTCACGTAAACAACAGCCAGTGTAGTTCATCATATTTTTCAGAGCATCGTTCATTTTCAAAACACTACCAGCGAGTGTGCCATCTTCTAAGACTGCTTTTCCCGCAGAAACTTTCACTGCTTGACCACCTAGATCGAAGACACCGTTTCCCATCCCTTTGGCGCGCATCGCATCAGTTATTAATATTAATCGTTCTTTTCCGATTACTTGATAAGCAAGTTGAACAGTTTCCTGACAGACATGTAGTCCATCAACAATGAGTTCCGCCGTAACATTTCCGAGTAAAAAGGCAGCGCCAACAACTCCAGGTTCACGATGATGCAACCCACGCATTTGATTAAATAAATGGGTCGCATGCGTGAGACCGATATCTGTTAACTCTTTCACGTCTGTAAAGACAGCATTAGAGTGACCAACCGAGGCAACAATACCTTCGGCTGCTAAAAATTGGACGAACTCCCTGCTGCCTTCAAGTTCCGGGGCAAAAGTAACCAGTTTGATCTGATTACCAGAACGCCGTTGCCAACGTTTAAATTTTTCCAAATCTATCCTTGAAATATACTGTTTCGGTTGCGCTCCGGCCATCTCTTGATTAATAAATGGCCCCTCAAGATGAATACCTAATACCTCGGCATTATCTTTATTTGAGTAGGAAGCAATATTTTCAAGCGCTTTTTCGATTGCGGCGTCAGACTGGGTGATTGTTGTCGCCAAGAAACTAGTCGTCCCTTCTCTAGGTAAAAGCGTAGCGATCTTTTCTAGAGACTCAGGGGTCGCATCCATCATGTCCGCACCACCCGCTCCGTGAATATGAATATCAATCATACCAGGAATGATGTTGTACGAAGCTGGAAGAACGATTTCCTCATATGGTTCATTGGTATCATAGTTAGAACCAACAAACGTTATTTTTTCACCCTCAATGACAACCGTTCCATTTTCTATTAGTAAAGTTTCCTCATAAACACTGGCTTTTCGCAAAAGGAGCTTTTTCATTCGTTTCACCCTTTCCCAATTAGCGATTCGTTCACTGATGGGTCCCAGTGTAATTCAATCCCTTGTTCTACTAATAAGCTTTGGAACTCTTTTAGTAATTGTTTATTTTCTCTCACTTGGCGTGGTAAAACATTTTTCTGGATCGAAAATCCTGCCAAATAGCCAACTGACTCTCCAATATTCCATTCTACTGGATGGACGCGAATACAACCGTTGGTAATATGGGTTGCGCCAATATTTTTACAAGCCGGGAGTAGATTTTTCACTCGAATTGGGATCAGACTACCTAACGGAATTTCAAATGGATAACTGTTCGTATAAAAAAACTGTCCCGTAACAGTAGTCGGGTGTAAATCGATGTGATAAGAGCCGACACCGACTGAATCATCGTATTCCTTAATCCCTAGAGCACCACGGGCGTCAGCATTGATATATTCCTCAACGATCGTAAACAGTGCCTTTATCCGTCGCGATTCCCGAATGTATGGATGCATCGCAAAGCCGTCTTCGGTCCCCAATACATCTGGGCGCAGGCGTAAACCAGGATACCCTTTACCGCCATCAGGGCGAGGTGCCTCTGTTTGCAGCCAGTAGAGAACAGATAAGCTTAGTTGTTTTGCCCCTTCTAGATGCTTCTTCCGTTCTTCTTCACTGACATCAAGGATTGAACCTAACCAATAGTCATTTTGTGGCCAGTTAATTAAGGAAATATCACCATCATAAAATCCATCTTCATAGATTGAACGATCAATGATGCGACGATAATCCCATAACCCCCATAAATCTTCATGATGAAACATTTCAAATGGCTTTGAACCACCTGTCGCAGCATCAGGAGCATACCAACTTAACTGCTTATGTTGTAAAAACGGCGCTTGATACGCTTTCCAAAATTCATACTGCGCAGGTTTTTCAATCGTGTGATCTTCGCCATCTAAATACTCAACAGCGAACACATGAGTGATTGACTGCATGTCTTGTGGATTAGCTTCATTAGGAGCATGATATTCTCCAGTGTCACTCTTTGATTCGGCACCTGTCACATACTCAACGCCCGTTAGCGGTAATAAATCACCGCATTCTGTTGCATCTAGAAAATAGTGACCGATAAGGGTGATCCGCTCATGGCGATCAAACCGTTCCACCGTCACGCTGTTTACGGTATCATCTTCGACCGAAGCCGCCACTGGTTTCGTTTCTAGGAGGATTGCTACTTTGCCGCTGCTTAGATAAGGCATAAGCATATCATACAGAATAGTCAGGGCGACACGTGGTTCGTGGGCGATCCGACTCACCCAGCCATTGCCAGGATTTAAGATCGGATTATTTTTAGCTTCTTCCTTTAATGGATAATTGTCACGATAATAGGCTCTCACCCGGTCACGAAAATCGCGATATGTACTCGTACAACCAAATTGTTCGATCCATTTATGCTCATCTGGCGGAACAGCCTGGCTCGTTAATTGACCACCAATCCATTTCGTTTCCTCAGTCATGATCACATGTCTACCAAGCTTGGCGGCTGCTAATGCTGCAGTACAACCACCAATGCCACCACCAATGACAATGACCTCTGCCCTCATCACCTTCGTCATAATGCTCCCCCTCTATATAGTTGATTAGTGCCAAGTTATTGGTGCCAGGCACCATAAAAAGACAAATCCACGTTAATTTCCATCCTACGTGTACATCTTATGGAAATGGCATTACTGTCCACCCTAGATGGACATTTCGGCAAAAATGTCTATCTAGGGTGCCTGGCACCTATTTTAATTCGATACCGATTTCGAATGTGCGGTTCCATGGTAGGTAGAGATTGTGAATTTCGTAGTTTACTTCTAGTTTCTGTAGAAATTCATTTGCGCGTTTGTTAAACACCGCTGATACTATTGAAGCTAGTGCTGGATCTTGATCGTTCACGACGGTTCTCACTTCTTGACGGACGACCGTTTGGTAGAGATAATCATCTAGCAATCGTAATGTCAGCTGTTCGAGTAATCTTGATTGAAACTCGTCACCCTTAACCTGCTGTAGATGCACCATCGCAGCTTGGGCAACGACTGTACCTAGCGTATTTCCGGCTGTATTCCACGCCGCAAAGCCGCACAACGCTCCGATATTCATTGACTCTAGTAACCTTGGGATTAACGCACCATCTGCCCCGTTTGCATACGCAACGTCTGCAATAGCTACGGCCTTCCCTTTCTTCAAGTAATGCTGTAAGCGAAGGATCCACTCACCTATATTTCGATCCTGAGTATCAACCTCTTCCAAAAATTTCTGCAACGCAAGGTCACCCTGGCGCTTACCAGGTACATTGACACCTAAAACGATGTCTGCATCAACACTACTCTCTAATATATAGCTACCAAAAGCATAGATTTGGCCCTTCACCGATTCAACAAGGGGGCGATCCTCATACATTGCCGTTGATAGAGCGCCTTTTTCACCACTAAATACCGGGAAAAAGACTGGTGGCGTAACATTCTCAAGCGCATATATCATTCTCGCAATTAAAACACTAGCTACTTCGTCTGCGCCTGGGTAAATAAATACCTTCGAAAACAACGAACGTTTGGCTACTTCACGAACTAAGCTTTCTTGTTCACGAATATTCAGCCCGTATTCTGACGTATCATCTTGCGGGAAAATCAAAACATCAATCACACCGCTCTCAACCAAATCAAACATGGAAAGATTGACGTTGAAATTCTTTTCACGCGTTGCCTTGTAATCTTGTAAAATTGAGTTTGGAATGACTGCGACTAACGCTGCAACCTTATCCTTTGAATCAGTACAATTCGTTTTTTCATAGCGATGAGAATGGTACGAATATGACCAAAGCTCCTCACCGTACTCACTCCAATATTCCTTTTCTTCCTCATTTACATAATTATTAGAAATTCGCATTGTCGCACTAAATGCCATGATTTTTTTATGAGGAAACTTCCTATTAAGCTCTTGTAAAATTTCGATACGTTCCCTTATAACAGCTTCATTGTCTTGATTAATTCGTGAGGGAACGAGACCCCCATAGCCAAGCATATCCGTTGAAATGACAAAGCCATCAACCTCCTCGGCAACAGCTAACAACCACGTTGCTAGTTCACTAGTCTTCCCTGGTTCCTTTAAAAATCCTAACTGATCTTTATCAGGCACAAGAACCTCCCAGTCAGCTATCGCCGCGATTTGTGTTGGCAGTTCACGAGTGACAGGTCTCGCATCTACGGGAATAAGGGCTAGTTTCTTGTTCATGCTTTCAACCCCTCCTGAAACTCAATGATATACGTCGCAATCTCTTTCGGTGCAAGGCTGAATGTATCATCACAGCATGTCGCTTCACCAGATAATTTCACCTTCGTAATACCGGCAATATGACGACTACTATTTAAGGTGAACTCCTGACAGTCAGCAGCAGGATTCCATAGTCTTAACAAAATTCCATTGCCACTACGATACATTGCACTCCACTGCAGCGTTTCATTATCAATCTCGATCATCCGTTCATATTGAGTGGACTGATTTTTACCACGGTATATTCTTGGCGGTAGACGAAACTTTTGGGCCCTGCTGGCGAGCTTCGCGTTCGTATCCTCACTTGCAACATATCCAATCGCAAACTCAAAGGTATACCTACCAATACATTGCCCCTCAGGCGTTGCCAAATGGGGACCAGCACCGCCACCTCTTGTGCGTAAATCATCTCTAGAGAGCCAGCCGACACTACGAAGCACAGTAACTTCAAGTGTATCTTGCTCAACACCGCCAACAACTTGATACTCTTGTAAGCCACGGTGGAAAAAGGCAAAATCACTCGCACGGATAAACGATAGTGCAGGTTCAACAACGACAGCGACTTCCTTCTGCTTCGCTGCGTCAAACTGTTCGTTTTTCACTGCAGGACGTTCAACAATGTCAAACGCTGAGTCACTATACGTCTGCTCAACGACTGCTCCAAGTGGGTACTTCAGACGCAACCGCTGATCTTTCGCTTTGTTTGTTACGTTCAGCTTCCCTTCGGCTTGGCGCTCTCCAGCAAATAAAGTAACGGTTACATCAATACAATTTTTTACATAGGTAGCCACAGCACCGGTTCGTTCCTCATTTAAGCCACTAGGTAGCACTAACTCTAATTGGTAGCTCAATTGCTCGACTCGCTCACTCTTCACGACAACTGGCTCATCAACTAATATCGCATAGGTAACAACATCGTTTAGAGGTGGCGAATAATTATATTCATCTCCGGCATCTAAAGAGCTGTAAAACTGTTGGAGCCCACTCACTGTTTTACCAGTTAGCTTATTCGTAACCGTTAACGTCCCATCTTTTTCAAGCTCAATGGCTAGAAACTCATTTTCTATGGAGTTTGTCAGCTGCTTTTGTAACTGGAGTGCCTCACCACTAACAACTTCAAATGATGTTAACGAAGTAGCTGCTAGGCCCTCAACATAAAAGGCAAGCTCGACATACGTAGCGTCGCGAAATTCTGGAAAACCGTCTAATGGCGATTCAAAATATCTCGATTCAGTTACGTTGATAATCGTTGGTTCATATAACTTTCCATGAACATCCTTTAGGATAAAACTTGTTTCTTTCCCTCTTTCAAGCCAAATGGTTCCCTTAACCCAGCCCTTAAAACTTCTTGGATGGGGATTAAAAACAGTAAAAGTTGAGTCATCAGCAAACGGCTTCCAAGCACCTTCACCACTTACCGAAGGATCAACAACAAGGGCAGTCGTTAACGCCTCGTTTTGTAGCGCCTCAACCCTTTGCCCAAGCTTCATTGTCCGCGTTTCCATTTCACGGTGAACCTCATCAACACTACAGCCGCAAATACTATCGTGAGGGTGGTTTTTGATGAGGAGCTTCCATGTCTCTTCTAAATACCGCTCGGGATAATCAGCTGTTCCAATCGTACATAATGCTAGTAGTGGTTCTGTATAACCTGTAAGTTCGTCTTCGATTCGTTGGTTTTGCTCTTTTAAATAAGTTCTTGTTGAAAGAACGTTCGGTAAAATATAGGCATGCTCATTGGAACGCATTTCTCCATAATGAGTCGGTAAGTCGCTCGTTGCATGAGTCTGCAACTCATGAATGAATTGTTCATACGTACTTTCGATAAAATCGACATCGTCAACGTTGAACTCGTTAATTTGTCCGGTTTTATCTCCATAACGAGGCATTAAATGATCGCCCCCATTTGTTAACAGTAGCTGCGTCGTTGTTGCATAAGGTTTCACCTTTTCAACATAGCTCGCAATTGCTTCATTAGGATTTTCACTATCTAACACTGGCTGATAATAGCCTTCCGGTAAAAAGACAGTGAATACCTTTGAGCCATTTGGTGCTTGCCAATAGAGCTCAGACTGCTCAGACTTTAAACCGCGCCAGAGCACAGCATTATCAATGTCAAACCCCTGCAATAACTGCGGCATCTGACTAACATGACCAAAAGTGTCTGGCAAATAGCCGACCATTTGTGATTTTCCAAATCGTTTCGTTTGTTTTAAGCCAATCTCGAGATTTCGAACGAGCGATTCCCCACTAACGAGAAACTCATCAGCCAACACATACCACGGTCCAATCACAATTTTTTCATCAATAATCAGTTTTTTGACGCGCCGAGCCATACTCGGCTCACAGACTTCTAAGTAATCTTCTAAAGCTGCCATTTGCCCGTCTAGAACGAACTGTTTGATTTCGCCCTTTTCTAAGCCTGTGACAATCCGTTTCATGACTTGAACTAAGCGATGACGAAACACCTCAAACGGGAAGTACCACTCCCGGTCCCAATGAGTTTGAAAGACGACATGGCATGTGTAACGTTTTTTCGTCATCCTTTGACTGCCCCTTTCATCGCTCCATCAATAAAGTAACGTTGCATAAAGATGAAGAAAATAATAATTGGTAGCACTGAAAGCACTGAACCAGCGGCAATGTAACGCCAGTTTGACGTAAAGCTTCCTGCTAACGCATTAACCCCAAGTGGTAACGTGTACATACTCGTATCATTTAAGATGATTAGCGGCCATAAGAAATCTCCCCACGCCATCATAAATGTAAAAATCGCTAACGTAACTGTCGCTGGTTTCACTAGTGGCATAAGAATTTGCCACCAAATCCGAAATGAGCTTGCTCCATCCATCCGCGCTGATTCATCCAATTCGTAAGGTATGGTAATGAAAGCTTGGCGCATCAGGAAAATTCCAAACGCTGTTGTCGCATGTGGTAATACTAGCCCTGCATACGTGTTTTGTAAGCCAAGGTTTAACGCCATAATATAGATTGGAATCATTAATAGTTGGAATGGAATCATCATCGTACTAATGATTAAAATAAAGACGATATTTTTTCCTTTGAACTGCATTCTGGCCAACGGATAGGCTGCCAATGAACAAAATAGGATATTTAAAAGTACCGTTAATACTGAAACTACAACACTGTTAAATAAATATTTCCAGAATGGAAAGAACTCCATGACTGCCGTATAGTTACTTAACGTAGGATTTTCAGGGATAAATACAGGTGGATATTGAAAAATGTTTTCGCTACCTGATTTTAACGATGTCGAAAGCAGCCATAAAAACGGTCCAATCGTAATGAAGGTAATGAATATTAAAACGGTGTAAATACAAATCTTTTTGAAAATTTCTTTGCCACTCCATTTTTTTCGTGGTTTGATGGGTATCGTTGTTTTTTGTTTGTTTACTGTTTGAACTATGTTCATCATCGTATCACCCCTTCACCGCATCTTCTTTTTTACTCATGAACTTTATGTTAATGATCGAGAGAACTAACGTAATGAGGAACAGGACAACACCAGCTGCACTAGCATAACCCATTTGCAACTTCTCAAAAGCTTCTTGATAAATATAAAACACTAGAGTTTTTGAGCTGTTTAGTGGTCCCCCACCTGTCATGACATAAATCTCTTCAAATACCTTCATGGCAGAAATTGAAGACATGATCGTTACAATCATAATTGAAGGCATTAACAGTGGAATGGTGATATGGATGATTTGTTTCCACTTGTTAGCACCGTCAATTTTTGCCGCTTCATATAAATGTGATGGAATGGATTGAAGACCTGCTAAATAAATGACCATGTAGTAGCCAAGTCCCTTCCAAACCGTCACAGCCATGACTGCAAAAATAGATGTTGAGGTCGAAGTTAACCAGTACACAGGGCTATTAATAATTCCTGCAGATTCTAGTAAGTAATTTAAAACTCCTGTATCAGCATAAACCCACTTCCACATAATCCCAACAACAACCATTGAAGTAACAACAGGTACGTAATAGGCTGAGCGGAAAAATGAAATCCCTTTTAACGGTTGATTAACTAAAATTGCGATGAAAATAGGAATGATGACGAGGGCAGGAACAACGAAAATTAAATATAAAAAAGTTTGACCTAGAACTTTCCAAAACAAATCATCATTAAATAATTTCGTATAGTTATCAATGCCGATAAAGTTGGCATCTTGGATCATATTATAGTCAGTAAAGCTCAACCAAATGGCTTGTAGCATTGGATAAAAAATAAATGCCCCTAAGATTACACACCCAGGTAGTAAAAATAAGAATGGCGTTAATGGACCTCTTCGCATCTTAGTTCCCTCCTTCTCTTACATAATCGATCGCGAGCTTTGCAGCTCCTAACATTCCAGCACGGTTTCCTAACTGAGCAGGAAATACCTTCATTAACACCTGATAGTTTGCTAGTTTTTCAATAAGTAACGGCCACCAAATCGCTTTTGAATCAATGACTCCACCACCGATGATGACAGCCTTTGGATCAAGGGTAATCGAGATGTTATAGATGGCCAAAGCGAGATGGTCAATATAAATATCTACGATTTTTGCGACTGTCTCATTTCCAGCTTGATAAGTTGCAAAGATGTCTTGACCATGTTGGAACTCCATTCCCGTCGCTTCATTTGTCATCGAGACTAGCGCAGTACCCGATAAATACTGCTCTAAACAACCATTCATCCCGCAATTACACGATCTACCATCAGGTACAAAGACAACATGCCCCCACTCTCCACCTTGAAAATGGCCACCATGGATGATTTTTCGACCAATTGCGTTCGCCCCACCGACACCTGTACCAAGAGTTAACATCGTAACAGATGTCAAAGCTGGATCTGTTGCTGCCCCTTGCCATAGCTCACCAAGTAAAGCTGCATTCGCATCGTTTTCGACAACACAAGGATGTTGATAGCGTTCTGCTAGCACATTGCTAAGGCTGACCCCTTGCCACCCTGGCAAGTTAGCAGTAGCAAAGACGACTTCGCCCGTCGTAACATTGACTCTTCCAGCGGTCCCTATGCCAATTCCGATAATCTCTTCGCTCTCGATGAGATAATCAACGACTGCAAATATCGATGTTAAAATCCCTTGCCTTCCTAATGTTATATCTGTGGCCACTTTATACGCCTTTAGGACTTCGCCATTTTCAAGGACAAGACTTCCCTTGACTCCCGTACCACCGACATCAATCCCAATTACTTTCTTCATACTATTGATCCTCCTGTTGTGGTGCCAGGCACCACTCGAAGTAAAGTTTGGTGCCTGGCACCACAACTAGTAAATCTTTCCGACTACCGCTTGAGCAGTTTTTTGCTTCATATCAAGCGAGTAGTTTTTATCCTTTAAGGCAAGACCTGTACATAAGATATCAATAATAAACAACTGCGAGATTTTAGCCGCTAATGAGCCACCTTCTAGCGGGGATTCCTTGCCGCCACTTAGTAAGACGAGATCTGCCGTCTTCGTAATTGGCGAACGTGCGTAAAATGTCATTGCAACAACTGTTGCACCGTTTTCCTTTGCTAGTTCAAGCGAATCAATTGTATCCTTGGTACTACCTGATACACTAAGTCCGACAACAACATCACCTTGTCCTAGCGTTGCCGCTGTCATCGCCTGAATATGTGGATCAATAATCGCATCTGTTCTGCGACCAATTCGTAAAAAGCGATTTTTTGCATCAAGAGCGGTAATACCTGATGTTCCAACCCCAAAGAAATGAATCGACTTTGCTTGATCAAGTATCGTAATCGTCTCTCGTAATGTCGCTTCTTCTAGTAGATGGATTGTTTCATCAATTGCATTTTTCGTATATTGGGCAATTGACATCGTTAAGCTCTGAGGCTTGCCATTGCCGTTCTCTTCTTCCTGAGAAACTATGGTCAAATCTTTAGCAATTGCCAACTTAAATTCCTGATAGCCTTTCAAACCAATTTTGCGGCAAAAGCGCAATACAGTTGCATCACCAACCTCTGCTGCATCAGCAAGATCAGTGACAGAGTAGTAAATGACCTTCTCCATTTGTTGAAGGACAATGCTTGCGACCTTTTGCTCGGATTTCGTTAATGACGGATAATAACTACTAATTAACCCACTTAATTTACTATTTGATTGTGCTTGCGTATTAGACATCCTAAACCCTTCTTTCTATTTTTGCGATCTGTTTAACAAAACTCTCCGTTATCAGTTGTGGTCTTGTTATGGCTGAGCCAACAACAACTGCGTAAGCACCACACTCCAACGCTTTTTTCGCTTGTTCAGGTGTTGACACTCTCCCCTCGGCAATGACAGGGATCTTCACTTGTTGCGATAATTCTTCAATTAATTGAAAATCTGGTTCATCAAGTTGTCTCGAGTACGAGGTATAACCTGATAAAGTTGTTGAAACACAATCTACTCCTATTCGAGCAGCTAACTTTCCTTCTTCAAGCGTTGAAATATCAGCCATTATCCGCTGTCCTTTTTCCTTTAGATAACGAATAAGCGTTTCTAAACTTTCTCCATTAGGACGTGTTTGAAATGTTGCGTCTAGTGCTATCATCGATACTCCAACTGCCAGTAACTCATCAATTTCTTTTTTCGTTGCTGTAATATAAACGTCACTATCTGGATAATCCCTTTTTACCAAACCAATGATCGGAAGGTCAACTTCCTTTTTGATTGCCCGGATATCACTTGCGCCATTTGCACGGATCGCAACCGCTCCACCAATTGCAGCAGCACGAGCCATCTTAGCCATAATTTCCGGTCCATAAAGGGGCTCATCTTTCAACGCTTGCGAAGAAACTATTAATTTACCTTCTATTTTCCGAAAAAAATCATCCCCACTTCTCAACGAAAACACCACCATTTCTATTTAAGCATCTTTTGTAAAGGAAAGGAGAAAGGGAGAAAACCCCTTTCTCCTATTCAACTCTTTTTTTATTTCGATAAAATATTGTTCCACTTTTCCTCAGCTTGTTTAACCGCTTCTTCAGCTGTCAATTGTCCAAGCATCGCACCGTGTAACGCTTCGTTCATAGCTGTGCGTAACTCCTCAAAGTTAGCCATTGGCGGAATTAACACTTCACTATCACGTAATTGACTAGCAGATACTAAACGCGCTTTGTCAATTGGTGTTGGATCAGCAGGGAGCTCGTTAAAGAACGGATCGTCCAAAGCTGTTTCAATCGATGGTAAGATTGGCACAATTTTATCAAACGTAACTTGGTTCTCCGCATTTGTGATAAAAATTGAGAATAGAACAGCCGCTTCTTGATGTTCACTTTGTTTTGGTACGACTAAGTTCATCGCAGCCGTATTCTTCTTATTTGTCTTACCTGTAATTTGTGTAGACGTTTTTGTTGCTTCTAAAATATCTGGTGCATTTTCAGCAACAATGTTTAAAAATTGCGGACCAGATGCTAAAATCGCGATTTGTCCTGCTTGATACATATCAACAGCTTTACCATGACCTTCTGTTAATACTTCACGCGGGATTAACCCATTTGTGTATAGGTCAACATAATATTGGAATGCCGCAATACCTTCAGGTGAATTAAATGCCGCTTGAGTTTGGTCAGCATTTGTTAAGTCTACACCTTTCATCACTAATGTCTCAAGGAAGTGACTTCCATCTAACGCTGGGAAGAACGCGAACTTACCCGTTTTTTCTTTAATTGTTTTCGCAACTTCAGCTAACTCTTCAAATGTTAATGGAGGCTTTTCAGTATCTAAGCCTGCTTCTTCAAAAATAGCTGTGTTGTACATTGTTACTTGTGAAGATAAATACCATGGAATACCGAATGTTTTACCATCAAACTTGTTAGAATTCCAAACACCTTCGAAATATTGAGCACGAATGTCAGCTGGAACCATTTCATCCATGTTTACAAGTGCGTCTAATTCAGCAAGCTTTGACGCAAACTGTGGATTTAAGTTCGCTACGTCTGGAGCTGTTTTTGAAGCGACAGATGCTAGAATTTTCGTCTCCATGTCGCCCCAAGGAACGTCAACCCACTTTACTTTAATATGATCATTTTGCGCTTCAAAGTCAGCGATTACGCCATTAATATAATCATCAAACGTTGGTGATAATTGCATTGTCCAGAACTCAATTTCAATTGGATCTTTTGTTTCTGCAACCTCATCTGTTTTTGCTGGTTCTTCCGTATTGTTTTGTTCAGGTTCTTTTTCTGTGTTGGCATCATTGCTACTACAAGCAGCTGCAAATACCATTAACATCATGACTACACAAGCAAGTAAAAACTTCTTTGTCTTTAACATTATTGTTTCATCCTTCCCCTTTTTAATTTTGAAAAAAATATGATAAGGCTCTAGGTAAATCCTGTCGCCATACATCCCATAAATGATCTGTTGGTTGTTCAAAATATGTAATCGTTGCTCCAAAGTTTTCGAGGGTTTCTTTCATCAAACGATTTCTAGTAAGGATCATCAATGCTTCACCCGTAATTGGCGAGACAAATTCATCCTCTTTTTGACCAACCATTTGATAAACCTTCCAATTATTCGATACTTGCTTTACTTGCTCATAACTCTCGTTTGAAAACGCAGCTGACTGAAGTAAAAGATGTGTCCATCGCTTCGGCTTTTTGGCAGCAATCGCGAGATTTACCGCACCTGCAAGCGAGTCACCAAGAAGTCCTATTTTGTGAATACGCTTTCTTTTCTCAGAAAAAATTTTTTCCACTTGTGGAATGAGTTCTTCGTAGAAGAATGATAGGTAAGCTTGATGAGAGTTACCATTTGGATGATAAAAGTGATAGCGCTCAAGCGACGTGCCTGGCGGAATTAAAATCAAGGCACCCCTATTTTCATCCTTAAGTTTCCGAAAAGCGTCTTGTAACTGACCAAGCTGCAAATAATCGTCACCATCTTGCACAAATAGTAAATCAACATCTTGCCCCTGATCTTTCTTTTCTAATAAATAGTAAGACTGTACTCGATTCAACATTTCGCTTTGAAGTATGAATTTCGTTAATTTAAGTTCCAAGGAGACAGACGCTCCTTTCAAGTAAGCTATCTTTCTATGAGTCTAATACTAACACATGTAAGTGCTTTTGTGAATAGTTTCTCCAAAATTTTTTTAATTGATGAAATAAAACTCCAAAAGAGAGTACCATTCCTTCAACCTAATAAGGAATGGTACTCAGTAATCTACTTTATCTAATTTTCGCGTCCGTTAAAAGCTCTAAAATTTGGAATCGTCTTTTCCTGTGACAAAGAACGAGCGGTTCATTGTTGTGTTCCACTAGCTAACATCACTACCGTCCTGTAGGCTCTAGCCCAAACTCATTCCATAATTTATACGTCACAAGATATTTCGTATACTCTAAGTCTTCATAGATCCGTTCTGCTACTACTTGATTTTTTACGAGTTTGTCAATTCGTTTCATGATGTTCTCCATCGTTTTTTCTACTTTTTGAACATCTTTTTCAGCTGTAAAGTCAGCCTTCCTTAAAACTGTTGCTAACTGCACTTCAACAACCCTTTTTTCAGCAGTAGTCATTCCGCCTTTTTGTAAATAAATATGTTCCATTTTATGGTTGATATTTTCTAACATCCGTTCCACCGATTTTTTAATATCAGCATCTGGAACGAGTGCTGGCTTGCTAAATGGTCCTTCACTAAGTGCATTTAGCATGTCATCAAAGAAGCTCTTTGAGTCAAACATGACAACGCCATGCGCTCCTGCTTCTCTAACACCAATGACCTGTTGCACAATATCTTTCGGTGACAGCTTTAAATACGGAGCGATCCCTGCATAATTAACTGTTTTGTTATCCATTAGGTTATGCATGAAGGTTACGTCATCTTTCACTTGCTGTGGACTCGTGTAATAGGCCATCGGAGCAATCACATCTAAGTAGCCTTCTTCAACCCATAACGGCCAATCCTGCATCTTTCCATTTATAGCATCACTTACTTGGGGGAAAATCGCTGTCGATAACGTAATCTTTGAATTAATCTCTTTTACTTCTTGATGAATACGTTCGACAAACGTTGTAATATTATTTTGGCGCCATAGATCCCATTTTTTCTTCATCTCATGGTCACGAGAAGGGATATCTAATGGATCCATTCCGTATAGTTCTTTAAATACGTTACGGCTATAGTCATCGTAGCTATAATCGTTACCAAAACCACCATTAGGATATCGAATGTAATCTAACTGAATACCTGCAACATCGTAATTCGTCACCATTTCTTTATATAACTCTGATAAAAAATCGCGAACCTCGGGATGGGCTGGATTCATAAAGATATAACCAACTTCCCTTGTTGATGGACGCTCTAAGTTATTATTTAATGCTTCCCAGTGAGGGTTTTTCGCTAAAATGGGTGAGTTCGGATTAAATGAAGTATGACCGACATAGAAATTTTCAACCCAAAGATGAATCTCAATGTCACGTTTTTTCGCTTCATCAATGAACATTTGTAAGATGTCGCCCCCTGCAAATTCAGGGCGCTGCTCAGCGACATCACTAGGATAAATGACATAGCCATGATAGAAAGCTTCTAAGTATACTAAGTTAATATTTGCACGAGCAAAGCTATCTAATGTTTTTTGAACCTGTTCGAGTGTTTTCTCTGTTGGTCGGTGCCAGACACCTCGGCCCTCAACAGGAACAGACTCGATTGTTAAGTAATACGCTTTTTGTGCTAATAAGTTTGCTTCTCTTGCTAGATTAATACTAGAAAGTTCATCTGTTGCTACCTTCGCATCATCTAGCTTTTCTTTTACTACCGCTAATGCTCGTCGTGCTATATCTTCTTCAATATCAAAAAATCCATTGATCGCGTTCTCCAAGCTTGCCTCTGCTTCTTTATAGGCAATTTCTGCAATACGTAAGTAAACGTCGCCATCAACAATGATTTTCACTTCTTTTGACTGACGATCAAATTCTATTTTTGCGCCAACAACTGTATTTTGGTTTAGCCAATCTCTTGCGACACCATGACCTGAGACAACAAAACCATTTTCTGGAATTTCTTTGTTATAGCCACCTTTTTCAACGATATACCCATCAACGACAACAATTTCTGTTCCGTAAATATTGGTTCCTGTTGTTGCTTTTGGATACTGTGGCGTGTAGACAATCAGTTGATCTGGTCCACGGAATCCGTCATAAATGGCTCCACCTGGATTTGATTCTCGAGTTGGATCGATTGCATCCGCTACCTTTGTTAATTCGGTGCGAGGATCATAAACGAAACCTTCTAATTCTACTTTATCCCCAACCTTAAAGTGGTTAAGCAACTGATTTCGAAGCACCATTGAACCTGAACGATCAATCGCAGATAGGACATAGCCATTCATTGGAATGACGGAGTTATTGCTGTTATCGCCTGTAAGACCGTTGATGACTTGGACAACTTCACCACCATCAATAACTACCTCAACACCCCAAGGGCCAGTTCCTGTTGTAAGACCAAAATCTGAAGTGTATAAAATTAGTTCATCGGCATTACGGTTACGGTTATTATCAGTAATAATGACTCGATGCTCTCCATTAGAAATAGCTGCCACACTTGGTGGTAACGTAATTCCCTCGACGATAACTTCGTCACCGACCTTGAAGTTATCTGTCAAAGCTGCTCGCTGATTTCCATGGGCAGATAAAACAAAGCCGTTAATCGGGATTGCGGAATTGTTTTTATTCCCTTCACTTGTCGCACCATTAACAATTTCAGTGACAACTCCATCTTGAACGATTACTTCAACGCCCCAGTTTCCTGTTTTCGTTGTCATTCCAAAGGCAGCTGTGTACAAAATTAACGTATCAGCGTCACGATTAGCATTCACACCTGATAATAAAAGTCGCTTGTTATTTGGAGCAACAACTCCATATGGCTTTGGTAATTCAATGTTTAACAGCTCAACTTTGTCGCCTACTTTAAAATTTTGAGCCAATTTGTTTCTTAAGACAGTAGAACCTGATGGATCAATAGCGGATAAAACATAACCGTTAATCGGGATTTCAGCGTTATTTTTACGACTTTCGTTGTTTGTTAAGGCATTTATGACTTCTTTCACAACGCCATTTGCAACAACTACCTCAACTCCCCAGTCACCAGTTCCTGTTGTTCTCCCTTGCTTAGCATCATAAAGAACAACGGTACCTGCAGGTCTTGTTCCATTTATTTGTCCGACTTCAATAAACATCCCATTTTCTAAAAGAACACCTTTTTCGTCTTTCACTTCAGGGATGGTTACACCGTGAAGACGAACTACATCACCAACTTTAAAATTCGCTAATAACTTCGTTCGTAAATCTGGATTTCTCACTGAAAGTACATAGCCGTCAACTGGTATTGTCGCATTGTTAAATTGCTGGTTAATGCCATTAACGATCTCAATGACTTTGTTTTTTGAGACAACAACTTCAATGCCCCAGTCACCAGTTCCTGTTGTTGCTCCATAATCACGTGTATAAACAACCGTGTTTTCCGACGTCCGTTGCTCGTTGACTGTATTTACCGTAATCACTTCATTATTACTAGCGACTACTGCTTTTTCTGGAAGAATAGGAATCTCGTACCCAACTAGACTAACTTTTTTTCCGACCTGAAAATTATCTTTAAGCACAGCTCTCGGGTTGTCTCCACTTGTTGAAGGCTCCCATGCATAAAGGACATAGCCGTCGCCAGGAATGAGCATGCTATCTTGAACAACATTTCGACCATCGATGACCTGTGTGACTACACCGTTTTCAATCGCAATTGCGACTCCATAGCCCCCAGTATTTGTGTATAAGCCTTTTTCCCATGTATACATCGTATATTTTCCAGCATCTCGCGTTTCTGGATTTACTAAATCAATCTCTAGGGAAAAATCGATTGTTTCACCATCCGCGTTATATACATTAGCTTTAATCGTCTCATTTTCTTCTTGCTCATCCGTATTCGCAACTACAAAATTGGCTGGTAAATAACCTAGCATCATCACAAAAATGATTAAGATACTAAGTACTTTTTTACATTTCCGATTAACCAAAAGTCATTCCTCCTACATCATCATTTTTGAAGATCAAGAACTTTAGAAAACGCTTACAAAAAGTGAGATTGATACACACCCTCCTTCGAAAAAAATTACCAAACTATTAAACTTAGCTCGATTTGTAGTTATCTTAGCACAGTTTATGGTATAAGTGAAATAATATTCCGAATTAGTTCTTTAGGGTGAATATTAACTCCATAATAAATTATATTGAATTATCACTCCAAAATTAGTTAAATTGTCCTAAATGTCGCCTCCTAGTGTTTATGTTCATATTTCGGTGAAGAATTCGTTAATAGTAATCTTCAGCTGTGTCTAACACCAATGGAATAACATTAATTCAACGCGTACACAACCTATAGCCAAGTTAATTTACAAGACAATTCCACTGTATAATACGAAAAAAAACTGTCCCATAAGCGGCAGCTCACCTCGCCATACTACTTTAGAGCAGTGTTGTTTCTACACAATCTAAAGTAGATGAGTTACTGATACTTTACCTTTGAGACAGTTTTTTTGATTAGTTCGTTCTAAATAAGTGTTTCATCTCTGCTGGAACAACAATCACATCTTGGATTTTATAGTCACTACCAACTTTTACAGGTGTTACATCGATTAAAATTTACTCCCCATTGCTATATTCGACTAATCTAAATGTTCTTTCACTAGCTTTGCCGAGAAAAAGGCAAAACCTTTAATCAGCAATCCCATATGTTTACTTTGAAACGTTTACTATTTCCTATGAAAGGCCCCTCATAATTCTTATGAACCTGACCCTATATGGAAAAAGAAAAGACATCAAGAGTAAGACAGTGAGCCCACCCATAAAACTGTAAATAGGATGTCACACACCTCGGGTGCCTGGCACCAAAAGTTAATCACCTATGGATGCGATACAATTAAACTTACTTCGCCTTCGATGATAACATCACCTAAATTAGCCGGTAAGATAAAGTGGTCACCTTTAACAATCGAGGATGTCGATGGTCCGATTTTTAGATCGCCTCCACCTTCAATGACACTACAAATGAGAAATTTATCTTTTACATTCGTAGTAAGAGACTGACGAACCTCCCATTTAAAGACTGAAAAATACTGTTCCTCTACGAAACTTACTATAGACGCACCTGGTAGGTCGGTGATCCTTGGAGTCGCTACATGATCTTCGTGTGGAATTGTTGAGACTGCGATTGCTCTATCAATATGCAACTCCCTCTGATTGCCATCTGAATCGACTCGATCAAAGTCATAAACACGGTATGTCGTGTCCGAGCTTTGTTGTGTTTCAAGGATTAAGACACCCGCTCCTATCGCATGGATCGTTCCACTTGGAACATAGAAGAAGTCACCAGGAGAAACTTTGACCTTGCGTAGAAGTTGACCCCATTGACCTGACTCGATCATCTCGACAAATTGCTCCTTTGTTTTGGCATGATGACCAAAGATAATTTCAGCATCTTGCTCACAATCAATCACATACCAGCATTCTGTTTTTCCTAGCTCACCATTTTCGTACTGTTTGCCATACTCATCATCCGGATGAACTTGAACAGAAAGGTCAGTTCTAGCATCTAAAATCTTTGTCAAAAGTGGAAATGTTTTGCCATCAATGTTTCCGAATAACCCTCGTTCTTTTTCCCAGAGCTCGCCTAATGTCAATCCTTGATAAGAGCCTAATTTCACGATACTTTGACCATTAGGATGTGCTGAAACTCCCCAACACTCTCCGGTTTGATCAGAAGGAATGGCAAAGCCAAACTCTTCCTGAAGCTTTGTTCCACCCCAAATTCGTTCTTTAAAGATTGGCTGTAAAAAGATAGGTTGCATCCCGACACTCCTTCTCATTAATAAGTCCCCTAGATTATACCAAGAGAATAACCCCTAGTCATCAAACGGTTTAAAAGTGTCCTCCTGGTGTGGAATTTCACCTAAGTTTGTCCACAAAGGGTGCCAGGCACCTCTGGAGAAGGTACCACACGAAAATTAGACCAAACTTTAAGTTTGACCTCTCAAACTTGAAATTTGAGCAAGTGAAACTTAAAGTTTAGCCTTTTTTAAGACACATAACTTCATTTTTGCTAATATGACAATCACCTTAATCATCAAGATAATAGAGTCAACCGCGGAATATTGGAAGGCGCGCTTTCCGCCGGAGTTGTCAAAAAAATGAATGTTAATCTACTATCCTTTGAGGAACTAGTTGAAACATTTACACCATTAATTAAGAGTCAGATTAAACAACTACAAAGGCCTGAATTATACGATGAACTCTACCAAATTAGCTTAATTGCTTTATGGGAGGCGAGAACTCAGTATAATTCAAAAAAAGGCCAGTTTTCAGCCTTTGCCAAAATGTATGTTAGAGGGAAATTACTTAATCACATTAATGCTGAACATAAGTATTATCTGCGTAATTTTACTATCGAACAAGAGATATTTGAAAACATTCCAGCACACGACTACAAAATTGAAGTAAGTTTTCCTTTTAGTCGAGTGCTTCCACTACTCTCAAAAACTGAACGAATTTGGCTCAGTGAATATTATGAGCATGGCAAAGGTCCAAAGGAAATTGCCCAGCAATACAACGTTTCTATCGATACCGTCAAAACTTGGCGAAAACGAGCGATAGCAAAGCTAAGATTCAACTTAAAGGCAAGCGAGGTTCTCGAACTTATCGATCGTATTCGTGAATAGCAAAACGCCTTTCTTCCGTACTTGTATTCTTAGGAAGTGATCTAAAAGTCATTAGCAACAAAAAAACACCAACCTCTATGAAACTCGCCCATTTATACGGACAGTTACACTCAGAAAGATTGGTGTTTTTTAGATTTATTGTTTAGTTGGTTTCGCTTCAATAATATAACGCTGCGGTGCATTACCGACATATGAAAAAGGATAGCAAGTTGATAAAACTAGAACTTCTTCATCAAGATTAAAATCAATGACTGAAGTGTCGTCTGCATCAACAATATACGTATTAACGATTTCATATGAAAAAGAACCATACTCTACATCTAATTTGATTTCGTCACCATGAAGGAGATCGCCTAAGCCTCTAAATACTGTATCCCTGTGTCCTGACAAGAGAATTTGTCCGTTTTCACCGGGAAACTTTGTGCCCACATAGTGCCCTACTCCTCTATTTAATTGCTCATCCTCTGTTCCAATTAAAATAGGAAGATCTTTATCTAATTTCGGTATACTAATTATGCCAATGACATCATTTAATTTAGGATTAAATTTACTAGGGGTACTTGGTTCGCTAACAAGATCTTTCGCTTCTGTTAGCGTATCGGATACTTGTTTGTTACCATCCCAAATCATATAGCCACTATAAGCGACAATACTAAGGCCTGCAATAAGAAATAATCTCGTTAACCATTTTAATAGCATAGTTACCTCCATGTCCTGACCTATATTCAATTCTAGTATAATGTAGAATTACCGGAATGTGAAGAGTACACTCTGAAGTTAGCTAACCAACTCCATTTAGTAGTAGCAACACTCGCTGCGCTGTTATTTAGCTGCACAAGGGGCTGTTTTGGCAAGACGATCTAAGTGATCCCTTTAACACCTTCGTAGTTTTTCACTAGTTAGCGGCAAATGTTTTTACAAGACTAGTAGCCCAAAGGTTGTGACCTTCCTGATTAGGGATATTATCATCAGCAAGTAAATATTGTTTTAATTTCACATCATTTAAGTCTGGCCAGGTTTGCCAATGATCATGGAAAACCAAGTTATTCTCCAGACAGTATTGCTTTACCGTCTCCACTTGTTCTCCATAAAAGCTAGCTCCAAAAATAGGATTAGGCGGTTGAATAAAAATAGCCATATCTTCATTTTCACGCTTTAGATCTCGAACCATTACACCAATATGATAAAGCGTATCCTCAATTCGCGCAAAACCGTTATTATTCCAAATAAAAGGTTCAAGAATGATTATATCAGGTTTTAGTTGTGCGGCCTCCATATGCTTTTTGTTCGGAACAATATCGAACGTATTTGACGTTCCATAAGCTAACGTTGTTACTTGAAAAAGCTTTTGACCATAAGCGTCATTAACAAGATCTTGGAAAAGCTCGGGCCACGGACTAATATCGTCTACACCTGTCAAAGCGCGCGAACCCATTGCAACAACTTGGAGGGGCTCCTTGTTCTCTAGAGAAGCTATCACCTTATCTTTTAAAGGCATTTGTAGATTTCTTACCAACTTTTCTACCCGTTGTCGTTGTTGTTCTGCCTCAAGCTTTCTTTCTTCCTCAAGCTTCACTTGATATTGTTGTATCTCTGCTTGAGCAAGTTGAGAGGTCGCTTTCAACTTTTGATCATACTCGTATTTACCATACAACAGCATAGCTACAAAGACAAAAATCATCATGACTGTAAAAATAAATTTTTTCATCGTTCTCTCCTGACTTTTCGGTAAAATATGAAATGAACCAGTAAGATCCCTATTAAACCACCTACACTATCTAAAATAACATCTTCTACTAGTGCTGTTCGATTAGGAGTAAAATACTGATGGATCTCATCGGACGCTGCATAAACGACAACACTAAGGAGCGAGAAGCTGATTATATACTTCCTTATTCCTAGAAAATGCAGTAGTCGGTAGATTAAAATACCAAGGATGAAATAGACAAAAAAATGAGCCGCTTTTCTAATGAAAAATTCGACAAGCCCCTCTACTCCACTTGACTCAATACTAATTTCAGAACCAGCGTAGGTAATCCTAACACCGCTTGCTAATTCTTCAACGAACTCTAAATCAAAGTTCTCAAGTAGCGTCGGCCTTAAGTCTTGTTGCTCATATGGTTGTGATGAAGCCATAAAAATAGCAGCCGCCCAAACAATCGGAGGCAGCCAATAATATAAAATACACTTGATGTTTCTACTTTTCAAAATTCCCGCTTCCTTATTATGTATTCTTACGCTACTAAACTATGGTAATAAAAGACTTTGTACCTAATTATATAATAAGATACGAGAAATAACTACCAATTACCACCAAAAATGGTACGAAAGAGATTTCAGTAACATTTTTGAAAGAATAAGAAAGAAGCACCCAAAGCGGTGCTTCTTTCTTATTTCATTATGTTGTTACCTTGGAAATGTCTCCGAAAATACTTTTTTAACTTTTGGTACGACCATCCCACTACCACCACGATCTTGAACGTCATCAATCATCATTAAGACTAAAAGCTTAGGCGCATCTGTATTCATCGCTACAAACCAGCCCGTTTCTTTACCGGCATCATTTTGAGACATTTTGTGTTCTGTCGTCCCTGTTTTCCCTGCTAAGGGCAGACCAGTAATCTTCGCTTTTGTCGCTGTTCCCTGTGGATCTTCTATCACATCTAAAAGCGCACTCAAAATATAGGAGGCATTCTCAGCATCTACTAAGTTTTCTTTCCATAGTACTTCAGTCCGATTAGTGAATAACGTCGGCGTTGGAATACTTCCTTCATTTACAAAAGCTGTATATAACAGCGCTAGGTGTAATGGTGATATTTGCAATTCACCTTGCCCATATCCAGTATCTGCTAGTTGAATTTCTGAGTTGATCGTCTCGTTTGCTACTTTCGAAACCGCCATCCCGTATTCAAACGGAATTCTTTCCTCAAAGCCAAAGTTTTTTAAGCCAGATTCAAGTTTATCTTTTCCAAGCTCAATTGCGATCTGTGCAAAATAAATGTTATCTGAATACACAAGAGCATCCCTGAGATCTACATCATGGTTTGGATCGGTAACACGACTAACACGATAACCTCCCCATGTCGTATCCTTACCCCAAGACAAGCCATTGATCACTCTTTTTTCTGTTTTATCTAGACCGTTATCAATCGCAATCGCAGCAGTAATCGGTTTGATTGTTGAACCAGGTGTGAACGTTTGTGTAAAACGATTAAGGAATGGCTTTGCCTCGTCTTCATTTAACTCCTGCCACTTTTGCGAGGAAATTCCTAAGACAAAATCATTTGGATCATATGCTGGACTACTGACTAGCGATAACACTTCACCAGTTATCGGATGTAACGCTACAGATGTTCCTGTTTCACCTTGTAATTGCGAAAAAATCGATTTTTGTAGCTTTGTATCAATTGTTAGTTCAATGACGGGGCCATCGACAGGTTCTTTCTTCGCAATTGTGACTGTTTCCTCGCCAGCCTCGTTTTCTAAATAGATGACTCTACCAATCTCCCCGCGAAGTTGATCCTCAAGGATTGCTTCAAGACCCGCTTTTCCTAAATAGGAATTTGCGTGATAGCCTAGATCTTTACGTGATTCCAACTCTTTATCTGTAATCTTGCCGATGTATCCTATTAAATGAGCAGCCATCTCCCCGAGAGGATAAACACGACTGTCAACCTCGCGATAGGTTACTCCCGGTATACGCATCAGTTCGTTAAATAAGTCTTGCTTCCCTTGTGATATCGATTTCAACGGCACAAAATGACCAGGTTTTACCCATGATTGATTTAGCTTGTTTTCAATTTCAGCTACTGACATCTCTAGCAACCTGCTAGCATCTTCTATTGACTTGGCTTCATCTTCTGGAAGACGTTCAGGAACAATGCCAAACTCTAGTATCTTACCATTTACAGCTAACGCTTCACCATTCCTGTCGACAATCTCGCCTCTTTTCGTTGGTAGTAACGTACGAACCTTTACTTCATCTCCCTCTTGTAATGGTGGCAAAATCATCGCCTGCTTCCAATCTAAACGCCAAGTTTCTTGAGAATCCTCTCCTGGTTCTTCCGCCTCTAATTTCAACAAAACAGTTTCGCGAAAATAAATGTCGCCAGCGATCGTTTCCATCGATTTCTCAAACTCAATGAGTTTCTCTGTTTCTGGTTCATTTTCTTCTGGAAGTTCTTGTTGTTCTTCTTCAGCGATTTCCTCAACGATCATTTTAATTGATAGATTCGTAGCATCAATTTCTTGATAAATAGTCGTATTCCTCTCAATAAACTCTTCTTTTGTCATCTTTTGTTTTGCTTCAGACGACAGATACTCATACATCATCCCATAATTTCCATCTTCCCAAAACGCCGCATACGCCTCAAAAGCCTCCTCTGGAGTTGGCTTCACTTCTTCTTCTTTCGAACATCCAATTAACGTAAAAACCAATAGTGACACAATAACTAACAGAACCTTGCTTGATTGTTGTAGCATCTTATCCCCCCTCTGAAAAATCGGTGCCTGGCACCATTTAGTTAATGTATTTGATAACGACTTTTATATTTTTGTCATTCCCATACGTTGTTACGTTGTAAACTTTGTTATCGCCCATATTGTTGTTCATGAAATGGTCCAAATCATGAATGATACGATGCGCATACCTAAGCCCTTCACTATCTTCATTGGCGATTGCGACTTCAATACATGCTCGCATATTTTCCATATCCTGTTGAAGCTCAGCATTTTTTGCGTTAGCTTTGATCAACTCTACCTGACTAAGAAGACCATTCAGCTTTTTTTGATTCTCCCAACGGACGTTTCGATAACCTAACCAACCTACTAACCCGTTCATCTCCTTATGTAATTCTGAAATTTTTGTTGAGACATCTACACTCTCATCTTCGTTCGTCTTAGGTATTATTTGCTGTGGAGCAACTTCCATTACAGGTTCACTCTCGACAACTAGTTCTATTTCTTCATCAATTGCATCTGATTTTGCTGAAAAATAAAAATGATATACAGATGCCCCCATCACAATTAGGACAATTATAGCCAGACTATATCTAAGATATATTCGATACATGAGATAAATTCCCCCTTTATAAAGGGTGACTTTTTTAGAATAATCTATTATATGTAAGTTATTATAGATTTTACCATACATTATTGCCAATTAGTTGTCAGCGAATTCCTGTTCTCACCAATATTAGGTGCCAGGCACCTAATATTGGTGACACCTGTAAATTAAAAAAGCACAGTGGTATGAAAACCATCTGTGCTCTTGCGTGGAAGATATAGATAGAAACTTTGACTAATTGCCTCTTTTACTAGGGGCGTGAACAGCCTCTAAAAACGTCTTTGAAGTACCACCATGACAATTTGAACAAGCATTAGTGCTTGTTGGTTGGTGTGCATTAATTTTGGTTCCGTCAGCTCTTTTCATTGGTAACGATACAGTAATTCCATATAGCTCTGTTTCATCGTTATGACATGATAAGCAAAGCGTTCTCTGGTTAACACTTGTGGTCACACTGGCATTTGGCCAGTTTTCTAAAGTCGACCGATTTGCAGCGTTTTTGCCAAGAGTGTTCTTAATTAACATCCCATTTGCAGAGCTGTGTGTGTCATGACAATCGGCACATGGCAGATGTCCATCTAATAAACTGCCATCTTGAACACGGTCTTTACTGATAAAATGACCAGAAGTAGAGTTGCTGGTAGAATAAAGGCTTTTAATGTCTTTCACCTTCGGATTATTTGTTTGGATCTCACTATTATGACATCTTAAACATAATGTATAATCCTCTTCTTTCCCAAAATACAATTCCCCTTCGCGCAAATCTTGGTTACTATAATTCCAATTACTATATCTAAATTGACTATAGGTTACTTTACGCTGCTCATCTATCCAGCCATTTTCGTGGCAAGACTCGCATAATTTCACGCTACTATCTATAACCCCTACATCTTTGCCATTTTCTGTACTACTGTGATCAAAGACTAAGTGATCTTTAATTAAATTCGGATTTGTTTCATGCCAACCTAGATGAACATCATGGCAGCTACCACAAGATTGGATTTGAACTGAACCATCAGGTCGTATCATTTCTTTATTGTTATGGTTTGAATGACCATTTACCTCAGGCATCGCACTAGCAACTGTCCCATCATGGCAAGCCATACAGTAACTAGTTACTGGCTGATTCAAATGATTTAACCTCTCTTTTACTTCATCACTAGGTTCCTCCAACTTAGCTTTTGAAGCTGTATGAACACTGTGGCATGTTTTACAAGTGTTTGTATTATTTTGATAGTTCCCATGAGGATTTTCAAAGTTTGCACCTGATTTTGTTGTAAAAGACCAGTTTCTCGCATGAAGCAAATTTCCAGCCTGATCCTTCAATAAATGATCGATTATTACAAAATACTTTTTACTAGCATTTAAATTTTCATCAGGAGTAAACATTATTAGACTAGTATTTTCATTAAATGTAACAGTACCAGCGATCGGCGTTTCTGAGCCCTTTTCAAAAACTTGAATTGCATTGTTTGAAATATTTTCACTCGTAATGGGATTGTTATCTACTATTTGAGCTGTTATAACAGTGTTGATTGGAACTTGCGTCATATTTGAGCTAGGAAACACATCTGGTGAAATATAGGGTCTTTTCTGATCAATCTCAAAAGTTACCGTTGTTTCTCCAATATTTCCAGCTCCATCTACAACTGATAAAAAACCGATATATTCCACATCATTTTCAACTAAACTATTTAGATCAAATGTAAAATATCCATCTTCGTCAGACGATGTTTGGTAGGTATCTTCACCAAGCGATAAGGAAACCAACAATTCACTTTCTGTATTACCTGAAATCGTCGCATCCTTGCCAAGATTTCCATTTGGTGTTATTATTTGTATTTCAGGCGCAGTACGGTCAACTTCAAAGTGAATGACATTAGAGTAATACTCATGTTCACCTACAATACTCTTTGCAGTTATTTCATATTTACCATCCTCGTAACTACTAATATCGACCGAAACTTCTTGAGCAGTATCTAATGCAGAAATATCAATTACTTGGATAACCTCTTCTTGATTTGAAATAGTTATGAAAGTATGTTCTATCTCTTCTATTTCAGTGTCAATGCCTAGAACAAGTTCATTCACATTAAAGGAAGATCGATTTATTGGTTCAAGAATAAAAACGGATATCTCTTTCTTTTCGTCTTGTTGAATGATGATTTCGTCTTCAGTTTGTTGGATGGCCTCACCAAATACAACAGGCATGTAAAATCCCGCGTTAGTAGGTATAATTAACATCAAACAAAATATAAGAATAAAACCTTTACGAGTATCCCCGAATTTAAGCATTTTTTAATCACCCTTTAATGTAATGAATTTGAGTACGATATTCATTACAGCTAGTATTGATTTTTGTAACACCTGTGACATTCTTCACTGCAGCGTTGTATAAAAACCTTTATTATTTTATTAGAAGTGACTAAAGGATGAAGAAAATCATCCTTTAGTCTGAGATATTTTTTTGTATAGCTACCAATTAGTTGCCGCTATTTGGTAGTTTTATTTTTTTGACGGATCAGTAAACATTCCATTCGGATGATCTGGATCACGATTTGTATTTTTCAATGAACCAGCTTTTGAGCTGTTATGACAAGCCCAACATCCAGTCATGTTAGTAAATTTCTTTAACGCCGAAGATGGGTTTTTATCTTTCATGTAGGCAACTGCGATATCGCGAGTCCAACCTTTCCCGCCATTTTCTACCGTTTTTTGAAGGTCTCTGATGTTATCGCCATTTGCATCAACCATGATTTCCACATCGGTACCATGAGCATAGTGACAACGTAAGCAAGTATATCCGGCACTTGTTGTTGTATGACCAAAATATTGCTCATTGTTGTAGTTTCCATGGATACTCTTACGATCATTTCCATTGCCTGTACTAGCAGCGTATAGGTAATCAGTGTGACAAGTTGTGCACCATTGTGATACGGCTGCACCACTTCCACCAGTCCCCCATAATGCAGGTACATCGTGCTTTGTGACAACATTTGAAAGTGCACCTGGTACTGGATCAAGCTTTAATTTCACTGAATATGCACGGCCAATATGGGCACTTTTTGCATCATTTAGTAAATTTACTCCTCTTAAGTCAGGTGTACCATCGGCATTTGTCATTGGATACGCATAAACTAAACCTTTATCATATTTAAATCCTAGAATTCCTGAACCATTTAGGTAATCATTTTGGTCAATAACAGCGTTTGTAAAGTTTGCAGCTGCACTGTAATTTCTAATTGTCCCAAAACCTTGATCCCAGTTAATAATTGTATCAATTTCATCCTTTGTTACTGTAAATAATCGAGAATAGTAGTCACGCCCATTAGCCGTAGTAGTATAACCGTACAACCATGGATTTGTTGTCTTAGTGTACGCAGTATTTGCTGCATTCTTCTCATATACCATTATTACAACTGCATTGTCTGGAATACTGTTATATGCCGCATCAGTTATAGCGTGCTCAGTCTTCGTTCCTCTAACAGCTCTAAAACGATCTGAAGATGCAGAAACACCCGTGTTACGTGCAGCAAAATTAACTACATCGATTTTAGAAGCTAAAATCCCACCTTTATCAGGTGTAGTTAATCCCATGTTATTTGGGTTGTAGTGTAATAAACGATCACTATAAGATCCGTGTGGTGCATGGCAGCTCGCACAAGTAAAAGTTCCATCCCAAGAACCAGTACCATTTGCGTTACCACCTGGTGCAGATTTAACCTTTACTGCTCCATTAGCTAAGTGGACACTCATATTCCCTGAATGTGTACCACCGAAAGTACCTGCCGTTCCTGCTTGCTCACCATTTGCAAATACGTTATAAAATCCTAAAGTACCATCATGACAAGCTGAACATGTTTGGTATGCGCTATCTGCAAAAAGTAAGTTTCTTGCTTTAGCTGTATGTGTTTGGTGACAGCTCGCACACGAGTTTGTGTTGTTTTGGTATGAAGTATGTGTCTTTTGATCACCAAGATGACCTTTATTATCAATCATGTCTTGAGATAAGATTACATCTTCAAACGCATTTGGGTTATTAATTCCAGTACCTGTTCCATTAGCATTCGGATTTAATGTTCCAACATCACCAGCTGGGTCAATCTCTGCATTTAACCCTCCTGTAGGATTAGGTGTACCAATTGGATTTGCTAATACTGTTGTTGCTAAAATACCTAGCATTACAAAAGAAAATAATAGACTAAAACCAAGTTTTTTCATAAGTTTCCCTCCCGTTCTTTTTTCTGTTTTTATAATTGAATGAACTCCCCCTCGTGTGTACACCACCTCCTTAAATAATCATAAATATTACTTAAAAATTGAAACCCGCTGGTTTAATGTATCTGTTACAAAAATCGTGTCTTTCTCATCGATAAATAATCCGTTAGGTAAATATAAGTCTCCAGGCCCCTCACCCATTCCACCAAATTGAGCTAAGTGGTTCCCTTCTTTATCAAAGGCATGAACAATATGAGTTAGGTTACTTACAACATAGATAATCCCTCTAGAGCTGATACCGATTCCTCTTGGGTTCACAAAGAGAGACTCATTTATTTCAAGCGGATAGCCAGTAAACATATTCATAAAATTCCCATCTGCATCAAATGTTTGAACTCTTTGATTTCCTGTGTCAACAACGTATATATTCCCCTCGTTATCTGCTGTAACCGCATTCGGAGCGATAAATTGCCCTGGACCGTCTCCTTGCTCTCCAACCTCAACCAAAAGCTCTCCAGCCATATTCAAGACTAAAACTTTGCTTTCTTGAATGTCACTAACATAAACAAGCTCATTGACAATTCTTAACCCTGCAGGGGAACTAATCTTTTTCTCTATGCTTAATTCGTGGGCAAAGTATTCAATAAATTCACCTTTAGCATCATGCTTTGATATGACACCGTTATACATATCAGCGACATAAACATTACCGTAATTATCTCCTGCTATTCCATAAGGGAAATTAAATTGACCAGGTTCACTTCCTTCTTCACCAAACGCGAAGAGAAACTCGCCTGCTAAATCAAAAATTTGTACTCTTTTGTTATTTGTATCAGTTATATATATAAATTCTTTTGTTTTCATAACATCCATCGGCTTTTCAAGGCTTAAGGCAAAATCTCCATATATATGATTGATGAAATTAGCCTCACCATTACCGCTACCACCATTAAACCCTTGAATTCCTGATGGTAGTGCTTGTGACTGGTTAATGAAAATCATTCCGAAAACTACTACGTTTATTAACACAATTGCAGCCATTCCAATGTAGACTGTTAATCTATTCATTGTCTTTCACCTACCTTTACGTTATTTTTTATCCAGCCGATCTAACGCTTCTAGTGCACTAGCGAATAGTGGGTCATACTGCAATGCATCCTTATAAATTTCAATAGCATTTTCATAGTCACCCTGTGCCTCTGCTACTAAACCAATCTGATAAATAATGTCTGCATTGGCGGGGGCAAGCTTGGTTGCCTCTATTAAAGAGTTAATAGCATCTTCAAACAAGTTTAAGTGACGGTACGCGATCCCCTTTTGGACATATCCTTTAAAATCTTTAGGAGCAATTTCTACCGTTTTGTTAAACATTGATAAGGCTTCATAATACTTTTTTTCTTCGAGATATACTAAACCTAAATTATAATAGGCATCATAATATTGATCATCCTGATCTAGGACATACTTAAATTCCTTAACAGCATGGTTGTTATTTCCCTTTAAATAGTACGTATAACCTAAAACAATACGATCTTCAAGGCTATTTGGATTAATTTTAACTCGCTGCTGATAGTATTCTAGTTGTTCATTAATTCGTTTCATTTCTACGCTATCCAAGAAGTAGAACTGTCCTAATGCATATCCACTGCCAGTACTAAAGATCAATGTAGCTGTTAATAGTAGAATACTTTGGATGACTGTAAATCTCTTTTTAGGTTTTTTGGAAGAGATTTGTTGATTTTCAGAGCTCTCCTCTTGGACCTGCTTTTTCTTCTCATTTTTATATTCACGGTCAAGTTCTAATTCTAATTGTTTCGCTAGCTCTCTTTGGCATTCTTTATCCTTGTTTTGATTTTGTTCCATAAAAAACCCTCCCTTTAGTTTTCTTCCTCAACTCGATTACCGTAGGTATGACATTTACTACAGGACGTTTCTACATGACAACTTAAACATGACTGATCAAACTTTTGTGTGTAAGAGATAGGAACAGGGTGCTTCTGTTTCCATTCATGTTGGTGATTACTTGGATGACACGAAGCGCAAGTAACTTTTGTAACAGGAGATTCAGAGAATCTACTATTATCATGGCATGTTAAACAATTTCCTTTTTCACCTGTGGCGTTCTTTCCATGACTGAAAAAGAAAGTTGCACTTTGGTGACTTTTCGGACGTTCGCTGTGACAATCAATGCAAAACGTATTTGTCTTTGCATATTGTTGCACCGAAAGTTTCTTCTCATCTTTATCTGAATTTATATACTTTTGATAATGGGTTTCTTCTTGAAACTCTTTAATTACCTTATTAGACATGTACGAGTGACAGCTTTCACAATACATCAACTCTTCGGAAGCAATTAAACCATGACCACCTTTAATGAACTCTTGAGTTCGATGATCTTCTGGAAGCATCTCCGTCGAGTGACATGTTGCACACGTTAATGGTGCATTTCTTAATTCATGACAATCCATACATTTTTCCATTTTCGGGCGAGTATATTTCTTATCCGACATAAACCGTTCAGCAACCTGCGCATTCCATCGCTCATAGTCACTCTTATAAGTAACCCGACGTTCGGATACTTTTCCGTGTGCGACCCCATCATGACAAGTAACGCACTTAATCTCTTTTTCCTCGTGAATATTATGGTCAATGATTATATCTCCCGATGTCGTAACAGGCCTATTACTTAAATTATGGCACTTTAAGCATGATTCATTTGGAATTAAGCTGGGCATCCTAATTGGAGCTACATAGGAGTCTGTAACTGTATGATAAAGCTCCCGAAGTCCGCCAATTTTTGCTTCTACTAAGTTATCAATACCAGGAGCAATGTGACAATCCTTGCATTCTACCGAACTGTGTGAAGATACTTCCCAAGTTAGTGCTTGGGGAGCCATCATATGACAACTAGAACAAAAGGTTGAGGTAGAGGTAGCATGAACACCAAAATTTAGAGATAATGCTAACAAAATAACTCCTACAACTAGAATTGTAGCTACCTTAAACTTTTTCAGCACCTTTGAGTACCTATGTTCAGGTTCTAATTCTAATTTTTGTTGATCATCTTGTGTTTCATTATTTTCCATATTGACCACCTCACTTCAAAGCCTTTATTTTTTTACTTTTTAAACCCTGTACGATGACAGTATTCACAATAAACATCCGTCGGTGCTGTTAAAACCTCTTCTTTTTTCGTATCGTGACAGACAAAACATTCACGTTTTTGTTCTTCAGTTTGAGCGAACTTTTCATGACCTGTTAACCATTCATCACTTGTTTGGTGCCCCTTTGGCCGTTCACTATGGCAAGTAAAACAAAACACTGATTTTCTAGACTCACTTTTGACTACAAAAATATCTGGAACATAAAAATCTAAGTTTGGTTTGCTAGTATTAAAGATGTCTTCCATTGACTGTGTTTGCACCCTTCTTAGCCATTTATCCTCGTCATGGCAAGACAAACATTTATCTAACTCTTCTAATGCAACTTTTCCATGGTTATTATTCCATTGCTTATGTTCATGGTCCTTTGGCGTATCAATATCAGTATGGCATGTGATACACTCCATTGAGATTTCAACTTCATCCTTCATTTGCTTTACTACTTCTTGAAGCACAACATTAGAAGGTACCGCTTGATAGGACTCATCTAATTTATTTGGCGGAATTGTTAAGGCATAATTATTTTCTTTCCAAGGTTCTAGACCATCATTGTATTTCTCATGGCATTCAATACACGTTCCCATATTTGGATTTATATAGTTTGTAGTAACTAACACTTCGGCATTATCCATTGTCCAATAATCAAATAAATCATTAGTGTTTAATCCACGTTCCACTGCTTTTGCATGAGCAACACCACTATGACATGTTACACAGGAAATCCCTTTGGAAATGTGTTTATCATGGTCAACAACTAAGTCACCACTTGCAGTTATGTCACGATTTACAGAGTGACATCTTAAACAAACAACATCATTGACTGCGTGAGTTACTGCGATTGGATTAGGTTGAGTTCTTGTCACATGACGATAAACTTCTTTCAGTGCCATAACCTTACCCTTTACTGTTTGCGGAAATCCTGGTTCAATATGACATTTTGTGCACTTTACCTCACTATGAGAAGTAGATAAGTGGGTGACATTTTCCGGTGCCATTTCATGACAGCTGTTGCAAAAAGTTTGCGTAGAAGTTACCGCAAGAGCGCCGTAAGTAGAGAAAGCGATCCCAAAGAATGTAACAATTAAGAAAAATAGAAACTTCCATTTATTTAGTGGATCTTTCCAATTAATTGAACGGAACCAATTCCATAATCTCTTAATTACTCCCGTTTTTTTACCTTTGACTTCATCAGTCATTTTTTCATTATTTCCCACAACAATGACGCCCCCAGTCTTTTTTACTATCTATGTGAATATTTTGATGTTAGTGGATACTTACTAACCTTATAATAATGCATCAATGTGAAAAATATTGGTGAACATAATGTGAACTGTGTATTTCCGTGTGAAATCGTGGACGAATTGTGAATGCGATGTTTTCTACCGTTATATTAGTAGAAAGTTAACTAATAAGAGTTTGGTACCTGGCACCTATTTAGTTATTATGATGTTTATTACTAGTTTTAACGATTTTTCTAGATTTCTTGTAGTATTTTTATATAATTCGTCATATAATAAATTTTGGAAAAACTTAATAATTTTGTAAAGAGGAGGAAAGAAATGTTCGATCAACTAAATCAGGAGAAATTGTTATTAATCCTGAAAGAGGTTCAAAAACTCGGGGAGAACAATCAAAATTTGACGTCAAAAGACGTAGTTGCGGAAATTGAACGTCTACTATTAAACAATAGCGTTGAATGTTTTAATACATAAATCAATGTAACTACTAGCGGTGACCATCCACTAGTAGTTTTTATCTTTTTATGGTGTCAGGCACCTATAGAGAGTAGTCATTAGACAAGCAGTACAAGACATACTATAACAGTAAACAAGATTAGGTGTTGATTTTAAAAGATGCTAAATCTCCGCAAAACTAAAAACAAGTTAAGTTTAGCAATAATATGCATGGTTGGTATGGCACTATTGTTTCTTATCTCAAGTAGCTTGTTTTCTTCAACACACAAAAACATTGTTGAGAAATTTTATAAATACGAGCAACGCAAGGAGTTCACGAGCTCTTACGCTCTCTTTCATCCTCTCATGCAGGAAAAATTCTCAAGGGAATGGTATTTCACACAAAGAAACCATATCTTTTTTGACCATTTTGAAGTCGAAACCTTTCAATTTAAAATTGGGAAAAGTACCAAGTTAAAAAAGTGGAGGATGTCTGAAGACAGTGAACCTTTTAAAAATGTATACAAATATCCAGTAACGCTAACTTTTAATAGTAAAAAATTCGGAAACTTCACTTTACAACAAGATGTATACATAACAAAAGAAGAAACTGATGGGGATTGGAAAATCTTATGGTCTTACAAATAAAAAAAGATACTATCCAAGAAACGACAATTGAATAGTATCTTTTTAATCTTAATTTAGTTTTTGTTGATAGAATGATGCTTTCTGGAATAAGCGCTCTTTGATTTCTGGATCAAGACAATCTTGATATAGAGTATAGTTATAATTCATTAAGATTTTATGCCATTTTTTCGCAAAAAAGTTTACCATTACAGATCCTCCATTTCACAAAACGTCGAAGGTTTTTGTTCGGTAGCTGGCTGGCTTATCGTTTGACTTAGCCCCTAAAGCTTTGCGCCCTTCAATTTTCACTGAGGTTGCCCTTTTCGTACGTTTGTAATGTTATATCAATTTATTAGCTCCATTATACTCTATACTCTCAATAATTTTTAGCTGTCTAATAGACTATTCTTTAATAAAAATTTTACATTTTTTCCTAATATAACATTACCATTTTACTATTCAACTTCTTTTTCAGGAGGGTTTGTGATGACTATCGTCTAATCCACGTTGTAATTTGTAATCGACTCTCGTAGGTTGACATCTAAGGAACTATAAGTCAACGCAGCCTCAGTCTTTCTCGTATAATACCTTGTTTATTCCCCCTACTATATGACCATACTGTAATTATCATTTTATGGAGGGGTATAGTCGTGAAGTATGGATATATTATGATATTTCTACTACTGTTAGGTGGAGTATTCGCCATTGAGCAAAAGGTGAATAAGTCTGATATAGAGATTGAATATGAAAAACAGCAACTTGAAGAGCCACTAATCCCTGTTCAAGAATTAGAATATGGTGAAGAAGAACGTCATGGGTTGCCACCTGAATTCCAAGGTAATTATTATAATAGTGATATGTCTGACAGGAGCTATATTGAAGAAGGCAGCTCTTTAATTGGTAGTAGTGAAATTAAAGAACAATACACTGCCCGTTTTGACCAGCTAAAAGAAGAGGCATTTCAAGACATGACCAACCTAGTTGAAGTTGCTATGATGGATTATGTTTCGAAGAAAGAAAATGACGATAGCATATCGCTCATATACTTTTACAGGACATATTATCCGAAGTTAAAGAAATTGGAAGATCGTGTCGATGCTGCTTTTCAAGAAGAGTACGCTCAATTAGAAACTGATTTACAAAAGCATGGGTTTTCCCCTAAAAAAGCTGTTCCATTTAAAAAGGAATATGAAGAAACAAAACAGAATCAACTAAAAGAGTTTATGAAACTGATCACTAACTAAAATCCATGTAAAAACAGGTGTGACTATGAAAAAAATTTTATTACTTTATTTATTAATTATGATCGCATTATTTTCATCTTCACCAAATTTAACGGTTGGAGATCCTACATCATGGATTGAACGTCCTATATATGCTAGTAAAGTTGATATGTTATTTCTCTTTAACTCTGACAGTGAGTTTTATGAGCCATATAACTTATTTACTGATCGTACAGTTCCTAATAGAAAAATTGGCCATATTATTGTTTATGCTTGTTTAGCACTGCTATTTTTTGCTAATTTTCAACATTTTCGGTTACCGTTTCGTTTTCTTTTTGCATGGGTATTAACAACACTCGTTGGCTTTTGTGATGAAATTAATCAGTATTTCATAGTCGGCCGCGATGGCCGCATAATGGATGTAGCTTTAAATTCTGTTGCAGCGCTCGTTATACTAATTACATTGGCACTTCTTATTATTAAGAAAAGCCGCCAACTTTCACCTAAATCAGATTTAAAATTGTAATGTACCTTAGCATCCGACAGTGACAGACAAGTTCATCTAACCAAAAACATTCTCCGTGGACTTAATAAACTATATTTCTACAGTCCCTTACCATTTTCCGGGAAATATCGATAAAACTCTCATTTTTCTCGAATTTATTTATTTGTTTTTGTCAAAGTATTTCCACCTCCCTTTGCTCAACATTTCACAATTTGGTAAAAAACTACTTGCGATAATTAAGTTTGATTATAGTAAGATACAAGTATGTGAATATAATCACAATATTTCTTAAAGGTGGTTTTGGCGATGACTTATGTTTATCTCTTAATTGTTATTATTCTACCCTACAGTTTAGTGTACATATTTTCTACCAACTGGGAAGTGTTGGCTACAGCTACTAAAAAAAATACATCAAAATTGAATGAAACCTATCAATTTTTAAAGGGGAAAAATATCCGTTGTAAATTAAGCGAGCAGGACATTTTCATCAATGATACCCTCGTAAATTTAGTTGTTAACAAAAAAGATATCCAAAAGGCGAAAACACTCATGGAACAACAGGCATAGTTTATAGAACTCTCTCAATATGGTGCCAGGCACCCTTTTTTTCGCAAAAATTTTTGTTGTTTTTTGGTAAATTCCACTATTAAATTTCCAATTATTTGATTATAATAATCTAGTATTAATAATTTGAATCCAGGAGGAACTATATTGAAACGAATTTTATCATCTTTTTTAGTAGTAATTTTACTCTTCTCCGCCTTACCAATTACCGTATCGGCAGCAATCCAAGAACGTGATTTAGAAGAGTATCTAACTGAGTTAAATTGGTCAAAAGAAGAACTAGTAGAGGAACTCGGGTTTTATTTTCTTACATTAGAAGACTTCGAATCGATTGAAGAATTACGCGACTTCTTTGGCCCTGTCTTAACAGATGAAAACTTAGCACAATTATTAGAAGAATTTGAGCTAACGTTAGAAGAATTGATTGAACTTCTTGCTGAACATGGTGAGAGTTTAGACGATTACTATTTTTACAATGATCTTGAGTTTGCAGTATTTTTCTATCTAAACGGGGATGACGAATTTTTCAAAGATATTGCTTTTGGTATTTTTGAAGAGATCGGATTAACTGATGAAGAGTTTGAAGCTCTAATCGCCCATCTTAAAAAGCTAGATATCGAAAACGAAGAGTTCGAAGCTAAGTTACTAGTTTTACTTGAAAGACTAGAAGCTTTTGAGGAATTCGAAGACTTAGACAGCCCTCTAGAGTTAGAAGCTGAACAATTGGCTGAGCTTGCAGCTATTTTCAAAGAATTACTTCAATTGTTTGAATTAGAAGCTAAGTTCTTTTTCGTCAAAGGTGACGAAAAAATTTCAGTTTCATTGCTTGATTTAATGAAAATGACATCGACAAATGGTTATGATTTATTAATTGAATTTTATAATCTTGAAGGTGAATTCCTTGCTGACATCCTTTTAACAGCTGAATTATTCGGTATCGATTTAATTACTGATACGGGAAGCGACCTAAAGGAAGTTGTTAAAAAACAGAAAGAAAAGAAATCTGTGAAAACAGAAAAAGGAGCTAAACTACCAAAAACAGCTTCTAACTATCTACAAAATTCGCTTTTAGGTCTATTTACTGCTTTTGCTGGATTTATCTTTTTCCGCAAAATTCGGATCAGAGGAACCGTATAAATGGATAAGCGCCAAAAAAGAAGGATCAAGAAATTGATTCTTCTTTCCATCTCAGTTTGCCTCATCGTCACTGGGCTCTGGTTTACTGGGACGAACGGCTTTAAATTCATTAAAGGATATTTCCTGTTTAAATCTGGGAATATTGATCTCTATGAAGGGCTAGAGGAAACTTTGGAGGTTGTAAAGGCTAATAATGAAGCCTCATTGTATCCAGAACGCCCAAATAAAGGTGACTTAATCGGTAATTTGTACATTCCAAAATTGGAAGCAAACTTACCAATATATCATGGTACAGATGAAGATGAGCTAGAAAAGGGTGTTGGACACTTTATGGGGAGCGTCTTACCAGGTGAGCTTGACAATTCGGTTTTATCAGGGCACCGTGACACTGTGTTTAGGCGTCTAGGCGAAGTCGGAGAAAAGGATTTGTTAATTGTCACAACATCCGCAGGAGAATTTACTTATCGAGTGAAAAAAGTAAGAATCGTAGATGCTGATGATCGTACAGTTATCGTCCCTAGGCCTCGTGCTACCTTAACAGTGTCGACCTGTTATCCATTTGATTTCATCGGTTCTGCACCTGAACGCTATATACTCGAAGCTCAGTTAGTGCAGCAACAAATAGATGGGAAATGATAAAAAAAATTATACCAACAATCAAAAGAGGCTATCCCAATAGCAAAGTGTCAGTCACCACCACTGCTTTAAATAGATCGTGTAGAACATACTTATCTACTTGTAGTAGTTTGCGGAGAGTTGACACTTCTGGGGTAGCCTCTTATTTTTCTAGTTCTATCAAAAAGAAAGAATAGTCAATCTTTACAAGCTAAATCTTTATGACGTTAGTTACCAGCCACTTTTCTTCTCTTCACGAAATACATCGCAATTCCTGCAAAGAGGAGGATTAGTCCTAATATCAAGTAATTGTAATTGTCGGTCGCTGTATTAGGAAGCTTTTTACCATCTTTACCCGACTTCTTGTCATCTTTACTTGGTTTTATCATCTTTGCTTGGCTTTTTCCCGTCTACTGTTTTTTTGCCATCAACTGGATCTTCTCCATCTACCGGATCTTCACCGTCCACTGGTATGTATCTAACAACCCCACTATATTTGCGACTTGCTATGATGTATTAGTACTTGGTTAGAGCACTATTCCCCCTCGGTAGGGAGCAAACCCTTATCAGTAAGGTACAAATTAGTGTTACGTTTATCAATCGGGGCGCATCTTTCTCTTTGGTAGGGTGGAATAGTTACAAGTTAGGATGCTTCAGAACGGTGCCTGGCACCACATAAAAAGCACGAAGTCACCTAAGTGACTTCGTGCTTTTTGGTTGCTTTAATTATCTGTTTTCTCGCATTTTGAAAATTTTCCCTTTCAGGTAAGGCATTACCCAACGGTCACCACCAAATCGACCTGCATTGTAGCCTGCTGCCAAGATGAAGATTGTAATTAAAACCATCCAAGGATTTGTAGAAATTGTGCCTGCAAACATGAAAGCAAAGTTCATGACAATTCCGAAGAATGCCGCCCAAGTTGTTAAAACTCCAAGAATTAAACCAAGACCTACAAGGACTTCTCCCCATGCAACCATAAAGCTAAACATATCAGCATATGGTAGCGCAAAGTTTTCTAAAAATGCTACATACGTAGGATAAACGACTTGCTCTTGACTCATTACTGGGTTGTTCACCGCTCCATTTAAATAGCCTGCTGCGTTGAATGGGTCACCTGTTACTTTGCCCCAGCCAGCAGATAGCCAACTCCAACCTAGATATATACGTAAAAATGTTAAAATTCCGGCTGCGATCTTATTAGTTCTTAAAAATTCGATAAACATAAACGATCATCTCCTTAATATATTAGTTGCTAGTTTATTGATCTTTTTAAAGTAGTTAGTTATGAATGATTGCTAAATGTTTGTTAGTTATCACTAACTATCTTCACTAACAGTATATAATGTTTTTCGCCCTAGCGACTCTCTCATTTGTGAACATCCTATTGTGAAACGGTGACTAAGATGTGAATTCAAAACACTGAAATCCACGTAACTGTCCTATTAAGACCGCAGGACAGGTTACAAAAAAACGCTAAGAAATCAAACACCAAACGGTTCTTTTTTTCTTTCTGCGAATACCCCTACCTGATTGAAGAACGGTGGCGGCATGGTTTTGCCGCCATATTTATTTTCTATGGAGATAGTATTCGTCGGTTTAGCCAAATTCATTCATTTTTGCAATCCTTTGGCGAAGATGTTGACACTAGTGTGGATGAACTCCTCTTCTTCTACCGCTGATACTTCTTTCCCTGATACAAACTGAGCCATAAAAAAGCCGAGGTTCATCCATAAAAACGACATGACATTCGCTTCAATGTTAGCCGCTTCTATTTTCCCCTTTTGTTCCATTTCTTTTAAATATTGCAGTAAATAGGTCTTTAACAGCTTCGGGTTCTCTGCTGTTTTCTTGCCAATCTCAGGATGTGTATTGCGCTCTTGAAACGCTAGCATGACTACTTTTTCATTTTGCTTCATGTATTTATGGTAGGTTTTACCAATTAAAGTTAAGTCCTGTTGGAGGTCATAGGTGATTTGTTCATCAAATATTTTCTTCATTGGAATATTATAAGAATACTTTTCTACCCCTGCATCTAAAATCGCTTTTTTAGAGCCAAATCTGCGGAACAATGTCATTTCACTGAAACCCGCGGTATGGGCAATTTCCTTCATCGTTACTGCTTTATATCCTTTTTGTTCCATTAAATTTATTGCTGCAGATAATATTTTATCTTCCGTTGACATTTCGAGTTGGCAATTATCGACCATCATTCACTCCTCCTAACTGTAAACCAGTTAAAGCATATCTCTTTTTAGGAGAAATCTCTGTGTGATTTTATACATAAAAAGCACGAATTCGTCAAACGACTCGTGCTTCTCGACCAAAGTTTCTTTATTGTCGTTTACGACTTTTAAAAATTAATCCTTTTAGATATGGCAATACCCAACGATCGCCACCAAATCGACCTGCGTTGTAACCAGCTGCCAAGATGAAGAACGTAATTAAAATCATCCAAGGATTTGTTGAAATTGTGCCTGCAAACATGAAAGCAAAGTTCATGACAATCCCAAAGAATGCTGCCCAAGTTGTTAAAACTCCAACAATTAAACCAAGACCTACAAGAACTTCTCCCCACGCAACCATAAAGCTAAACAAATCTGCATAAGGTAGAGCAAAATTCTCTAAAAATGCTACATACGTAGGATAAACAACTTGATCTTGACTCATTACTGGATTGTTCACCGCTCCATTTAAATAACCTGCTGCGTTGAATGGGTCACCTGTTACTTTCCCCCAGCCAGCTTTTAGCCAACTCCACCCTAGATATAAACGTAAAAATGTTAAAATTCCGGCTGCAATTCTATTTTCTCTTAAAAAATTCATGACCATTATGGATCATCTCCTCATCGTTTGTTTGATAGTTTGTTTGGTAGTGAGTGATCGGTAATGAAAAAGGTGAAGTTATTGTTTAATAGTTTGTCGGTTAGTGATCACTAACTATCCTTACTCATAGTATATAACGAGTCACTTCTTAGCGACCGGCCTAGTTGTGAACATCTTATTGTGAAACAGTGAACAATATGTGAATGGTGTTTACTATGCTAAAGCTAATTCCCTCGCTCCATTGCGGCAAAGCGCCATGAGACAGTAACAAACGGTGTACTTTAGTCTACTAGTAAATAAAAAAAGTGTACTTAAATTGATTGGCGTCAGTCCAATGAATTTAAGTACACGTAAAGTTTAAGACACTATGATTTTATTTATAGGTGTCTGGCACCACTGAATAAATTAGTCTATTTTCTCGATGATCTCTCTTGGTCCATCCTCGTTCACTTTAAGTCTCCTTCTTCTCAAGTAAACTGTTCCCGCCGCTACACTTGATAGTAAAAATACAATCGAACCACCAAAAAGTGATTTGTTTTCGTAATACTTAATCAACATACCTTTATTGGCAATTTCAAAATTTAGCACATACGTTGTTTCATTGCCAGCCTCATCAAATGCTTCGATAACAATTTCATAATTATTAATCTCCGACAATGTTGTTGTAATTGTCTGGGAACCATTAACTTCTACTATTTCGCCTGTAATTAAGTCCCCGTTAATCGTCTTAATGATAACTGAGCTAATCGTATCAAGCGGATTATCTAATCGAATCGTTATATCCAACGGCTCATAGTAGGTCTGACCATTTACTACCCCTTCGTAAACAACTCGAGGTGGTGTTAAATCGATCATGAATTCAACACTAAGTTGCTTAATGTTCCCAGCTCTATCTTTCACTTCAAAGAAAAGCACATGCTTACCTTCTTGTTCAATTGGATCTCCAAGATTATATGGGCTGCCATTTAAAGTAAGGGCGATAATCTCATATGGGCTTAAACTCTCGATCAAGAAATTCGGTATTAAACTAGAATTAAAATACATTTGATTGATTGGCTCAACGAACTTGATCGTCGGTGCCGTTTTATCAATGGTAAAGTGGATCGTCCGTTTCGTTACATTATCCGCCAAATCTGTAATGATCGCTTCTAAAATATAGTCTTTTTCTTGATCTAGCTTTGTGCCACTTTCAAAAGTCTGGCCATTTAAGGTAACCTTTGTACGTGATGGATCAAGGTTCAAGTCTGAATAAGTGATCGTTGGCGTCTTATCTTCGTTAAAGTACCCTTCGATGATCCCAGAAATATCTAACACCGGCATCGTTGTATCAAGTGTAAAACTAATTTGTAGCTTCGTTTCGTTTCCTGCTTTATCTACAGCAACAACACTATAATTGTAAACCATATCTGTAGATGCCATAGGAACGCTATTGCCCATATTACTACCACCATTTAATATGACAGAAACGATCGTATCTTCCGTTTCGTCAAGGACGAACTGTGGTGTAAAAATTCTATTGATGTATTCTCCATCAACAATCACTCGGTCTTCACCTCTAAATTTCGGTGTGATGACTGGTGCTGTTTTATCAATGGTAAACATCATTCGTTGTTCAGTTCGGTTCTCTGCCTTATCAATTGCTTCTACAAAAATTTCGTAACGACCTTCCTGAGAGAAATTGTGGCTTAATGATGCAACATTGTTATTGACCGTAAAGTTACCAACAGGATAATTTACCCCGTCCTTCGTTACGATCATTTTGTTTACATCTAAGTTCACATCTTTAATTTGTACTCTCACAGGCTTATCAACATTGTAATACTCGTTATTCTCTACCCCAGTAATCTCAATAACTGGATTCGTTTTATCAATTGTGAATGTTTTCGTTTCTGTAACTGGTCCATTCCCTGCTTTGTCGGTTGCTATAAACGTAATTGTATATAGCCCCTCTTGGGTAAAATGATGACTAAGATTAGACACCTTCGCAGTATTGCTCCATGTCCCCATGTTATAAGCTGCACCATCTCTTGTTGTTGTTAATTGTACCGTATTCGTTAGATGATGCAATTCATCAATCGATAAGGTTACGCGCTTATCCGTTGGGTTAAACGAGTTATGCTCGACACCATCAATTTTTAAAATTGGCTTCGTTTTGTCAATGACAAACGTGATTTCATCATGAACTTGGCGATTGCCTGCTTTATCGGTTGAGCGTAAATTGATGGTGTAAATCCCTTCCTCTGTAAACCTGTAATTTAATGAAGCTCTAGTATTATTGTTTGAAAGGCTAAATGGACCAACTTGGTAAGCTCTAGCAGGTGCTGTTGGCGTTTCTTTTCTTGTAACGGTAATTTCTGTTTTGCTTACATCAATGTTCGTATCATTAACTATTACTTTTAGGTCTCTGTTTTTGTTGTAGTGCTCACTGTTTTCAACACCAGAAATTGCTAAAGTCGGGGTCGTTTTATCGATCGTAAACTCGATCGTTCTTAGCGATTGATTTCTAGCCTTATCTGTCGCCTCAACGGTAATGACATAATCACCTTCCCGAGTAAAGGTATAATTGAGCTTCGCATTACGACCAGAGACGACAAAGTCACCACTCTTCACATCTGCATACGCATTCCCATTTCGTGTTACTTTAATTGTATTTTTTTCTAAGTTTGTATCTGTAATTGTAACCTCAACAGGAAGGTCCGCTTTGTAATATTTACTGTTACTAACGTCCTTATTTTTCAGGTCAAACTCAATTTTTGGTAGAGTTTTATCGATTGTGAATTCGATGCTTTGCTCTTTGCTATTGCCCGCTTTATCAATTGCAGTTACTAAAACGAGGTAATCGCCCTCTTCTGTAAAACCGTAACTGAGTGTTGCAACTGACTTATCATCACCTTGAATAAATTTCAATCCACTATTTTCATATGTGACGCCATTTCTTTTAACCTCAATTTTGTTGACATCTAAATTAAGATCGCGATTCGTCACAGCTACTTTAACAGGAGTAATGTCTTTGTTATAGTAAGGGCCTTTGTCTAGGTCACTTACTTGAATGTCGATCGTTGGAGCCTGCTTATCTAAAGTGAAATTAACGACTTTCGAAATTGGGCCTCGCTCTGCTTTATCAGTAGCCGTTACCGTAACTTCGTAATCTCCCTCTTTCGTAAAGGAGTAATTTAATACGGCTTTATTGCCTTGAAGGATAAAATCAGCATCTGCTAATTGATAGCTATTTCCATCTCTTGTTACAGAGATCGTTTGAATATTTAAGTTTTCATCTGTAACCGTAACTTCTACCGGGATGTTCGCTTTATAATGTTTACCATTTTTCACATTTGGATTTTGAACATCAATCTTAATATCTGGATTCGTTTTATCAATCGTAAAATGGACAGATTGCTTTTGTTCATTTCCAGCTTTATCAACACCAGTAACCGTTACCTCGTAGTTCCCCTCTAAGTTAAAAGTGTAATGAAGGGTCGCAATCGTACCATCCTCAATAAATTTCAAATCACTATTTCCATATACTGCGCCATTTCGCTTAACGACAACCGTATTAAGATCAAGATTAAGATCCTTTATCGAAGCCGAGATTGGGACATCCTGTTGGTAGAAGTGACCACCTTTTACATCAGGATTTTCGATGTTAAGCTCTACTTCAGGCTTTTCTTTATCAATCGTAAAATCAAGCGCTTGTTCAATCGCATCATTTCCTGCTTTATCAGTTGCCGTGACTTTTACTTTATAATCACCTTCTTCACTAAAGGTGTACGTTAATACGGCCTCATGGCCATCAATCACAAAATTAGTACCGGAAAGCGGAAATTGAACGCCATTTTTCGTTACTGTAATTGTATTTACATCTAAATTGACATCAGTAACCGTAACCTTTACAGGGACATCAGCTTGATAGTACGTTTCATTTCTAGCAATTTTATTTTTATTCTCAATCTTAATCAGTGGTTTTGTCTGATCAATTGTAAAATGTACTAGCTCACTAGTTTTACTGCGCCCAGCTTTATCAATGCCTGTAACGGTTATTTCATAGTTGCCCTCATCTTTGAAGCTGTAATTCATCACAGCTTTACCCGCTTCAATAGAAAAATCAGTGTCCTTCAACGGATAATTCTGTCCGTTTCTTTTAACTGAGACCAGATTTTTATCTAAGTTTTCATCTGTAACGATTATTTCTACAGGAACCTCTGCTTTGTAGAAAAAGCCGTTTTTGACCTGGTTATTTTTCAGTTCGATTTCTACTAATGGATCTTGTTTATCAATTGTAAAATTGACTGTTTTTGTTTTCGAGTTGTTCGCTTTATCTGTAGCGGTAACTGTGACTTCATAGTTACCAGGGTCACTAAATGTATAGTTCAGCGTTGTCCAAGCGCCATTTTTAACGAAATCATCATCACTGACATTTTCGTAGACTTCACCATTTTTTGTTACGCTTATCGTTTGGCTTGATAAATGATTATCCTTAATCGAAACGGCGATAGGAACATCGGCTTGATAGTAGTGCCCATTCTCGACATTCGGGTTCTCGATATCAATGTCTAACTTCTCAAATCCACTATCAATGACGAAATCAATGATATGATCAACGGCACGATTTCCGGCTTTATCAATCGCAGATACAACTATTTCATAGCTCCCGTCATCTTTAAACGTATAATTTAAGGTCGCCACTTTGCCATTAATATGAAAGTCTGTGTTAGCTAGCGAATACTCACTGCCATTTTTCTTCACTGAAATCGTATTTAAATCGAAATTCTCATCTGTAATCGTGACCTCAACAGGTACCGCTTTCTTGTGAAATTTCTGATTACCTACGCCTTTATTATTAATCTCAACGTCGATGACTGGCTTCGTCTTATCAATTGTAAAATGAACCTTTTTCGTTGAAACGATGTTTGCACTGTCTTTGGCAGTAACGGTTATTTCATAACGCCCTTCATTATTGAACGTATAGTTAAGAGTAGCGAGATTTCCAATAATCGTAAACAGATCATTCGGAAGTTTGTACTCCTTGCCATCTTTTGTTACTTTAATTGAATTTTCATTTAGCATTCGATCTATAACGTTAACCTTTAGCGGAACTGCTGTATTGTAGAAAGATTGATTGACAGCTTCGTCATCTGGTAACTCAACATCAATTTCTGGGCCATTTTTATTAATCGTGAAGCTAACCTCTTTAGAAGCTGAGTTTTGCGCTTTATCCTTTGCAGTAACTGTTACCGTGTATTGACCTGTCTCACTGAAGGTATAATTTAATCTAGCTTCATCTCCATTGACTTCAAAATTTGGAACGCGGTAGGCACCCCCATCCTTTGTAACTACAATCGTATTTTCTGCTAAGTGTTGATCTGTAATCGTAACTTCTAATGGTACATCACTTTTATAGTAATTATCATCAACTACCTTATCATTCTTTAAATCTAGTTGAATAACAGGCTCGTCGCCATCGATCGTGAAGCTGACCGGCTCTAATGTATATTGCTTCCGACCATTTTTGTGCTTATCTGAAACGACAACAATTAACTCGTATTTACCATCTTGATCGAAATCATGGGTTTCAGTTGCTCTCGTTTTCGTCTGACTCACAACTAAATTTTTTTCAATTGGATCGCCATTAGGAGGCTTTATTGTTACTGCAGATGCCTCAATATAAATATCACTATCAACTGAAATGGCTACATTTTTGTTTGGCTTGAAATAGCCGTTATTCTCAAAGCCCTCCACACTTAAGGTCGGAACTTTTTTACTAATCGTAAATTCGATTGAAGCACTGGTGACGTTGCCAGCAGCATCTTTCGCTTCAACTACAAGCTTATATTCGCCATTGATCGTAAACTGGTGAGCTAGCGAGTACGTCGTTCCATCTTTAACCCACTCAGTTGGAAAATCACCCTCGTAACTATTTCCGTTTCTTGTGACAGTTACTTTGTTCGAAGTCGAGTAATCTTCAATTACATCAATTTTAATCGTTGGATATTCCTCCTTGTCAGAAATAAAGGCACCATCAGCCACACCTTTAATCATTACATTAGGAAGACGCTGATCTTTAATAATATTGAATTGCGTTGAGTACTTCGTATCAATGTCCCATTCGTTACCTTCATTGATATTGACAAAAACTTTTAACTCTCCGACTTCACTGCCACCAGTATCAATGCTAACTCGAAAGACTCCATTCACTTCTTCTTTGTATGTAATCTTCCCATTAGGAATAGACTTCCCATCGTACTCAGCTGAAACTTGAAATGGCCTTTTTTGCAACCCTTCTTGAAAGTCATCCTCTAAGTTGATGTAAAAAGAGATTGTGCTTTGATTATCAAACCATTGCACATCATTAGATTTTTCACCTAGGTTTAATACCTGATAGTTTTTAAATTGAATAAAGCGATCATGCTCAGCAACTGAAAACACTTGCCCACTAAAAATAATTGCAGTAAAAAGTAGTACAGCCACAAAGACCCAGGTGAAATTCTTTTTGTTGTTACGAATTTTTTCAACCACTATTCTCTACCTCCTATTCAATTCGGTTTTGAGCATGAACGATGATGACGTCCAATTCTTTGTTGAAATAGACTCGGCTAGCATCGTCTATTAATAATGATGTTTCATCGTTGTCTTCTGTTAAAATACTCGTTTCATCATTGAACTCCGCTAACAATTGCGTATAATCCTCCGACTCATCAAGTAATTGCGTCGTTTCTTCATGAAAACCAGCTGTTTTAGCTGCAGCAACTTCTTTTCTTTTTAATTTTATTTCATTCGTTACTCGTTTCTCTGATATTTCCTTTGTTTTGCCATAGCGCCTCGGTAATTGTTTCATTGTTTTACCAAGTCTAACCCCTGTTAAATCACTAATGACTTGGATCATGTTTAGTTTAATAAAAACATAGATTGTGATCGGCAGTGTAAATACCATCCCAGCCAAGCCGCCGTAAAACAACACTTGGTTTGTCAACTGTTCCCCTCCTTTTTTACAAAATGTTAAAGTTCGTTAGTCTTCTCTTTAGTTTTTTAAATCTCTCGTTATTCTCAGCGCCGCTAATTTCGCTTGCATTTTCAAACTTACGATTCACTTCTGAAAAATTTCTAGCATCTTCACTTTTGCTTTGCTCAATATCAAGCAGTAAATCAATTAATCTCACGTAAGCACCTAAATGATTGGGATTTCCATTAATTATCGAATTAAACTGTTCAATTGCCTTAAAATGATCGCCCATCTCTGTGTAAATCACTCCGATTCTTACATATGCTTCCTCAGCATCGGTCACTTCTAAATCAATTAACTGGTAATAATGTTCGATTGCTTGAAGGAAATCATCTCGGGCACTTGCACGATCTTGTGAATTTACGCCGCGACTGTGATAGGCCTGTGCTAACTTTTCCTCGAAGTCGATCTCATAGCGATATTGCAATGTCTCATCACCTAAGCGCTGTAATAGTTCTTTCGCTGTTTCTACGACAGCAATTGTAAGTGTATTCGCTTCGGGAATTTGACTCTTATAAGAAATATAAATGTTTGCGAGAGAATTATAATTATCAATTCGTTTCGAACCGTTCGGTAACGTATCATTGTACTCTTTGAAAGATAACAAATACTCAGAAAACTCATCGTAGTCGATATTCATACTTCCCATTGTTAACGCTAGTGTTTTATAGTACTGAACATCGGGGATCTCTTTTTCATTCACTTTTTGAAAATAGGTGAGTGCTGTATGGTAATCCCTTTTTAAATCAAAATAGGTCATCCCTACTTTAAATAAGACTTCGTTATTTTGATTAATTCTTCCGTAGTTATCTCTCATAAAAGTTTCTATCTTTGCAAGACCCGCGTTAGTTTCGTCTCTATTAATATATAAATCTAATAAGTTAATATAGGCCTCAGATCTTCTTCTATCAACTTCAACAATGGCTAGTTCCAATAATTCGATCGCGCGGCTATGGTCACCATTGATGATCGATCTGCTCGACTCATTGACTAAGTTCATATAATCTTGAAATTGTTCATTCTTCATTCCTGTATAACCGACAACGGTTGACGTCGTGAAGGTGATAAATAGAGCAAACGGTACTAAGGCAAGCGCCAAGCTTTTCATAAGCTTCTTTTTATACCCTCTCGTTAATTTGTTGATATTTAGTAAGTCATAGGACAGTTCTTCACAGCTTTGGTAACGGTCATTTGGCTCTGACTTTGTACACTTTAAAATGATGTGCTCAAGGCCTTCTGGTAAGGATGGATCCCAGTATCTTATTGGTTTTAACTCAAATGGCGGTTCATTCAAGCTTTTTCCAGTCACTAGATTATAGAGAGTCACACCTAGACTATAAATGTCTGTTCTTGCATCCGATTGCTTTCCTGAGATTTGTTCAGGTGCCGCATATGACTTTGTCCCTAAATTCGTTGTATCACTTGAACTATCAACCTTGTATTCTCTTGCAATACCAAAGTCAATCAGCTTTATTTTCCCTTCTGGCGTCAGCATAATATTATCAGGCTTCATATCTCGATAAATAATTGCGTTCGGCTTTCTCGTATGTAAATAGCTTAAAACATCACTTAGTTGTTCGGCCCAGTTGACAACGAGATTAGCTGCTATCGTTCCTTCTCTTTGGACTTTCTCTTTTAAAGATTCTCCTTCGATATAATCCATGACAACGTAAATATCGCCTTCTGATTCAATAATGTCATAGATCTTCGGGAGTGATCCATGGTCCAACTTTTTCAGCATATTCGCTTCTAACACTAAACTATTGATTAGGAGTTGGTCATCACTGTTGGCTCGCTTGCGAATATCTTTAACAACTAAAGACTTATTTAAGCGATTGTCCATCGCAAGATAGACGATACTCATTCCACCTCGGCCAATTTCCTTTAAGATTTCATAGCGATCATCGACAAGACTTCCCGGTTTTAGCACATCGGCACCTCCTTTTTGAAACTATTGGATCACTGTGACTAACGCAGAGATATTATCTTTTTCATTCCTTGATTTTACGAGATCGATGACCTCAATGATCTTTTCCTTCATCTGTTGTTCATTAGAAAATAATCCGGGTTTAAAATGATTGTATAGTTCTTCCTTTGATAACTGATGATGAAATCCATCTGAACAAAGGAGGTATAATGTTCCCGCTTCAATTTCTCCCGATGTGAAAACAACGTCAATCTCTTTTGATGCGCCAACGCATTGCAAAAGGACATTTCGCTTTGGATGAACGTTTGCCTCTTGTTCTGTGATGTTGCCACGCTCAAGCTCTCGTTCCACTAATGTTTGGTCTTTCGTTAATTGCTCTAGCTTTCGATCAATCCTGTAAGCTCGACTATCACCAATTTGAGCAATATAGTAGGTAGAATAAACAACTAGTAATGCGGTTACTGTCGTTCCTAATTGGATATAGGCATTATTTCCGTATTGAAGAATCTTTTCATTAAGTACCTTTAGACATTCTTCTAGCTTCAAGCAAACGAGTTCTTCAAGAGTATCGTTGTAAACTAGTTCTGGTAATTCTTGGTCAAACCACTCTGACAATCCCCTAATGACTGTAGCACTCGCCAACTCACCGTGAGATAATCCTCCCATTCCATCACAAACGACAAAAAGTCCGATTTCCCCTTTTGGCGTTTTCGCCGTTTTTAAAAGTAACGCATCTTGGTTAGTTGATTTTTTTGTACCGATATCAGTATGATAAGCTGCTAAAAAAGCCAAACGACCACCGCCTAAGTTTTCTTACTGGTTTTCTCCCGAACTAAAGCTAAATCTTGTTTTAATTAATTTCGAAATAAACTTCTTGATGCCGCGTTTTTCACTAACATACCGTTGTCTTAGTAACGCTACAGTAACATTGTCTTTTGCTCCACGTTGATTAGCCAATTCAACTAAATGGTCGCTAATCTGTTGGAGGTCTTCATATTTATCGTGTAGCGGTTGTAGTAATCGTTCGATCTCATCTTTCGTAAAAAGGGTATAAAACCCGTCGCTACACAATAGAAACAAATCATTCACTTTATAACTACCCTTTGTTATATATGGCTTCACTTGATTTTTAATACCCAAACATTGCAACAACACATTTCTCTGCGGATGACTTTGTGCTTCCGCTTCGGTAATCAGACCATTTTTCAGTTGCAGCTCGACCCACGAATGATCTTCAGTTAATTGAGTTAGTCCTCCAGTTTCAGCTAGTGGCATCGTTTCAGTTTGTTGCTGTAATTCTTCCGTTTCATCACGATCTAACTTGCATACATCTTCTGTTTCTTCATCACTTGATAACGTTACTTCAGATGATGAAATATGATAAATGCGGCTATCACCTACATGACAGATTAGATAAGAATTTTTTAATAAGACGAGTAACGAAACCGTTGTCCCAATCTTTCTCCATTGACTTCTTTCAATTAAGCTATTGTTCATATCGTGTAACAGCTTTTCTATTTCGGTAGCCATTAATGCTAATGGCTTGTCACTTTCAAAAATGAACCTATTTTGCTCTTGCCACCAATTGTGAATTGTGTCAGTGACTAGCTTGCTAGCTACCTCACCAGCATGATATCCACCCATCCCATCAGCGACTAACATAATGGCTATCTCTTCACCATCAACATCACGATCTAGCTTTAGAAAGACACTATCTTCGTTATTCTTCTTAACTACACCCGGATGCGTCGAGAGCCCGAAATTGAATGAAGATTGCATTTGGCTCATGATCATTACCCCGTTTTAAATGTATAGACGACTTTTCCAACTTTTATTTGATCGCCGTCTTGTAGCATGTGTAATTTGTAAGGGACCAGTCTCTGACCGTTGAGATCTGTTCCATTTTTCGAACCTAAATCCCGGACTGCGACGTTCTCACCATTCTTCTCAAACTCGATATGAGTTCTTGAGACACCCGCCGTTTTTTCAGCATACTGGGCTTTTTCTGGATTTCGTCCGATAACGAATGGCAATTTAGTAATCTGAATTTTTTCTGTGCCAGAATTGCGATTTACCTCAAGAAAAGGAATCGGCCCGTGTTGTGCGGATGGAGCTAAGTTTTCACCACTTAAAAGCACGGTTGCGTCTGGCTCATAGTCTGGTTCTGACAACAGCGTTGTTTGATTATGTAAATGATCAAAATAATGACTATTGTCGACAGCTGCTGCTTGTTGGAGCGTCGGTTCAAGGTTCTGACCTTGATAAGCGTTAGCTACTTCAACCTTCTGTCCTTGATAAGCATTAGCCGCTTCAACCTCTTGACTACTTGGTTGTTGCTTTTTATTTTTTGGTCGTTTCTTGTTAACTTGAGAGTTTTCATTGCTTTCATTGATCACTTCAACATTTTCATCCGTAGACTTTGGTTTACGAACGGCTAAGATATAGTAGGCAACCGTTAACGCTAATAAGCTTAACCCTGCACAAATATAAAGCATCCCTTCTTCTGGTCTCATTTCGTATAGCTTCCAAATGGCCGCAATCGCAATCGCTGTCGGAGCTAGTACGATGATGAGCTTATTTTTCGGTTCTGCTTTTGCAGCTTGCTTTTTAGTTGCTAGTGGTTTGACTTCAGGATTAGTATGACTAGGTTTCGGCGCTTTTTTATGGCTAATGCCTTTGTTGGTTGATTTTGGATTAGGCTGTTTTTGCTGCTGTGGTGACGGTACGCTTTTTTGCGGAATGATATCGACTTGACTAGGAGGACTATTTACTGGTTCTTGCTTCGTCACCGGAATATTTGCTAGCATTGATGGAGCTTGTAGGCTCGCTGATTGCTTTCTTAATGCATCTAGCTTTGTTTTTAATTCTCCTAGATTAAAACTAGGATCACTTAAATAGTTGATGAGGTTTTGAATACCATCGCCTCTCAGTTCCATAATATGCGACATCAGACTGATGATTAAGTTCCTAAGTTCATTATTCAAACTAGGCTTATCAGGAACTTTACTTAACGGTAGATATGTTAGGTATATATCGGTAATATCTTTGTCCGTAAAAATCAGATTTTCATTTAAAATATAATTTTGCTCACTTAGCATATATTCTTTACTTTTGTCGATTACCGATACGACTTGAAAAAGTAGGTTGTAATATTGATCGATCGTTAATTTATTTTCACGCAACTTATGTGATAACATCTTCTTCGCTGCGAAATTATAATAAAGCTTCACTTGAAAATCCATTTCCTCCACTTCTAAAGGAAGAACTCTATCAATCGAATTTGCTTGAAGCATTTTCACTTGGATTTTCGCTAGATCATTCGTATGGATATTTTGCTCACCATCACGTAAAAAAACGATGTAATTCCCATTTTGTTGTTCAAAATCGTAGTGGAGATTATAGATCGTTTGGTTCATAGTAGCGTACCTCCTTTGTAATAAGAAAAGCGCTTGAAGCTAGACATCAAGTAGTAAAAACGCCTATACATTCTTATTTTTTTATAGTAATTAAGTTATGATCGCCTGATATCTATAGAAAAGTTGAGATCGTGACAATTACCCCTGGCAATACTGCATACATAAACGGGAAGCGGGTGCTTTCGATCCGTTTGAAGTCTTCTAAACTCTTAATATCTCTAGACATTATTGAACCAACTATACGGTAAATCGCATAGACCATACGACTTACAAATTGCTTACGAAATAATAAAATAAAAGCACCGATAATTCCTGCAAAAAAAATTGAATACATTAATGTGTATAGCGTAAAGTGAAACCCTGCGATAGCACCGATCGCCGCAAAAAGCTTCACATCTCCAGCACCAATTGCCTTAAATAGATACAGTAGCATTAGTAGCCCTCCACCAAATAGTAACCCTATAAAGGAAAAGAGCAGACCATCTAATCCACCAATGATTAAGTGAAAGAGAACGCCAACTGCAACCCCACTCATCGTTAACCAATTTGGTAATAAACTTTTGGTTACATCCGTGTAGAAGGCAACAACAATTAAAATGCCTAGTAAAATGTAATGGTATTCCATTGGAATAGATAGCCCCCCTTCTATGATCCTAGCCAGACTCTTTCTGTTGATTGTTTTTGAAGTATATATTTACTTTCTAAAAAAGGGACAGGGATATCTAATTGATAGTGCACGACAATTTTCAAGAAATTATCAGCGATATCAACCTTCACTACTTTTACATTGTCTTTATTTAAGATCCCTTCATTAGACTCCGCGATAAAATGTTTAACGGCCATTGTAAAGGCCGTGTTTTTCACAGCTTCACCAGCACTTTCCAACGGTTGCGAAATTAACATTTGATAACCTTCTTCACCTAACATCTTCCTTAATTCTTTTTCCATGTCGTTTTTCGCATCAAGTACATCTTCCTTCATTTTTACATATTTAGGCTGACTATTTAATGCGTTATTTGCACTTCCTATCACTCTATTCACAGGATATATTTGAGTAGCAATTTGCTTTCCAGTTTCAGTGACTGCTCGATTAAGGGCAATATCTGTTAAAGAGAGTTTAATGATAAACATCAGAAAGACTAAAAAGATAATAAAGAACGGCATAAAAATAGCTGCTTCTAAGGTAATGCTTCCTTGCACATCTTTTTTCAGCCTCATTTAAGAACACCTCATGTAGGATTTTATTTATTCCACGCGAAATTCGATCTTCGCCTTTTCCTCATTGTCTTTAGTTGTTACTGGCTTCTGAAGCGTCAAACCCCCAACGTAATTCTGTTGCCACGGAAGATCGAGCAAAGCCGAAGACTAGTTCATATGAACTCGATTTCGGAATATCAAAGATGCTTCCGTTAGTTTCATAGGAGGAGAAAGCTTTTATATCGCCTCTAAATTATTCTATTTGTTACTCGCTTCTGATACGTCAAATGTCCAAGTTAACTCGTTTGATACAGTAGAAAGGGCAAAGCCAAAGATTAACTCATATGAGCCTTCTGGATAATTATCAAAATAAATTTTCCCAGAAACTTTCTCACCGGGAAGAATTTCTTCCGGGAAGTTTGTACCTTCGTTATCTGTTCCAGTACCTCTTTCCACATTTTCTAATCTGGTTCTTGTAATTGACCAGGAGTCTAACGAAGTATCGCCAATATTTTCTATGGTTACATCTGCGACGATAAAGACTTCAAAGTATGGTTTCGTTCCATCATATTCTTCAAGTATTTCAAAAGAGTGGACAGTAACGTCGTACTCCCCCAAAGTATCCTTCATTCTTCCGGTTTCCCCAAGTTTTAGGACTTTTTTCTCTTCTACTTTTTCTGTTTGTTTTGTCGTTTCTTTTGAAGTGCTCGAAGGTTCGGTTGTTGTTCCTTCACTTGATTTGTCTCCACAACCTACGATTGTTAGTAGGGTTAGGGCTAGTAATATCGTACATAATTTTTTCATTGTTAAACTCCTATTCATTACTGAATATTGGACTATGTTTGTTAGTTTCATAGGAGGCGAAAGGTTTATTCCGCCTCTCAACTATTTTATTTGTTACTCACTTCTGATACGTCAAACGTCCAAGTTAATTTGCTTGAGACAGAAGAACGGGCAAAGCCAAAGATTAACTCATATGGGCCATATGGGTAGTTATCAAAGTATATTATCCCTGACACTGTTTCACCGGGAAGAATTTCTTCAGGGAAATCTATACCTTCGTTATCTGTCCCACTACCCCTTTCCACATTTTCTAATCTGGTTCTTGTAATCCCCCAGGAATTTAAAGAAAAATCCCCAATATTTTCTATGGTTACATCTACGGCAATAAATACTTCAAAGTATGGTTTCGTTCCATCATATTCTTCAAGTATTTCAAAAGAGTTGACAGTGACATCAAACTCTCCTAAAGTGCTTTTCATTCTCCCTGTTTCACCAAGTTTGAGCGCTTTATTTTGCTTATCTACTTTATCTGTTTTTTCTTTCGTTTCCTTTGATGTGCTCGTTGGTTCCGTTGTTGTTCCTTCGCTTGGTTTGTCTCCACAACCTACAGTTGTTAGTAAGGTTAGGGCTAGTAAGATCGTAAATAGTTTTTTCATTTTTAAACTCCTATTCATTACTGAATATCGGACTATGTTTGTTAGTTTCATAGGAGGCGAAAGCTTTTATTCCGCCTCTCAACTATTTTATTTGTTACTCGCTTCTGAAGCGTCAAACCCCCAACGTAATTCTGTTGCCACCGAAGATAGAGCAAAGCCGAAGACTAGTTCATAAGAACTTGATTTCGGAATATCAAAGATGATTTGACCAGACACCGTTTCTCCTGGTTGAATTTCTTCTGGAAAAACTGTGAAACTTTCTTCATTAGAACCACCGTTACTATCCAAATCAAATAGTCTTGTTCTTGTTATCGTAAAGGAATCCAACGCTTTTTCTCCAAGGTTATTTATTGTTGCATCTACCACAACAAACCAAGTGTTTGAAGAGTAGGGTTTGTTTCCCTCGTATTCTTCAAGAATTTCAAAAGAGTTAATAGTAATATCATGTTCACCTAAAGTGTCCTTCATTCTCCCTGTTTCCCCAAGTTTAAGCACTTTATTTTCCTGGTCTACTTTTTCTTTTTGTTCTGTCGTTTCTTTTGAATTGTTCGTTGGTTCCGTTGTTGTTCCTTCACTTGGTTTGTCTCCACAACCTGCGATTGTTAGTAGGGATAGGGCTAGTAAGATTGTTAATATATATTTCATTAGATTATTTCTCTCCTCTGTTTTTTAATATGAAAAGTGTGCATGTTTTTTGAACTCATATCGATTATCGGCGTTAACTTTTCCATCGAGCACACCAATGACATTTAATGTTTTAGCGATTTCTGGGATAAACCAAAGTTTTAATGATGTCGTTGCTGTCCCTTCTACATATGTGTATCTTTCTTTCAAATCGACTCCCGACTTCCTCTCAATCATAGCCATAACCCGCATTAACCGTTTATCTCCTCCTGGATTCATGAATAAAAATAGCCGAAGATAATCTTTGTAAGCAAACCTGAGACCTGGAGTTAATCTACTATTTATCAAAAGTGGATCCTGACGATCTGTTGTGAGAGCTTCCAAATCCGAAATAGCATTACCCAATGCATACCCTAACGCCGCAAGAAATATTGCTAACGGATGCCCGGCTGCTCTTACCCTATTATTCATTAGTGCATCAATAAACCGTAACGCAAACCGTATCGCAAATAGCTGCCCAAGTGCTGCACTATAATTTGCTCCTGGGGCGTGGAGTCCGTAAATAATGTATTCAACTTCACGGTTATCTAATAAATAATCGTCACCATTTGCAATACCTCCTGATGGCTTTTTGCTGTTAAAGTTGAGCAAAATGTATTCATTGATGTACATTTCATCACGAGCATTTAGGAGGATGTTACCGATGTTCTTAAATAGTGCATCTAATAAGTCCATGGCGCTGTTCCCACTATCACTTGCGTCAGTTCCGATGACTAATTTATCTAGTGCTGGCAGGCCATGTTCTTCGGCAAATTGGTCATATTCTTTGAAAAGTTCTTCAAGTTGCTTATAAAATTCACTCTCACCGCCTATTGCATCTAAGGTATCATCAATGCTGTCTAAGAGTTCGCCTGCTTTTTTATTTTCTTCGACATCGTCAAATTCTGGTTCTACTTCGACTTCCCATTCTTTTCTTTTTGGTGGATCACCAAGAAAAATCTGTACACCATCAGATATTGCTCTTCTCATATTCGGTAAGTGTTGATTAATTGCGTCCCTTGACTTGTTCAATTCTGTCGCATCGGTTAAATCCTTTGCTAAGTCTCCAAGTGGCGTAAAAGCATCTTCAAGTACGTCTAAAAACGGGATGATTTCGTTGCTTTCTTTTAGCGCTGTATCTACAGCTTCTTCTAGTTCGCCAAAAAAGTCATAGCCATCGATAGCAGGATCATAGATGTATTGGTCTAAATCATTAGAAAGATTTTCTATATCACCGGCAGCTCCTTTAACATCACTAGATCCTGTACCTGTTTTTGTTGTTAATTCCACCGATTCGTTATAATCGTTACCAACTTCAGTGCGACTTTTGTTGATAATGTCCTTGATCTTTTCGTTACGATCTTTTGCTTCCTTAAGGTTATTTTCTGCTTTCTCTAGTTCTTTTTTGATATTATTTGCATAGCCATTAAGCTTTTTAATTAAGTTCGTACAGTTTTTTTCAAAGGTTTCAATCTTCTCTTGTTCTTCCTTCAGTTCTTGTTCTTTTTCTTTCCTTTTTTCTTCTTGTTCTTTTTCCTTTTTCGTTCTTTCATCCTTATCTTCTATATCACTAAAGTCCTCGTTGAAATCGTTTTGTAACGCTTTTTCAATTTGTTCTATATTTTTCAATGTAGATTTATAGCCGTTGTTAAAATGGTAGACTATGTCCGAAAAGTTGTTAACGTTTGGAAATGATGCACCTCTTGAACCATTTATGCCATTATCTAACCTTTCGCTATCAGCATGACTAGTTGTTAAGTTGTCCTTAAGTTTATCTAAAGCCTTTTCTCTTTTGTTAAACTCTTTTTCGACCTTCTTAGCGACCTTCATAAAGACGGATGCTTCTTTCATCGCTTCAGAGATAAAATTAAATTTTTCCAATATCGTCGTTACGATTTCAACAGGTGCTTTATACTTCATATCTTCTAAGATTTGATGGCGAATGATTTCTGGATGGGCGAGCTGTCTTGTGACGTCAACCTCTGTTAGTTCTACCTTAGGGTCAATAAAATTAAATACCTTTGCTTCACCTTCGATGGACTCCATTTCCATGCTTTCTTTCAGTACCTTTTCAAAAATCGCAGCTGCATCCCCATCAAAACCAAACAAACCGAAGTTCTTTAGTAATTCGTCATCAAATGAGGAAAGCGTCGACCTAACAGCACTTTGAACTGCGTATTCAGTCTGTTTATCGGCTGCTAGTATTCTCGCATAATCAATTAATACTGCATTAAAGAAGAAAACTGGTAATATGATCAGGATAAAAAATATAGAAACAGAACCCTTTACATCAGATTTAAATTTCTGTATTAATCTTTTCAAACCAAGCCCCTCCGCATGCCTTCAAAACTACAAAGTTAGTTAATTTCGTATTACTCTTCATTACCAACTCGCTCTAGAAAATGGTAGATTAACTCTGTTGTTCTAATGATTTCAACAGGGTCTTTAATCGAAGCATTTGCAGTCGCATGAATATCGCTACTACCGCCTCTTAGCTGCCTTACATATTCGAATAAATTTAAACTACGCTCTAATTCTACGGTTACCTCTCCGCCAACGAGGGTTGGTCGATACGATATGCCTACTTCAGGGTACATTGATCTTCCTCTTGCAAGCTTTTTCTCAACAGGATTAGAAATTTTAATGCCAGGTAACTTGTTTACATAATAGAGAAACTTTTCATTCGTTCGCCAGTACAGACCATCGCCACCACTATGGGTTGTATATTCATTTACTTGAAATTCACCTGTGTAACCGTCTTTTTGACTGTTATCCCATACAAAGGCCATTCGTTCTGCAATGACATGCGCCCTATGATAAATGACGGCATTTTCATAAATGACTAAACTTAATAGGACAAGCCCAATCGTTACCAAGAACAAGATTGGGAAAACTAGGGAAGCCTCGATGGTGAAGCTTCCCCTATTATCCTTCTTAAATCTTTCTACTTGTACTCTGAGATTAAGGTCCATAGCAATGCCCTTCAACCTTAATCACTATAAATTTGTCTTAGGTGGCGTCGGCGTTCCAATACCAGTGATGATTGACTCAACCCACTCAATAATTTTCTTCCCAAATAATAGGGCAACTGCTACTAACACTGCTAAAATAAGCAACATCTCAATTGTTCCTAATCCTTCTTGGTCATTCCAAAAATTAGTGAAGAATGCTTTTACTTTTCCCATGTTCATATCTCCTTTTTACTTTTAATTTTTTTAACCTAATATTATTAATGCAGGGTAGGCTATCACTAGCAACACTGCAATAAAAATTAATACCATTGGAAATATCAACTTAGACGAGGCTTCTTCGCCTCTCGTTCGCGAAATAACCTTCCTCTTTTCCCATAAATCGTGGGAAATTCCTCTTAAAGCTAACGATAATTCGCTACCACCTCTGCGGTAATTCAGTAAGACTGTTGTAACCAAAATAGATACTTCCTGTACACCACAACGTTTGCCTAGTTCCTCCATGACTTGATTAAATGAATCGCCATTGCGTAATTTCGTAACTGCCACATTTAATTCAACATAGAGTGGATTATCATCTTCATTTTTCATCGTTGTACAACGAATGATTGCATTTTGAACCGTTTCACCGGCATTTACGAGTAAGGCAACCTTGCTCGCAAACTCTGGAAGTTCAAAAATAATGTCGTGTTTTCTTTTCGTTGTTTTCTCATCTAACTTTTTTATAAGTAAATATGGAACCAACATAGCAAAGATGATTGAAAAGACTAGAACAGCCATATTCCCTTCTCCAAGTACGGCTAAAACACCGCCACCAACAAGACAGAGTAAAACAACCGAAATGATCTGAGCAATAAACATTTTCGTATACTGTAGCACCTCTCTCACGCTATACATGATTGAGATTTTTTGTTGGAGTGGCATAAGCTTTCCTGAAAGTCTCTCCATTAGGCGAAGCTTATCAATGAGACACAAGGATGCAGGTGCCATAAATAAAACTTGAAAATCGGCTCGATTGTCTTCAATAAACTCTTTATATTTCTGACCTGCCATTATAAATAATAAGAGAACGATAACTACAACAACCACCGTATAAATCATAATCGGAAACATGATCATCACACCTTAATATTCATAATTCGTTGACTAATCCAAAACGAAAATACGATAATGCCTAAACAGATCGTCATCACAATTGGGCCTACGATGCCACGAAGATCATAAAGTGGTTCCATATATTCACCAGCTGTATAGCCTAGTAAAGCAATCATTAGCACAGGCATGATTGATAATATCCTTGACTCAAACTTCTTCTGTGCCACCATTACGGAAATTTCTTGTTGAATTTCAATTTTCTCGCTAATCATGTTTGAGGTTCTCCTGATTACTTCGACTAGATCTCCACCTGTTCGTTTACATGTAACGAAGACATCGGTAAAGTTTGTAATATCATCGACCCCTGCTCGTTCGCTAAAGTCGATGATGGCACTCTCAATCGGCTCACGATTAGCTACTCTGCGATTTATTAGTTCAAATTCTTTTATAATGTACGTATTAGGGTCAGGATAGAGCAGTTCTAAGTCCTTTGAAACTTCTAAAAATGCATTCTCAATCGAACGTCCAGCAACTAAAGATGAAGATACTGAGAATAACGCTTGCTGAAATTGGTTACTTAACTCTTGTTTACGATTTTGTAATAAGCGTTTCTTTTGAAGTTTCGGAAAAAAAAGTCCTAGTAAGGAAAAAACGATTGCTACTACTAAACTCTTATAAAAAATATAACCGATGATAAAAAAACCAACTGCACCAATAAGTCCGTAAAATACATACTCACTCTTTTTTAGATTGTAAACATTGTAGTCAATTAAAGTTTCGGCTACTAATAATTTAGGCTCAGCTCTGTCGCTCTCGTAGTCGATTTCCATTTTAGCCTTTGTTCTTTTGTCATAAATCAGAAAAGCAATGATCGTAATAAAAACAGCTGCACCTGCGACAATTAAAATTTCCACGCGATCACCTCCTAAATGATTAAAATTTTACGCCAGCCATTTTCAACTTAATCTTATTTTGTAAGTCATTTCCTGTTGGCCGGAGTTCACCTATGACTTTGCCGTCCGCTGTCTCTCCCTCTTCAACAAACTCATATAAAGGGTTTAGCTTGATATCTCCATCTTCTACACCTAATACTTCGCTAATAGCGACAACTTTTCTTGAATGGTCACGAATGCGTGCTAAATGGATCATAATTTCGATGGCGGACGCGATTTGTTTACGAATAACTTCAATCGGCAATGTCGCACCGCTTAATACCATCGTCTCAAGACGGCTAATCATATCGATCGTTGAGTTTGCGTGTCCTGTCGATAATGAACCATCATGCCCTGTGTTCATCGCTTGTAACATGTCTAGTGCTTCTGCTCCACGAACCTCACCAACGACAATCCGATTAGGACGCATCCGCAACGACGCTTTAATTAAATCTCTGATTGTAATTTCACCTTTACCTTCCGTGTTCGCATTCCGTGTTTCCATGCTTACTAGGTTTGGGACAGAGTGAATTTGTAATTCAGCTGAATCCTCAATGGTGATAATCCGTTCAGAAGCTGGAATAAAGTTAGATAACACATTTAAGAACGTTGTCTTACCAGAGCTGGTACCGCCACTAATGAAGATGTTATACTTTGAAACTACTAACCTTTCTAAAAGTTCAGTAACTTCTTGGTTTATAGCACCCTTTTTAATCAAGTTCTCCATTGTTAACGGTTGCGCTGGGAACTTACGGATCGTCATTGTCGGCCCTTTTAAAGCAACTGGTGGCAATACGACATTCACACGAGAGCCATCACCTAACCTGGCATCGACGATTGGAGAAGATGCGTTAACAGTGCGGTTCACTCTACCAACAATCATTTGGATAATATCTTCTAGTTTTTGCTCATTTTCAAAATGAGTGTTTGATTGATAGACCTCGCCATTTTTTTCAATAAAAATCTCTTTATAGCTATTGATCATAATCTCAGTAACTGCTGGATCTTCAATAAGTGGTTGAAGGACGTCATAACCTCGAAAGGCGTTGTAAATCCTTAACACTAACCATTTCATTTTTGTTGCAGTTAAATGATGGCTTCTTGAAAATTCAAAGACAGCTTCTTCAATATACGATCGCAACTCTTCATCCTTCATGCCCCTATTTTGATTAAGCATGTGGCGAGTGCTTGTAATCATGTTTAAGACGATCTCTTCATCAACCATTTACAACACCTCGATTGGCTTCAAAGAGCGTTTTAAACATCTTTAAAATATATTCAGAAAACACCGGCACAGAAGTTAATTGTTCACCAACTCTAACTTCCTTCCACTCTGGTACATATGGCAAGTATGCTTCGATTGGTAGCTCAAATCGCTTGAACTGTTCGGCAACATTGCCCATATAACGATTTAGGACGAACGATACTTTATGACCAAATTCGTGATCAGATAAAATAGAAGGCAGTTCCTCTATGAAGAACGATGTTTTTGTATAGCTTTGAATGTCGTTATTTAATAACCACAGTACATGGTGCGACTTATTCAGAGCAGCCTTCATTCTTGAATTGATGGTGCTGTCTAAGTCAATAATAATGTAATCGTAATTACCAGTATCAACCAAACCCTTTATTAAAACTTCAGTATCTTCCTCCGTCAATTCGTCCATCTCTTCAACATTCGGCAAAAGTCTAAATAAATCAATCCCTGTATTCCCGTCATATTTTTTTAACGTCTCGATTTTCAATGCAAGCTCCTCTGATGCCGTTTTTACATAATAAAGAATTGGTGACGATGCATTATCATTGTCGTCATCGAAAAATGAATACGTCGTATTTAACAACTCAAGATTTAAATAAAAAACACTATATTCTAAGGAGGATATTTGTTTTGCTAAGTTGAAGGCAACTGTTGATTTTCCAGCTCCCCCTGTTGCTGAAAATACTGAGATGATGTTTGTTTTTTCAGTTCCGCTGGTGCGTTTAGGAGCTTTACCGTTTTTTTCATAAAAAATCGTGGTGACTTGTGAAAGTAATTGAGCTAAAGGCTGATATTTGAAAATTACCGGAAAACCTTCTCCTAAATTTCCTGTTTGTTCATCTAAACCAATCACTACATCTATATTTCCACATAACTCATGAGGGATATTACTCGTGGTGCATAACAATACATTTACTTTAGGATCACCAGACAAATATTGTTCCAACGATTCCTTTTTTGAGAACAACTTAACGTCAAACTTGGAGGCAAAATTAGATGTTCTTATGTAGCTAGCCAACATTTCAATGTAGCTTATATCATCATCTGAAACAACTAAACTAATTTTTTTCATTTCATCATACACTCCCTACCTATCTATTAAAGAGCTCCTGTAAGTTTAAGTACGCCACCAAGTATTAGAACAAATGAAAATACAGCCAGTATGATAACAATTCTTCCATGATTTTGACTTGCTTTCTTTTCCATCCTAATCCCCCTTCAAATTTGAATGCTATGTATGAATGACCTACCATCCTTAAAAACCGCCTCAAAATATTCACAAAAAAAATAAAATAACTATTGTTATTTTTCATTTTATGATTATATTATATTTTACTACTTTATTTTACATAAATAGCAAAAAAGATAAAAATTGGAATAAAACAGTAAATTAGTAGTAGGTATTCATGCTGAACTTTCTCGTTTCAGTAGTAATTTTATAGGTAATTATATCCATTAATACCTACATTATGCTTACCTCTAATCAGATATAACTATATATTAACAAGTGGAATGGAAAATCTAAACAAATTTGCTTAGCTCCTTCTCCTAAAAATATGGAAATCCCCCCTGAAAAATCATTCTCTATTCGTATGGATACATAAGGCGTTAGAAAGGCTAGAGACAAGCCTTGAAATTTCCTATCTTACTCTCTATTAAACTATTAAAAAGTTTAGAGGTGATACTTATGGGCTTCAATCAATTGTTGGATACAACATTAGGTAGTCGAAGGTTTTTTTATACTGTCGAGTGCTCTATCTGTGGCTTTGACGAAATTTACTATATCCACCCTAAAACCGAAAAGTTGATCGGGAGAGCTTGTGAAAACTGTCACTGTATTCAGTGCTTTAACTTTGGCCAAAGGTAAAAACATATGATAGTCATCCTTTCGTTTTGGGGTGACTATTTTTTATTAATAGGAAAATGCCCATATTTTATTGGTTAATATTAAAAGCTAAGGAGGATATTAAGCGCTTATATCTCGGAAAAAGTATGTTAGTCACCTTTCGTTTTTGGTGACTATTTTTCTGATATCAAGAAAATGCGCATATTTTATTGGTTAATATTAAAAGCTAAGAAAGAATTAGGTACAGCGACAGGGGAATTTTTAATCAAATTTGAATTTGGTACTACGACTTGGAAATTCTTAATCGATAAGATTAATTGAATATTGCCACGACAGGTTATCCCTAACCTATGGAAGAGTTAGTTTCTGCGACATATTTTTAAACAGAATAAATACTACTCCTGTCGACATCGTGTGATATTAGAATACTTTAGGAGGCGTTTCATTATGTGGAATGCCCTTTTTTGGGGGACATTAGCAGCTTCGGCTACAATGCTAGGAGCAATCATAGCATTGAAGTTTTCAATACCAAAGAGGATCATTGGTTATATTATGGCCTTAGGCACAGGGGCGCTTATTGGCGCGACAACATATGAGTTATTAGAAGGCTCTTTAGAAATTAGTGGCTTTAAAGAAGTAGCAATCGGCTTTTTAGGTGGCGCTTTATTATTTACGATTTTAGACTATTTGATTTCACATAAAGGTGGACATCAGAGAAAAGAAGCAGAGCGTTCTGTTGTTAAAGATAGTGAGCAACAAAATGAAGGGAAAACTTCTGGAATGGGGATTTTCATTGGTAGTGTCATGGATACAATTCCTGAGACTGCGATGATTGGATTAAGTTTAATTGGCGGTGGCTCAGTTAGCTTGGCCCTCGTCGTTTCGGTTTTTATAAGTAATATTCCAGAGGGACTTTCAAGCACCGTCGGTTTACGAAAAAGCGGTTTTTCCAAAAAGAAAATCTTGTTTATGTGGGCGCTCGTCGTCTTTTTCTCGGCACTAAGTGCTCTAGCAGGTGCTACTTTGTTAAATAACGCTTCAGATAGTATTAAAGCAATCGTTAGCTGCTTTGCCGGTGGCGCTATTATTGCAATGATTGCTTCAACAATGATGCCAGAGGCTTATAAAGAAGGTGGACCAACAGTAGGATTTGTCACCTCACTTGGCGTTTTTATCGCCTTATGGCTGCACCATATGTGACTGAAACAGCGGGTTCGAGAACGGTCCGCTGTTTTTTGGGGTGTATTACAACTCTGCACAAAAAGGAGAAGGTTCCTGACAAGGGCATTTTCATGTACCCAAACGAACTAATTTTGCACCTTCCCGAGTGGCGCTTGAGACCTATCGCAATGATGTTGCTCCCTATTGATTCCGATTTTCTTCCTATTATATTAATTGACGGATTTTTAACCTATATGGTTTTTTTTCGTTCTTTTTTAATCATTTCATCACCTCGGGAGTAATTTTCTCCACTTTTAAGGGATTTCCTTTTGAATTTTTCGTGAAATTTGCTCGGTAAAATTTGCTTACTATCCAAAAACATCATTTTACTAGCCAAAATTTGATTTTACTATCCGAAATAAGTCAATTACTAGCCAAATTCAACTGTTTTCTATCCAAAGTGATTTCGGGAGCTAGGGAGTGGTTCCATATTAAAAGAGAGAGTTTTTATATCACCTTATACTCACCTCAGAAATCCTCATGTCGAACATCTTCGAAATACATGGAAATTAGTAGAAATTCAGTAGTGAATTGGAATTATATATTATATAATTAAATTGGATTAGTACGTGGAAGGCAGAGTAAAATTAGACAACCAACCACTTGTATTTTCTATTAATATATCAAAAAGGAGTTGTTTATCTTGTGGAAATGGTTTAGTAGTTTAGTATTAATGGCTTTATTATTTTTTTCTACTTTTACTGTAGTTACTGCTGGTGATGTGATTAGCTTTTCAAGTAACCAGTTCTCTATTGTAAACGAAACAGAGCCCAACGATTCTTTTGAACTTGCTAATATAGTAAAGGCAAATCAAGAAATTAATGGGATACTTTCGGATGAAGAAGATCGTGATTATTATAAATTGACCCTGCCTTACAAGGGGAAATTTACTGGGTTTATTTTTTTACCTGAAGATTTATACGGTTATTATGATTATGATTTACGACTTTATGATGCTGAAGGCAATTACATTACGAAAAGTACTTTTTATTACTTTTATGACGAGGAAGAATACGAGTATTATTACTATCAAGAAATTTCAAGAACCTTGGAAAGCGGAACTTATTACTTATCAGTTCAAACTGACGACTACTACGTCTCCAATGTAGGATACAAACTATTTACTGATGTAGAATTTCAACCTGGTTATTCACATTCAATTTCTACAAGTGTAGCTTCACCACAAGTTGTTAATACTGCGATAACGATATCAGCAAAAAGTTCAAAGAGTGATCTTGAATACGAATTTTCCATTAATGGAAAGGTTGTTCAAAAATTTAGTAATTCTAAAACTTACTCTTGGAAACCAACCAAGTCCGGTAAGTATACTATTAAAGTTCGATCTCGTGATGTCCAAAATAAAGAAGTGATCTTGGAGAAGGAACTCTCTTACACTATTAATAAATACACTCCAGATTTTAAGATTACTGAATTAACATCCGATGTAAAAGGTCCTCAGATAAAAGGAAAAACGATTACTTTTACAACTAAGGCTGATAAAAAGGGACTTCAGTATCAATACTCTGTAAATGATAAAGTCGTTCAAAAATATAGTACAAACAACAAATTCAAATGGACACCAAGTAAAACAGGAAAATATACAATAAAGGTTGAAGTTCGGAGACCAGAACATCCAAATTCACCTTTATCCAAAAAAATGACTTATGAAATTAAGGATGGTAATGTTAAAATAACCTCACTAAAGGCTAATAAACAATCGCCACATCCAACAAATACTACTATAAAGTGGACTGCAAAGGCAGAGGGTGTCGATCTAGAATATAAGTTTAGTGCCTATCAAAATAAGAAATGGGTTACAATTCAAAACTATTCCAGTAAGAACACAGCTAATTGGAAACCAACAACAGCAGGAGATTACAAAGTTAAAGTTGAGGTTAGAAGCAAAGCCTCCGGTAAAAAGGCTACGAGAGAAGCTAAATATAAGATCTTTAAACCATCAAGTTTTTCAATCAGCTCGTTTAAAAGCGATCAAAGCTTAAAACAAGCTGCAGGAACGTTTAATATATTTACTGTCAAATCGACTGGCAGCTACCTAGAATACCGCTACCGAATTAAATATTATGGTCAATGGTATACTGTGCAAGATTATTCAAGTGATAAAACGTTTTATTGGACTCCACCAGAGTCAGGGAAATTTACCGTTGCAGTAGATGTAAGGCAAAGAGGTACGACAAAAAAACAGACTAAGACTGTAACACTTGATGTTCGGGAAAGACCTAATTTTTATATGAATACCGATTACTATATTCATCAAAACTACGGCTACTTTACCGTACAAAATTACGGATATAGTAACTTAAAAGTAAACAAAATTGAGCTTATTAACAATGACAAAGTCATCTATACTCATAGCCCAAAAGATTGGATAACTATTGGAAGAAGAAATGATACATTTTATTTCTACCCTAAAAATAAATTGACCCAATTTAATTACTCAACGGTTATTAAGGCTCACTATACTTATGATGGAGTCAGCCATATCCAATACCTTTACCGTTAGAAAAAAAGGGATTACCAAAATTGGTAATCCCTTTTTTTACCAGCTGTTGAAACTAATTTGGATAGTAATACACCAATTTTGGATAGTTTCCTTTACGATTCCGATAATAAAACCTGATTTTGGATAGAAAACGAATTTTTCACCAACAAGAACACCAAAAATCTACCCTAAGTCTGGTGTTTCTTGAGATCAGATTAGGTTTTTTCAATAAAAACTCCTGGTTAGCAAGGTCAGATTACGTTTTTTTCAAAAAAAAACTCATTTTTTGTTGACAGGAGATTTGTTTCAGAAGTAATAATCGCGTATTGAAGCTTCTGTTTTCGACCTAACTTTAATTTTCACTCAAGCTCCCCTAATATTTTCATCCGATCGTTTTCAATTCCGATCTGGTAGTTAACTTTGTTCGTAGTTTCGATCTTATCGCCGTTTTCAGCTACTTTAGTAACCTTAATTTCAGCAGTGACGTTGACAGTATCCTCGCCAATGGTCGTTTCGGTATCGATTAGGTGAACGGAGGATGTTGTTTGATAACTAGAGCGAAATTCGTTATAGGTTACACGGGATTGCCAGTCGCTTCCGAGCAGGGAATAGGCGGTGACATAATCATAGTTTGAGATACTTTCATAAAAGTAATGGACGAGATAGTTAGCTTCATCCTCATTTAAGGACATCCGGTAGTAGCTAATCGGCTCTTCTGGATACTCGCCATCAGACCATGCAGTAACAAGCGACCAAATGTTTTTAATTGGAAGAGAAAAACCAATGACTTCGCCTTGGTAAGCGGCGGAATTAATACCTACGACTTCGCCCGTTGTTGCAAGTAAGATCGGCCCACCACTACTACCTGGGGCAATTGGTGCCGAAATTTGATACGCTTTTTCAAAGTGATATGGAGGTAAAGAAAAGTCTCGGTTAACTGCACTAATGATCCCTGTTGTGACGGTGTTTTGATAGCCGCGTGGGCTCCCCATCGCGATGACACCGTCACCGACTTCACCTTCATAATCATAGGCGATACTCATTGGTTCAAAGTCCTCAAGCTCAACGACACGAACGACGGCAACATCAATCACCTCACCGACTCCGATCACTGTGCCGTAATACGTTTGCGTATCAGGCATTCGCACTAGGACAGTCGAAGCTCCCGCGACAATGTGCGCATTCGTTATAATGTCCCCTTTGTCATTGTACAGAAAGCCTGAACCTAACTCGCCATCGTCACGTTCGATCTGAACAACCTTTGGCTGATTTTTACGGATCACTTCCTTTATATCGATGCTGCTATCCTCAATGATTGTTCCTGCGACTTCTAACGTTTCACTATGTTTCATGCTCGCTAAAGACGACGAGCCGCTACCGTTATAGGTTTGAAAAATATCTTCTATGTACAAATACGAGATAATCGTGCTCACTAAGATCAATATAGTAGTAAAAATAGATATGCCCCAGCTTCTCGCCATCGTTCCACCCCCCTACTCTACCTTCCATTTATAATCAACAATTTCCACATTTGTAACTATTTCAGAGATTAAAAGAAACTCATCAAAAACGACTACCTCATTTGGCATTACTACGCTTTTAGAGGGAGTTGTCTTACTTTTCGAAAGTTCGTTTCCTTCTTCATCAAGAATTACATAATGAACCTCTATTTCAGAAATAGGTCGGGTGCCAACATTTTGGAGTTGTCCCGAAACATAGAATTCTCCACTATCTTCATCATGGAAAAAATCAATTGATACTAGTTTAATAGCATTTTTCGAATTAAGAAGATCTTCCTCAGCAGCTAGTGCCTGCGCTTTTTCAAGCCGTTTTTGTTCGTCTTGTTCAAAAGCAATCCGCTCATTTTTCACAGATTCTTTAAACGCTAATAACGTTTCGTTCGTCGGATCATAGCGTAGACCGAGGTCAACTTCAACCTCCGCTTCGGTAAACTGATTTTTACGTAAAAATAACTCGCCATGATTGATCGCAACTTTAACGATTTCTTCCTTTAAAAGCTGAGCCATTTCCGATGCAGCCGCACTCGTAAAGCCGGCTATTTTTTCTAAAAGCTCTGCTAAGTCTTGTGCCGTTCGCTGATTGTGCATAGCTTTGTCAAAGCTCGCTACTGTTAAAGAAGCCGTCATTAACACCGAACGTTCTTTATATTGATTAAAAAATGATCCCTCTTCATTTTTCAACTCTCGGTCTAATTCCTCTAGCAACTTCAAGCCATCGGCAAACTGCTTTTTTCCAGCGAAACTAGCTACTTCTTCCAAAAGCTTTTCATAGTGTTGTCCTCGTTCAATTACTTCTATATTAAATGCCGAAGAAACATGGTTTGGCCGTTTTTGCAACACTTGTTCAAAGATTGCTTTTGCTAAAAGGAGATCGCCCTCAAGCGCATACGCTTCACCGTCCATCACTGCCGCTTCAATATCGCTGTTAGTTGTCGATTGATGAAAATAAAAAGTAGCGATAACGACAACTGCAACAAAGAACGTAACCGTCGGAAGGAGCCAGACGATCTTTGTTGAGCGATTACTATCCTTTGTTCCAGGCACTTTGGCACCACAGTTCGAACAAAAATGACTTCCCTCATGGATCGTTTTCCCACATTTATGACAAAACAAATCTCGCACCTTCTTTCGAAACATAACCCCGTTCGTATGTTTACATATTATCCATACGTTTCAAACCTCGTTTTTTAGCGGGTAATGCCGAATTTTGAAAAAGAATAGTGATATTGTCTCATAATTCAGGTCGACTTTCAGCTGATCTCATAATTTACCAATCTATTTGTTATTTTTTTATATGATTACATAAACTCTCTCCTGTAAAAAAGAGCGTTTGGATCGTACTGTCTGTGATATTAGTCTTATAAAATTTGTTATCTATTTTAATTTCGTTCTATATACTTTTATCTTAATAATGATATTGATTGTTCCGAAACTTAAAGGTGAATTGTATTAAGCATTTGAAGTTAATTAATATTAGAAGAAAATCAAATAAAAAAATTTTAGAGTGTAACTTTTATATAAAGAATTCGTTGTTTACCATAGAAAGGATTAAATTATGAAGGAGGATCAAGAACAATCGCAGGATTTGATGCAGGAAACGTTTCTACGGGCATATGTTATTCTTCTTTTCGTAACGATAACAGTAAGGGGGGTTATTTTCAGAGTCGCTGGAAAGGATTAAATAGGGTTCAAGCTTTCATTTGTTTATTTTTTGAAATATGCTAACCTACCTTTCAATTACAAACGAAATAAAAAGAACCCCTTATTTACAAGGAGTTCTTCCAGCATATTAAGCAGCTAGCTTTTTGCTATCATTACGTTTATTTTTGAAAACTAAATTTTTTAGATATGGCATTACCCAACGATCTCCACCGAAGCGACCTGCGTTGTAGCCAGCAACTAGGATAAAGATAGTAATTAAGACCATCCAAGGATTTGATGAAACAGTTCCAGCAAACATGAAAGAGAAATTCATAACAATACCGAAGAATGCTGCATAAGTAGTTAAAACTCCAAGAATTAGTCCAAGACCAACAAGTACTTCTCCCCAAGCAACCATGAAGCTAAATAGTTCAGCATTTGGGATTGCAAAGTTTTCTAAAAATGCTAGATAAGTAGGATAAACTACTTGTTCTTGACTCATCACTGGATTGTTAACTGCTCCATTCAAATAACCAGCGGCATTGAACGGATCACCTGTCACTTTTTTCCAACCGACTGATAGCCAGCTCCATCCAAGATATACACGTAATACTGCTAATAAACCTGCTGCAATTTTATTTTCTCTTAAGAAATTCATGATCATAATTGATCATCTCCTCATCGTTTTAGTATAAATAGTAAGCGATCGTGCCTTGAAAAAGTAGGTAAACCTTTTTATTGAGAATTAAGTTGTTTAGTGATCACTAACTATCTTGATAACAGTATATAACGCGACTCACCACTGTGGCCGTCCTAACTGTGAACAAATAGTTATGAAACAGTGAATAAAATGTGACTTGCTTTTGTAGGTGCCTGGCCCCCTTGTATATCATCACCATCTCTTGGGGACAGATACATATATAAGGATTTTTTTTCCAAGAAAAAAATCACTCGGCTCGAAAACTTTTTTCGAATGTCTCGGGTATACATTGTAGTTAACACTTTAGCTGCTAAAGGCAGCTGAAATTAGGAGGAATAAATATGTGTGGTTTTGTTGGAATAGCTAGAAATGAAAAGATACCGACCACTAGTTCAGTTAACTGGGCCGAAGCCTTAAAGGCGATTCATCACAGAGGTCCGGATGCTACTGGTGAATACATCGACGAAGGTGTCGAATTTGGATTTAAACGATTAAGTATTATCGATTTGGAACATGGAAACCAGCCCCTCTCCTATCAAGACAGGTACCATATTATTTTTAATGGGGAAATATATAATTATCTTGAGTTACGTGAGCAATTAATGGAGTTAGGTTACCAATTCCAAACATCGTCAGATACAGAAGTGATTTTGGCTTTGTTTGCCGCTAAGGGGAAAGATTGCGTCCATGATCTAAGAGGAATGTTTGCTTTCGCAATTTGGGATACGGAAACAAAAACGTTATTTGCCGCCCGTGATCCGTTCGGGATTAAACCGTTTTATTATTTTCAGACGGCAGAACGATTATTTTTTTCATCAGAACAAAAAAGCATCAAATTAATGACTGAAGAGCATGATTTGTCTCAGGAAAATATCCAGCACTATTTAAGCTACCAATACGTGCCTGAGCCTCGTTGCTTATCAAAAGATATCCTAAAATTAAAGCCAGGACATTTTTTAATAAAAAAACTCAACGAAATGGCGACAACAGAATGTTATTATAAAAAATCATTTTCGCCGGTTAATAAGAGCTTTACCGAATTTACTGATAAAACTAGAAAAGCATTGGAAGATTCGGTCGCAAAACATATGCGTAGTGATGTTCCTGTCGGGGCATTTTTATCTAGTGGCATTGATTCTACGACAATCGTTGCCCTAGCCAAGCAACATAACCCAAACTTAAAAACATTTACTGTCGGTTTTGAAACTGAGGGCTTTAGTGAAGTTGATTTAGCAAAGGATACTGCTGAAAAATTAGGTGTTGAGAATATCCATAAACTCATCACTCCAGAAGAATTCGTGGCTGAACTTAAAAATATTATTTGGCATATGGATGACCCAGTCGCAGATCCCGCTGCTGTTCCCCTCTACTTCGTCGCGAAAGAAGCGAGTAAACATGTGAAAGTTGTTCTTTCGGGTGAAGGGGCAGACGAACTATTTGGTGGCTATAATATCTACCGAGAACCTCTTGCACTTAAATGGTTCGACAGATTGCCAAATTGGTTAAAGGTCGCAATGAACAGACTTGCTCTCACAATGCCAGACGGAGTAAAAGGGAGAAGCTATATTTTAAGAGGCACGACGCCTCTTTCAGAACGATACATTGGCAATGCTTATATTTTTTCAGAAAAAGAAAAGCAACGTCTGCTGCAAAATTATCAACCTAATCGAACGTTTACTGATATTACAAAGCCATTTTACAAGGAAGCTAATCTATATAGCGAATCGTCTAAAATGCAATACATCGACCTTAACACTTGGCTGCCTGGCGATATTCTTGTCAAAGCAGACCGCATGACAATGGCCCATTCCTTAGAGTTGCGCGTTCCATTTTTAGATAAAGAGGTCTTTGAGATTGCGAGACAAATTCCTGATCATGCGAAAATCTCTCATGGTACAACGAAGTATGCGTTACGAGAAGCCGTGAAAGGCCTTGTTCCAGACTCTGTTTTATACCGGAAAAAGCTCGGTTTCCCTGTACCGATTCGCCACTGGTTAAGAAATGAGGTATACGACTGGGCCAAAGACGTGATCAAATACAGCTCAACAACAGATGAGATCTTCAACAAATCAGAAGTGTTAGCACTACTAGACGAACACGCAAGCATGAAAAAAGATAACAGCCGTAAGCTATGGACAATTCTCTCCTTTATGATCTGGTATTCGATCTACGAAGATACAGATACACTCACTGCAGCTGAAGCAGTTGAACTAAAAGCACCCGACTACAGCCGCGCCGTAAGTTTTGGGATCTAACGCAAAGCGATTGAATATGTTAGTTCGATTTCTAATTAGGTGTGTGTAGGTAAAAGGCGATTTGTCTAACTTTGGTGCCTGGCATCTTTATCTAAAAAGTTGGTGCCTGGCACCCTATTTCAAGGCAAAAGGCGATCTATCCGCAGCCGGTGGACAAATCGCCTTTTTGTCTTTTTTGGGTGCCAGGCACCTATTTTGTCCCCCTTTTCCTAGTTTCTTTGTATTTATATAGTGAAGGCGTTAAACATTGGAGAAACACGGTTGACGCTTCGCAAATATAATAATGGACGGAGGAATTACATATAATGATGAAAATTGAAGTTACACTTAAAAATGAGTTTGCAGAAAACGCAACAATATCAATCGAAATCCAGTAGGCAATCAGTGCCGATGCTAGTTTTGCATTAGCACAAATAGTAGAAAAGGCTATTTTCACTTCTGGTGAAGTACTTATTCCAAAGTGCGAAGCGTAAATACTAAATCCGGCACTCCTATTAAATTGAAGAGAACAGGATCTACAAAAAAGCACCTTACAGGTAAACCTTTTTTTATAGTAACTACCTGTAAGGTGCTTTCTCAATTATAGCTTTATATCGTTGAGATAAGTTCCAGTTACAAGGTGCCTTTATGGTGGGCTAGATTTATTTACTGGATAAAATTTACTACTACTCTAACTATGAGCTTATCTAAAGCAGATGTGCCTGGCACCACATGTAATATACCTTACGTGGTATTAAATTGTATTTGGACAGTAAATCATGAATTTTGGATAGTAAAATCAATTTTTCGATAGTAAATCACTAATTTTGGATAGTAAGCGCAAAATCCACCAACTTTCCTCCTATTTATACCCGCATCTTAGCCAGATTTGTTATCCGAATCGGGTATTTTATCACTTAGTGTAACTGTATTTTAAAGGTAACTCATCTCAATTGGAGCAAAAAGCTAGTATGCTTGTTCTCAACCTATTTCTTATGCCGATTATATTCCCTGTAAAACTTAAATTACACTTCCAACTCACTAGTTTGGAAACTTAGACATTAGTTTTTTAACCAACCTTCTATTTTATTAGGCAAAAACCGCGCGTATTAGCAGATGCATAGTCCCTTAACCGTTCAAAATGACCAATTCTAGAAAAAAAACCGGCCTTAATGAGAAAATTTTCTTCAAGGGTGTCCCCTTTTCAGCAAATTCTAATTTAAATAAAGGTAATCAACAAAATCGTAGTTTTAACTATAATATGGTAAAATACATCTTGGATACTTGATACTAATTTGAAAGGGAGATACGAGCTATGACGCAAAAACGTGCGATTACTATTGCTAGAGGCGATGGAATTGGGCCTGAGATTATGGATGCTACGCTAAGGATATTAGACCATGCGGGAGCAATGATCGAACCTGAATTCATTGACATAGGTGAACAAGTTTATTTGGCTGGAAATTCATCTGGGATTCCTGATGAAGCTTGGGAATCACTTAGACGTACAAAAGTTTTCTTCAAAGGACCGATTACTACACCTCAAGGCGGCGGTTACAAAAGTTTAAATGTAACCATTCGTAAAACATTAGGACTTTATGCAAACGTTAGACCAAATGTATCTTATGCTCCATTTGTTCAAACAAAACACCCAGACATGAATATGGTTATTATCCGTGAAAACGAAGAGGACTTATATGCTGGAATTGAACATCAGCAAACACCTGAAGTTGTACAGTGTCTGAAATTAATTACCCGACCAGGAACGGAAAAAATTGTTCGATACGCCTTTGAGTATGCCCGTAAAAATAACCGTAAAAAGGTCACTTGCTTTACAAAAGATAATATTATGAAATTAACTGATGGACTTTTTCACAAAGTGTTTAGAGAAGTTGCAGTCGACTTTCCAGATATTGAAACTGAGCATTGGATCATCGATATTGGTATGGCAAAAATTGCAGATTCACCCCAAGACTTTGATGTCATCGTCATTCCAAACCTATATGGAGATATTGCCTCAGACGTAGCTGCACAAGTAACCGGAAGCGTAGGTCTTGCTGGTTCGGCAAACATCGGTGACCAAATCGCGATGTTTGAAGCGATCCACGGAAGTGCACCGGATATTGCTGGCAGAGGAATTGCCAACCCTTCTGGTCTAATTCATGGCGCAATCATGATGTTAGTTCATATCGGTCAACCAGAAGTAGCCGCACGCATACATAACGCGTGGTTAAAAACACTAGAAGATGAGGTGTTCACTGGCGATATTTCTAAAGGCCGCTTTGCTGTAGGAACAAAAGAATTTGCCAATGCTGTCATTGACCGATTAGGTCAGCTTCCAACGACTTTCCAACCAGTTGAGTATAAAAACGTTGATGCTACAGATGAACCTCAATTCAAGCTTGCACCATTAGTAAAAGATCGCCCTAAAGCAGATGTTACCCGGACATTAGACGGCGTAGATGTTTTCTTATTTAATAACGAATTAATTTCCGATGAAATCGGTGAAAAACTAGAAGCAGTCGCTGGTCCTGAGTTCAAGCTAGCCGTCATTACTAACCGTGGTGTAAAAGTTTATCCAAACGGCTTCCCAGAAACATTTACAACCGACCACTGGCGCTGCCGCTTCCAAATCAACGATGAACAAAAAACAATTACGAACGCTGACATCCTTAAGCTTTTAGCTCGCGTAGAAGATGCTGGCTTAGATTTCATTAAAATTGAAAATCTGTACCGCTTTAACGGGGAGTTAGGGTATTCGTTAGGGCAAGGGCAATAAGTAAATAAGTTTATAGGGGGCTAACTGCCACTTTTGCTAATCTAACAAAACTTTAGCGATGTGAAGGTTAGTCCCCATCTTATATTTTAAGTGCGGTTCTACTTATATGATCGCAAGCAATAAAGAAAGCTCTGTAGAGTGCTTGCCTCCACAGAGCTTCCTTACTTACTTATTTATTTATTTCAATTCACTTTTACAGAAGTAGTTTTACTTTTGTTATTTGCTTTATCTACTGCGTAGACACTGATTGTTCGACCGGCTTTTTGTCTTGGTATCGCGATATTAAAGTTACCTTTGGAGTCTACGATTGCTTTATTGAGATAGGTGCTACCTCTATAGACGTGTACTGTTGCTCCTTTTTCTGCCGTACCGGTAACTGCTTTGGACATTGTTGTAATTTTATTTACAGTAGGTGCCTTTGGTGCTGTCTTATCAATGACTGTTACAACTCTTGTGGTACTGGTATTACCCGCAGGATCTTTGGCGTAAACTGAGATCTTACTCCCTGCTTTTTGCTTAGCGATCGTCATTGAGTATTCTCCATTAGCTTCGGACTTTACAGAACCAATCCTCGTTGAGCCGTTCTTCGCATAAACAGTTCTATTAGGGGTCGTTTTCCCAGTAATCACCGTATGGTTATCCCAAATCGGATTGACGGTCGGTCTAGTTGGAGGACTTTTATAAATATTTGTTATTTTTATTGACTTATATGTTACGTTTCCAGCTGTATCCTCGACAGCAAATGAATAGGTTCCATTCTTTTCAATGGGATAGAGGGCAGTTGTTCCTGATATATAATCTCCATTAGGCAAAGTAATTCTTTTTACCTTTACGCTATCTGTAGCAGTAATCGTAATGAATATTGACTCCTTGGTTGCGCTAGTTGTACTAGGTAATAATGTTAGTGTCGGTTTGACCTTATCAATATTTGAGATTTCAATCGATTTTTCGGTCATGTTCCCAGCCGTATCTTCTACAGTAAACTGATACTTGCCGTTTTTGCTAAGTGTAAAAGTCGCACTATCATTTTCTATAAATGAACCATCTGGAAGACCAATCCCCTTAACTTTTACGTTATCAGTTGCTTGCACTGAAATTGTTACATTACTATTAGTTGCTTTTGTGACATTAGGCGTTAAAGTTAAATCTGGAGCTATTTTATCAATATTTCTGACTTGGATTGCTTTCTTGGTAATATTGTTTGAGAAATCTTCAGTTTCAAAGCTGTAAATTCCGTTCTCATTCACAGTGAATGTTGTCTCTGAACTATTTACATATTGACCACTTGGCAATTTAATCCGTTTAATCCCAAAATGATCAGTAGCAACGACTGAAAGAAGCACCTCTTGATTTGTTGAGTTTATATTATCAGCAGTAATTGTCAACTCAGGCTTTGTTGTATCAACAACAGACTGTGAAAATAGTACAACGATATCTTCTTTCGTTTTACCCTTACTTCTCACTTGAACGCGAAATTCAAAGTTGCCAGCACGAACTGGATTCCAAGTTAATTCGTGATTTGTCCCATAGTCTTGAAGTACAACCCATCTATTGTTTTCTTTGATTAAAAATTGATATTCAGGTTCAACTCCTCCAACTGAATTAGCAATAAATGTGTACTGTATTGGTGCTAAATTACTATTGGTTGAAATTGAAACACTTTTTACTGGAGGAATGACCGTTCTAAAGTTAAATGTAAAATCTCGCTCACTTAAATCTCCGAATATCCCAGAAATCGCTTCTTTTTTAATAGTCAAAGTATAAGAGGTGTTTTCATTTAAAAGGCCTGGCTCAACATAAAGAATTCCATCTTCATCATCAATAATGATATTTATTAAACCGTCTGGACCATGAAGTTCTATTTTCGATTCATCTTCAATAAATACCGGTTGGTTAAACATAAGGCCTAACAAAGTATCCACTGGTACACCTTGTACGTCATTATAAAAGTCGTAAAACTTATATTTACCGTCAGCGCCTAATTCCGTAAAATAACCCTCAATAAATTCTGGCGCACCTGGCTCATAATCTTCTAAAAACTCTAAAAAAATCTTACTATCCTTTTTATAAATAGCGATTAAACCATTGTTAAAATGGAGATTCGTTACGATTACATCTTCTTTAATAGAATATAAGTAATTATCACTATGGTATTGATAAATATCAATTCCGCCTGATTTACTAGCAGCAAATGTTAATTGCTCCTCTTGACTAAATGCGTAATCATTGTAAGGCTCACCTAAGTTAAAGCTAAAATACATATCTTCTGAGTTGAGTTTTGATAATTTAAAAATTACCCCACTACCATTATATAAGTGCAGTCCATCTGGACTAATTTTTGCATGGGCCAGCATTTTATAATCACCATGATACGGTGAGTCCTTTTGCGCGCTTACAATTCCTTTATTTACCTGAAAAGCAGTTATATCCCGTGGTGAGCTTTCGGTTGTAATTGTATACAATTTTGAGGTTTGTTCATTATATAGAACTGTTGAAAGATGCCTCATACGTACTTTGTTTCTATTATTTGGAACTTCCTGTTTATCATGTAATGAGTAAACTTTCATATCCTCCCATTGACCAGATCCAGGAGTTACATACAAATAACCATCAACATCGATCGCAATGTCATATGGATCAGCATTAATATCAAAAACTTCATCTAGCGTAAAGGTTTTCGTATCAACGATAGCTATCGCTCCTGAAAATGGCCCGAAATTGTAATAATTATGGCTCGTTTTATGTTGAGAGACATATAACTTTCCAGCATAAATCTCAAGCACTTCTGCCGGATATGGCAAAGACAACGTAGCTATCGTCCCCTTTTCATAATTGACAGCATATAACGTTTTATTGCCCAACCTTGTCATAAAAACTACTGCATCATCGGGATCAACAGCCGTATCATAGGGAGTAAATCCTAATTCAATTGGAGCCATATTGCCCGTTGTTTCTGCAAAAGTACTACCAATCAGGTTAAAATTTGTAAAAGCTAACAATAAAACAACTAGATAGATTAATGCTTTTTTCACAGGAATTCCTCCACCCTTATTTTATATCTATATTTTAATGTATAACCTAATTTTTGTATGTAGTTTTTTAGAGGTGCCTGGCCTGGCACCAATGAACCAATTCCCCTGTTAATTCAGACCAGTGACATCTTGCTAGCTGCATGGTACCTTTAATTTAGTGAGATTCTTGTCTATAAAGGTAAAGAAAAAAACAGGAACGGCTCAGTAAGAGCTGTTCCTGTTTTGGTAAAAATTAATAAAATTGTTTATACATACTTACGTAAGTACATTATCCGACTGTTACCACTCTACTTTTACTCTTATTTTTAGCTTTATCTTGTGCATAAATTGTTAGCTTAGCACCTTTCTTTTGTGCTGTAATCTTTACAGAAAAGTTTCCTTTACTGTCAACTACCGCCTGCCCTAGTTTTTTCTTTCCGTTATAAATATAAACTGTTGCGCCTTTTTCTGACTTTCCAGTCACTGACACAGATTTATTTGTTACTTTATTTACGGTTGGAGTGTTCGGTGGCGTTACGTCTTTCACTGTCGTATTCCTAACCTTACTTGTGTTACCTGCTTCATCTGTTGCTGTAACGGCTAGTTTTACACCTGCTTTTTGTCTAGCTATTTTGATTGAGAAGGTACCTTTACTCGTTGCTTTGGCTGTTCCCAATACCTTTGTTCCGACTCTTACAGTTACAGTTGACCCCGCTTCTGCTGTTCCTGTCACTGTCGTTGATTTGTCTGTGACTTCATTAACTGTTGGTGTATTTGGTGGTGTTACGTCTTTTACAGTTGTATTTCTAACCTTACTTATGTTACCTGCTTCATCTGTTGCTGTAATGGCTAGTTTTGCCCCTGCTTTTTGTCTAGCTATATTGATTGAGAAGGTACCACTGCTCGTTGCCTTGGCTGTTCCCAATGTCTTAGTTCCGACTTTCACAGTTACTGTTGAACCTGCTTCTGCTTTTCCTGTCACTGTCGTTGATTTGTCTGTGACTTCAGCGACTGTCGGAGTTGCTGGTGCTGTTACATCTTTTACAACTACACTTGTTCCTACACTTTCATTTCCTGCTAAGTCTGTTGCTGTTACAACTAGCGTCGTTCCAGCTACTTGTCTTGCGATTGACACTTCATATGTTCCATCTTCTTTTGCAGTAGTTGTTCCGATCACTTCTGTGCCTTTGCTTACTTTTACTGTTGAACCTGCTTCAGCCATCCCTGTCACTGTCGTTGATTTGTCTGTGACTTCAGCGACTGTCGGAGCTGTTGGCGGTTCTGACGGTAATGTTTCAAGAGGTAATGTTCTTACAACCGCTAGCAATTCTTCTGCATCCCATTCGTCATATCCTAGATACATAACAATATTGTATTTTGTATCAGGCTCCAAAGCATTAATAACATATTCCTTTACAGATCCATCAACATCTGCAATAAATTCCCCATTCACAAAAATACTAAAACGAGTATACCCATTTCCACTTGCACTCGCTTCTAGATCAATGGTAATGGAATTAGCTGTAATCTCTGTTATAACTAACTCTGGATAAAACCATTCTTCAAATTGAACATAAACACCGTGGTCCCTTAATTTTTCAATAACATCAAATGTAGCTGAACCTTCAGTTACATCCAATAAATTCCTAAATAGTGTTACATATTGCAAATTATTAACTGATAATAATGTGCTAATATCTACGATTTTATTGTAATGAAGATATACCTGTACCAGATTATCTAGATTTTTCAAAGGAGTCAGGTCCTCGACACGATTATTAGAAAGATCTAAAAACCTTAAATTATACAAATCTTTCAAGCTACTAATGTCATTAATACTATTGTTAGAAAGATTTAAATTTCTTAATTTATCCAATCCTTTTAAGCTGCTCACATCACTAATGTTATTGTTTGAAAGATTTAAAGTACGTAAATTAGTTAAAGAACTTAAGCTTGTGATATTATCAATGTTAATGTTTGCTAAGTGCAAGCTCCATAAATTACTTAGCCCATCTAAATCATTTAAATTATTCACATTTGTATACGAGATATCCAGATACGATAAATATCTCAAACCTTTTAATACAGAAATATCAAATGAACTTCCATTTTCTATTGTTAAATCCTCTAAATTTTTTAACTTAGAAAGAACGTCGAAGTTTGTGATTTCCGTATTATAAATCCATAATTCATATAGATTAATTGCCGTCTCTAGACCTGTCAAATCAGTTACTTCTGAATTTATTCCTAACCAATGTAATTGCTCCATATCATCTACTTTAATATTACGATGATATATACCAAGACGTTCTCTAATTATTTCGATAAGCTTTTCGTCTTTAAAAATTACATCTGGGCCCGTTGATTGACGTTTAGTTGTAATTGTTATTCGGTTTGTTCTAGCATAGGCTATACCATCTATTAATCCGACAATATAAATTTCGTAAGATGTATCAGAGTCAAGACCAACTAAAGTGAAATTTTGACGATAGTAATTATTATTCGCTTTTACATTTTCTTTAACAGTTCCGTTAACATAGATATCATAAGAATCGATTTGTTCGCTAGTCTCATATGGAAAATCCCATACTAGCTTAACTGATCCATCTGTAGTATGACCGCTATATACTTCAGGACGAGAGAGAGAAACTTCTATTTCACGAACTTCTAATTCTTCAATAATTTCCATGCTTCTTGACCCAATAGAGATATCTATCGGATTTCCCCAAAGAGATACAAAATAAAGTGATGGCAATTCTAATAACACCTCAATATTTGAAATTGAGTTGTACGATAAATTTAATGACTGTAGATTAATTAACGTACTTAATTGAGATATATCAGATATATTATTTTCTGTGATGGTTAACCTTTGTAAGTTCGTTGCATACTCTAATCCACTTAATGAACTTATATCACCTTCGTAAATAGTTAAACGTCTTAATTCAAGCAGATCACTTTCTCTTAGTTCTCTATGTCTAATGCCCAATTCATCTCGAATACTATTTTCTAAATGAATATCCTTAAAAGTCACAACCTCTCCTGAAGGAAGCGCTTTAGTAGTTAATTCATAGCCCCAACTTGTATTTTTCCGTTTCCCATCAAAGCCAATTGCGATAACTTCTACTATATATGTCGTTTCTGGTAGGAGATTTGAAATCATAAAATTCCGTGATTCTCTCGAAACATCCCCAATAGGCATATGATCTAAGAGTAT
>NZ_JBKBWN010000010.1:0-175812 GCF_046314235.1 Anaerobacillus sp.
AGAAAAAAAGTAAACTTTTTTTCAACTCCGCTCGACTTGCATGTATTAGGCACGCCGCCAGCGTTCGTCCTGAGCCAGGATCAAACTCTCCATAAAAGTGTTTGATATAGCTCAAAAAAATGTTACATTGACGAGATATTACTATCTCTTTAATTCGCTTGGCTGTGTGTTCAGTTTTCAAAGAACAAAGCTACTGACCTCAATCACATCATGTGAAAACTTCTTAGAATTTACTTCGTGCAGCTTTGCGACGAGAAAGTGACGCAAGGAACGCGCAGGAGCAATTTACTAAGTTATTGTCAGTACACTACTTAACTTTTGTTGTTGTCATTTCAACGACAAGAAATTAATTATATCACAATAATTTGTTTTCGTCAATAGTTTTCTTTTTATCAAAAAATATTGTTGTCGTTTGAAGCAACCTAGTTAGTATATCATCTAGTTTCTAACGTGTCAACATTTATATTAACTATAATGTCATCTCGTCGTTGCGTGAAAGTCATCATAGCATGGCTCTTGTTATTATGTAATAGTTTTATACAACAACTTAACAGGTGTATCAACACTAGTTGTGTAATTACTTCTTTTTTAATAGTATTCACAACTAGCATTGTTTTTTAACGATTGACTACTTCTTCTATATAAAGATCACTTCGATTTGCTAATTTTACATATTCATTAGTTGTTTGAATTCTAATCATCGGACGGTTAGGTACATGAGGCTCTAGAAAAACAACTTCACCAATATCTCCGTTATTAAGCCTTATAATTGTACCTACTGAAAAGTTTGAAATAAGCATTGCTAACATTTGCACAACTTTTATATCAAACAGTCCGAAATTATCTTTTTCAATTAATTCGATTACTCTAAAAGGTGATTGCTTTATTTTATAATATCGTTCTGATGTCATTGCGTGAAATACATCAACGACTGCAATGATTTTACTAAACTTATGTAACTTTTGGGATGATACTGACATTGGATACCCACTTCCATCCACACGCTCATGGTGCTGTAATACGCCTAACAAAACACCATCTGTCACTCCTGGGATACCTTTAATCATTTGATAACTAAACATAGAATGATTTTTCATTTCTTCATATTCTGAGCTAGTAAGGTGCCCCTTTTTACTTAATATACTATTTGGTATCTTAGCCATTCCACTATCAGACATCATTCCAGCAATTCCAACTTGGATTTGTTCTGCTGAAGTATAGTTAAGTTTTCTTGCTAGATAAGCAGATAGAACGCCTACTGAAACTGCATGGTGAAAAATATAATCCTCTTTTGTTGCATAGTGATGAATTGAAGTGATTTCATCCGGATCCTCATTTAACTTTTCAAGAAGCGAAAGTAGTGTCTTTCTAATTATTAAAATATCTACCTTCATTCCAGCTTGCCAGCCTTGAAAAAGTTTTTTATATATTTGAACAGCCTGTAAATATTCCTCCATAAATGATTTCTTTTCAAGCGGAATATTTTTCGTTTTTTCAACCTCAGACTCATTTACCTCTTTAGGCAAGTATGGCTTCCCGTTTGCAAGCGTCCCCTCTACTTCAACTTCTTCAATTAAAAAGGCTTTTAATACATTTATATATTTCTCATGTAGTACAGTTTTTTTACGGATTAATTGATTCGAAAAACAGTTTACATCTTTAGACAATATACATCCAACATCAAGCTGATTTGGTTTAACTCTCATAATAGCCTTCCTCCAAAACCAAAACTTTCAAATATAAATTATTATATCATATTTAAAAAGATCTTTTCCGTAAAAAAAAGAGGCTTATCCCCTTTATAAAATGTCAGTTACCACAAGCCTGAAGATAGAGACATTTATATCTCTAATTAATATCATGCCGTAATTAACTGAAATTTCTAGGTCAGCCTCTTTAAAGAATTGTTCTTATTCTTATTCTTAATTCCTATTCCTCTTCATCATCTTCAATAATAGGGTCTTGGTCTTCAACTGAATTGATAATTGGTGTTTCACCTTGTTCTTCTAGCTCAGCTTCAATGGCTTCCTCATCAATATCAACTTTAGCTACAGTTGCTACACCTTCACCTTCGCCTATTCTAATTAAACGAACACCTTGTGTATTTCTACCTGTTCTCGAAATATCTTGAACATGCAAGCGAATAATAACACCATTTACAGAAATAATCATTAAATCATGTTCGTCTGAAACAACACGCAATGATACAACATGACCATTTTTTTCCGTAATATTACATGTTCTAATTCCCTTACCACCACGATTTTGGATACGGTATTCTTCGATAGGTGTTTTCTTTCCATATCCTTTTTCAGTTACAGTTAGAACATCAAAGCCTTCTTCGATAATATCCATTCCAACAACTTGATCATCCTTAGAGAGTGAGATACCTTTTACGCCACCAGCTGTTCTTCCCATTAGACGTACATCATTTTCATGGAAATGAATCGACATTCCCTTTTTCGTACCAATAATTATTTGTTTATCACCATCTGTTAGACGTACCCCATGCAATTCATCATCATCACGTAAATTGATTGCAAAAAGACCACCTTTACGAATATTAGCAAATGAACTCAATTCAGTACGCTTAGTGATACCATGTTTTGTCATGAAGATTAAATAGTTACTATTAAATTCTTCTATAGGAATAACCGTACTAATATACTCACCAGGCTCAATTTGTAATAAATTAATAATTGGTATTCCTTTTGCAGTTCTACCTAACTCAGGGATTTCATAACCTTTTAAGCGGTATACCTTCCCCTTATTTGTGAAGAATAACAATGTGTGATGCGTACACGTTGTAAATAAGTGTTCAACAAAGTCATCATCATTTGTTCCCATACCTTGGATACCGCGTCCCCCTCGTTTTTGACTACGATATGTGGAAATTGGAAGGCGTTTAATGTAGCCATTATGGGTAAGAGTGATAATAATATTTGTTCTTGGGATAAGATCCTCATCTTCAAAACTATCTTCATCAATAGAGATAATAGTTTTTCTTTCATCATTAAATCTTTCTTTAACTTCCGTTAGCTCTTCACGAATAATTTCTAGAACTTTTTCCTCATCAGCTAAAATTGCTTTTAACTCAGCTATTCTCGCTACCAACTCTGCATATTCATTTTCAATTTTGTCACGTTCTAGACCAGTTAAACGTTGAAGACGCATTTCTAAAATGGCTTGAGCTTGTTCAAAGCTTAAAGAGAATTGCTCCATTAAACCAGTTCTTGCAATATCAGTTGTTTGAGATGCACGAATTAAAGCTATTACTGCATCTAAATGATCAAGAGCTATTCTTAATCCTTCTAGTATATGTGCTCTAGCTTCTGCTTTTCTTAATTCAAATGCTGTACGACGCTTTATAACTACTTTTTGATGCTCTAAATAATACTCTAGGCATTCCTTTAAATTTAAAACTTTAGGTTGGCCATCAACTAAAGCAAGTAAGTTAATTCCAAAACTTGTTTGCATTGCTGTTTGTTTATAAAGATTATTTAAAAGTACATTAGCATTTACATCCCGACGTAATTCAATGCAAATACGCATACCAGTCCTGTCAGATTCATCGCGTAAATCAGTAATACCATCAATTTTCTTTTCCCTAACTAATTCAGCAATTTTTTCAATCAATTTTGCTTTATTGACTTGGTAAGGAATTTCAGAAACAATGATACGTTGCTTGCCGCCATTCATATCTTCAATAGCAGCTTTTGCTCTTAGTACAATTGAACCTCTACCAGTTTGATAGGCACGACGGATACCTGAGATACCAACAATTTCAGCTCCAGTAGGGAAATCTGGACCAGGAATAACTTCCATTAATTCAGGTAAAGTTATATCTGGATTATGACTAACAGCTAGTACACCATCAATAATTTCCCCTAACTGATGTGGGGGAATATTTGTCGCCATACCAACAGCAATTCCAGTAGCTCCGTTTACTAGCAAATTAGGAAATCTAGCAGGTAAAACCTTTGGCTCACGTTCTGAACCATCGTAATTATCTTGATAGTCAATGGTATCCTTATTTATATCACGAACCATTTCCATTGAGATTTTTGACATTCTTGCTTCTGTATAACGCATTGCAGCCGCAGAATCTCCATCAACTGAACCGAAGTTACCATGCCCATCAACAAGCATGTACCGGTAACTAAAATCTTGTGCCATCCTAACCATTGTTTCGTAAACAGCAGAATCACCATGAGGGTGATACTTACCAATTACTTCACCAACGATACGTGCAGACTTTTTATAAGCTTTATCGGAAGTCATTCCTAGTTCATTCATTGCAAATAAAATACGACGATGAACAGGCTTCAAACCATCACGAACATCAGGCAGCGCACGACTTACGATTACACTCATGGCATAATCCATAAACGACGTTTTCATTTCCTGACTGATATTTATCTCTTTAACTCTAGATTGATTTTCCATCTAGTCCTACCTCCACTTCCCTTTATCCAAAACATTTAATGTAGACTTTAGGATTAGAATTCGGCGCAAATAATGTTTGGTAGCAAACCGTATAATTCTTAGATCGTAAAATACTAGTGATATATTTTTGGATGGAGTAAACTATCATAATTCAACTTATAATTGCTCATTTATCACTTCATACAAGCAATTGGAATTTTTAAATATCTAAATTTTTCACATAGATTGCATTTTCCTGAATGAAATCTCGACGTGGTTCAACTTTGTCTCCCATTAATGTCTCAAAAGTTTCATCCGCTTTTATCGCGTCTTCTAACGTTACCTGTAAAAGTGTTCGCGTACTCGGATCCATTGTTGTTTCCCAAAGTTGAGTTGGATTCATTTCCCCTAAACCTTTATAACGTTGAACATTTGGCTTTGGATTTTCTGCCATTTGTGAAAAGACTTCATTCAATTCTTTATCGTTATAAGCATATTCAACTCGTTTTCCTTGTTGAATTTTATATAAAGGCGGTTGAGCGATATAAATATATCCATTTTCAAGTAGTGGTTTCATATAGCGGTAGAAAAACGTTAGTATTAATGTCCGAATATGAGCACCATCTACATCAGCATCCGTCATAATAATCGTTTTATGATAACGAGCTTTTGTGATATCAAAATCTTCGCCAATTCCTGTCCCTAATGCCGTAATAATAGCTCTAATTTCTGTATTAGACAAAATTTTATCTAAACGAGCTTTCTCTACATTTATAATTTTCCCACGTAAAGGTAAAATCGCTTGGAAATGGCGGTCACGTCCTTGTTTTGCCGACCCACCTGCCGAGTCTCCCTCTACGATATAAATTTCACTGATTGTAGCATCTTTTGAAGAACAGTCTGCAAGCTTACCAGGTAATGAACTAACCTCTAAAGCACTTTTACGTCTTGTTAATTCCCTTGCTTTTTTAGCAGCTTCTCTTGCTCTTGAAGCCATAACACCTTTTTCTACTATTTTTTTTGCAACAGCTGGGTTTTCCCCCAAGAATTTTGCAAAGCATTCACTAAAAACAGAATCGGTAATTGTACGTGCTTCACTGTTACCCAATTTCGTTTTCGTTTGTCCTTCAAACTGTGGGTCTGGAATTTTCACTGAGATGATCGCAGTTAATCCCTCACGAACATCATCACCAGTTAAGTTTGCATCATTATCTTTAAATAGATTATTTTTCCTCGCATAATCATTTATTACACGAGTTAAACCAGTTTTAAAACCTGATTCATGAGTACCACCTTCGTGGGTATTAATGTTGTTAGCAAAAGAATAGATGTTACTCGTGTAACTGTCATTATATTGAATAGCTACTTCTACGTGTAAACCCTCTTTCTCAGCTTCAATAAAAATCGGTGGTTCATGAAGAGCTTCACGTGTACGGTTTAAATGCTCAACAAAAGAAGCAATTCCACCTTCGTAATAATATTCCTTATGTTTACCATTTTCTCGCTTATCTTCAATAATGATTGTTAGACCTCGATTTAAGAAAGCTAATTCTCGTAAACGAGTTGCTAAAATATCAAATTCATAAACAATAGTTTCTGTAAAAATTTCTGTATCAGGCTGAAAACGAACCTGCGTTCCACGTCTTTGGGTTTCACCAATAACAGCTAAATCGGCTTGTGGGACACCACGTTGAAATTCTTGATAATAAATTTTTCCGTCTCTGTGAACTTCAACCTCTAACTTACTAGATAGGGCATTTACAACGGAAGCTCCAACACCATGAAGTCCTCCAGAAACTTTATAACCACCACCGCCAAACTTACCACCGGCATGCAGTACTGTCATAATAACTTCAACAGCTGGTCGTCCCATTTTTTCATGTATCCCTACAGGTATTCCTCGTCCATTATCAACTACAGTAATACTATTATTTTCTTCAATTGTCACAGAAATTGTATCACAATGACCAGCTAAAGCTTCATCAATACTATTGTCTACGATTTCCCATACTAAATGATGAAGTCCACGGCTACTCGTTGAACCGATATACATTCCTGGACGTTTTCTTACGGCTTCTAAACCTTCTAGGACCTGAATTTGACTTTCATCATAACTTTGAGCTTGTTGTTCAATTGTCAATATCTTCACCCACTTCTAAATTTGAATATAGCGTTTAAATGTTAAGTGTAGAATTATGAGCAGTCATATTTAAAAGCTTTAACTCACACCATTTTAACTTCTACATTTTCTTATATATCTTCAATATCTGAAACAAAAAGCGCTCTTCGCTTTAAAGTCGAAGAGGAAATAGGAGATAAATAAACTTTTTCGCTTGTAATTACAATAGATTTACTCATATCCTTAGCAATCTCTTCTACTTTGTCTTCTTGTTGATAAAATTCTAGAAATTCACCAATAGTTTCTGATGTTTCCTTTACTTGGCGATCTAAAATGGCAATAACATCTTTGGAACGAATTACAGTGTCTCCTCCTAAATGAATAAACACCTAAACACCTCATTTCAATTTTTGTATATTCCCTTTTTCAACCAAATAAGTAGAAGCCTCTCTCAATGTTTGGTGATCAATACCATCTACACTAGTTGTTGTAACAAATGTTTGTACTTTTCCTTGAATAGTATTTAATAAGTGAGATTGGCGAAAATCATCTAATTCTGATAACACATCATCTAGTAAAAGAATTGGATATTCACCAATTTTATCATGAATTAATTCTAACTCTGCCATTTTTAAGGAAAGAGCTGTTGTTCGTTGTTGCCCTTGTGAACCATAAGTTTGGACATCACGTCCATTGACATGGAAAAGGAGATCATCGCGATGAGGACCAACTAACGAAGTTCCACGTTCTATTTCCTTCGTTTTCATTTTACTAAAGTTTTCTTCTAATATCTCTTCTATTTTCGACAATTCTCTAGTTTCTGATACCTTAATTGATGGTTTATATTCAATTACTAAATCTTCTAAACCCCTACTAATATCATGGTGAATTGGCTTTGCCCAATGCTCTAGCATCCCAATAAACTCATAGCGCTTAGCAATTACTTTTGCTGCTTGTTCTATGAGTTGATAAGTTAATATATCTAGTAGGCCATTATCTGTTTTTTTACGTTGTAAATCTTTCAACAGATGATTTCTTTGTTGTAGTATTTTTTGGTACAGTGACAAATTATACAGGTAAAGCGGATTAATTTGCCCTATTTCCATATCAATAAAACGACGTCGTACTTGTGGACTTCCTTTTACGAGATTTAGATCTTCAGGTGCAAACATAACAATATTTAAAGCACCTATATATTCGCTAAGTTTACGTTGTTCTAAGCGATTTAACTTAACTTTTTTTCCTTTAGTTGATATGATCACTTCTAACGTTAAGGGGCCGGTACGCTTTTGGACTCTACCTTCTATTTTAGCATATTCTTCATCCCAGTATATAAGCTCTCTGTCACGGGTAGTACGATGCGACTTTGCTAAACCAAGAACGTAAATCGATTCCATGACATTTGTTTTACCTTGAGCATTTTCCCCTAAAATAACATTTACGCTATTTTCAAAGGTTACTTGTTGTTTTTTATAGTTACGATAATTAGTTAAAGTAAGATCATTTATATGCAAAACTTTCCCCCACTTTAGTTAGAAACATCCAAGCATTTTATATTTAAAATATTTTAAATTAAGTAAGTATTTTTCCCTCTAGTTCATGTTGTCGTATAACACTTTGAGAACTAGCTGTCGGTTACTATGCGAAATGTACCATGTGAAGGAATCAAAATAACATCGCCGTTATACAGCTTCTTCCCCCGCCTATTCTCAAGCTCGTTATTTAAGAAAACTTCATGTTCACTTAAAAACCATTTAGCCATACCACCAGTATCTATAATTCCTACTTCTTTAAGTAATTGACCTAAAGTAATAAACTCCGTTGAAACATTTATGTTTGTTTCCACTATTACACCTTCTTTCTATTGGCTGAAGGAATTAGTTTCAAAAGTTTTAAAATCCCTTAATATTGTCTACAATTCTATACGTTCTTATTTTGCCCTTAAATTACATTGTACTAAACTCAAGAGACTAACACAAACTCATTTTGACCAAATTTAACAGTTAAAAAGCTACCTTGAAAATACAATGTAAGGTAGCTTTTTTAACATTAAATAGTTTTCGTATCGATAAATGATGTCTTTTTTTTATATTAGTAGGTTCTTACAGGTGAAAATAAATGTAATGCTTTATCACTTTCACTTGGTTTTAATAAAAACGGACTCATCGCGCCTGTGAATGATATTTTAATTTCATTACTATCAACAACTTTTAACGCATCGATAATATTTTTCCCGTTAAAAGAAATTCTCAATTCTTCGCCATTCAAATGTTTTGTATTAATTTTTTCTGTAACACGTCCAATTTCAGGGGTTACCGATGTAATTTCAATAACGCCATTTTCTAATGTTTTAAAATTAACAACATTATTCTTTCCGTCACGAGAGAGTAGAAGTGCTCTTTCAATCGCTTGTAAAAAACCCTTTGTCTCTAAAATAATTTCCGTTTTAGAATGATCAGGTATCATATTTTTTGTTGCAGGATAATTCCCATCTAATAACCTTGAGAAGAATAATAAGTTTTTTGATTTAAATAATATTTGGTTTTCAGTAACGATAATATCTAGCAGCTCATTATTGTCATCAATTATTTTACTTAATTCATTTAAACTTTTTCCTGGTATAACCACATTGCTAAAACTTAAGCCTTCTACATTAGTTTCTATTGTTGCTTTTCTCATCGCCAGTCGATGACTATCTGTTGCAGTACAGATCAACTGCTTACTATCTACTTGCCAGTTTACACCTGTCAAGATAGGGCGTGTTTCTGCCGCGGACACAGCAAATACTGTTTGTCTAATAATATTTTTCATCAAGTCATTTTGTATCTGGAATAAATTATCTTCTTCCACTTGTGGTAAACGTGGATACTCTTCAGGATCAAGACCGTTTAGATTAAAAACGGAAGAACCAGATCTTAATGTCGTAGCAAATTGATCTTGAACGACAACTTCTATTTTATCTTCAGGTAATTTTTTTACAATTTCAGCAAAAAACCTTGCTTGTAGAACAATACTGCCTTCTTCGATAATTTCTACTAGTTGTTTTCCATCTTCTTCAACCGGAATAAAACATTCAATTGATATATCAGAATCACTACCTGTTAACGTGACTCCTTCATGATCTGCAACGATTTTAATACCGGTTAAAATAGGAATCGTAGTTCTTGACGAGATCGCTTTTGAAACATTTTGGACACTATGAACAAAATAATCTCGATTAATGACAAATTGCATTGTAAACCTCCTGATACTTAATAATTTTTTAGTTATATTTATTATTATTTTTTATAAAAAAAAGTAATAGTAATAGTAATAGGGCCTGTTAATTTGTGGATAACTGGTTGAAGTCTAATGTTACCAACTTATACACATGTTGATAACGTGTTAGTAAACTCAACCACTTTATTAACAAATTTCCCGGTTGAGCTTTTGAGTTTTTGGTACCGCTGATTTCTAAATTTCAAAAAAACTAAATTTTAAGTTGCTCTTTAATTTCAGCTATTTGTTTTTGAAATTCTAAATCTGAAGATAATAATTTTGATATTTTTTCGTGTGCATGAATGACTGTTGTATGATCTCGCCCACCAAATTCACTCCCGATTTTTGGTAACGAAAACTCGGTAAGCTCTCTTGATAAATACATCGCAATTTGTCTTGGAAAGGCAACGCTTTTTGTTCGCTTTTTAGCCTTGAAATCATCTAGTTTTATACTATAGTGATCACCAACAACACGTTGAATATCGCTAATCGTAACTACTTTTGGTTTAGAATTAGGAACAATATCTTTAAGTGCCACTGCAGCTAGATCGGCATTCATATCTTGATTAATTAATGATGAATAAGCGACAACTCGAATCAATGCTCCCTCTAACTCACGAATGTTTGTATCAATTTGATTTGCAATATACAACATAACTTCGTTAGGAATATCCAAATTTTCTGCTTTTGCCTTTTTCCGTAAAATAGCAATTCTTGTTTCTAAGTCTGGAGGTGTAATATCAGTAATCAACCCCCATTCAAAGCGAGACCTAAGTCGATCTTCAAGCGTGGGTATCTCTTTTGGCGGTCGATCACTAGAAATAACAATTTGTTTACTATCATCATGTAGTGCATTAAAAGTATGGAAAAATTCTTCTTGAGTTTGTTCTTTTCCAGCTAAAAATTGAATATCATCAATTAATAGAACATCGACGTTTCGATATTTGTTACGAAAATTTACAGCCTTATTATCACGAATCGAGTTAATAAATTCATTTGTAAACTTTTCTGAAGACAAATAAACAACCTTAGCATTTGGATTATGTTCGATTACATAGTGGCCAATCGCATGCATAAGATGTGTTTTACCTAATCCAACACCACCATAAATAAATAAGGGATTATACGCTTTCGCTGGAGCTTCGGCAACTGCTAATGAAGCAGCATGTGCAAAGCGATTACCGGCTCCAATAACAAAGGTATTAAAAGTGTACTTCTGATTAAGCATGTTTTTAGGGGTTTCTTCATAATTAGGGTTAACTTTTGGTGGTACTTTCGAAATATTTTCAATAATCTCGTCATCATCTTCCTCAATGTTTTTGGGAATAACAATCTTCACTTTAAGCTCAGCACCAGTAATATCTTGTAATGTTTCAGATATAAACTTGATGTAACGATTTTCTAACCAATCTCTTGCAAATTCATTAGGAGCGGTGATGGTTATCGTATCATTTTTAATCATTTCAGCCTTTGTTGCTTTCAACCAAGTATCGAAGCTCGGTTTACTAACTTTGGATTCCATTTCTGCTAAAGCCTTATTCCATAAGTCAGTTATATTTTGCAAACTGCTCCCTCCTTACCTTTAGAAAAACGCGGCTTGTTACGTCAGCCTTAAATACATAACTATAAGTGCTTATAGTAATTTTTTGGTTAATAACTTATTCTTCTAAATAAAGTTCATGTTTAACCAAGCGTTATTCGACGAAATGTCGTCTGTACAACAAATGTATAACACAAGTGAATAACACTGAATAAATATAAATTAACAAAAGATGTGGAAATATATATAATATAGTAGAAAAGTGTAGAATACAAGCCTATTAACAATCCTGTGGACAAGCAATAAACACCAATTAGAAAATGTCCACAACCTTACCCACAGGTTGTGGACAACTTCCAGTACAAAAAACATATCCACCGCTGAAAACATTTTAATAATAGCAGAAAAAACATTGATATGCAATGGTTTCTGAGTACTTATCCACACCCAACTACACCTTGTGTTTAGAAGTTGTCCACAACACAAGATACTGTGTGAAACATGTCAATAAGTGAGGAAGAAGAGAAAAAAATGTCAAAAATGTTATCCACAGTTTAAAAAACTCCCAAATTGCAGATTAAAAGTTATTGTAGGAATTTATTGATTATTCTAGGTAGGGTAGACATTCTTGAATTCAAATAATAATTTACTGAAGGAAAACCAAGGACTGAAGATCGAATAGATATTTAAAATGCCGGTATACTGTTTTGGTAGCATATATAAAATATAGTTACTTTTTGGGGGGACTTGACATTTGTGGGCATAGTCCTTATAATTTACAAGACTGTCTTAATCGAGTATTTCCTCAGGGAGGTGTAATAAATGGGAAAACCAACTTTCCAACCAAACAATCGTAAGCGTAAAAAAGTCCACGGTTTCCGTGCAAGAATGGCTACTGCAAATGGTCGTAAAGTACTAGCGCGTCGTCGTCGTAAAGGAAGAAAAGTATTGTCTGCATAGGCCACTGTTGTCAGTGGTCTTTTTTTCTAGTACTAAACCAGCCCTGGTTTTTTATTTTTTTTGTAGTACCGGGGTTTACATATTATTAAATTCTTTGAATGGTGTTTAGAAACGCAAATTTTTGATATGATGAGAATATACTCGAAAAATCAGAAAGCGTTTTATTTTTGGAATTACGTCATCCGCTTTTAAGGTAACTGCAACAGTTTGGTATTTTGAACTTCTGTTTAGTTCCAGTGGTCTTTCGCTTTTATAATTGAGGTGTAGTGGTTGAAGAAAGAATATCGAGTCAAAAAAAATGATGAGATTTCTCTGATCTTTAAAGAGGGGAAGTCTGTTGCAAACAAACAGTTTGTTCTATATATGTTAGAAAAAAAGGAGCAGACTCATTTAAGGTTAGGTGTATCTGTTAGTAAAAAACTAGGCAATGCAGTTACTAGAAATCGAATTAAAAGGTTAATGAGAGAATCTGTATTTCAACTAAGTGACGAGTTGAAACAATCTTATGATTATCTACTTATTGCGAGAATGCCTTGTGTAGAAATGGATTTCCATGAAATGAAAAAAAGTATTTCCCACGTTTTTTATCGGAGCTATGCTTTTAAAAAGAAGGGTGAGTAAACTTTTGAAGTTTATTAAAGCGTTGTTAATTGGGATTATTCTTTTCTATCAAAGATATATTTCAAGATTTACACCCCCTACTTGCCGTTTCTATCCAACTTGCTCCCATTATGGCTTAGAAGCAATAAAACGCTTCGGTCCGATTAAAGGCAGCTGGTTAACTTTGAAACGTATTTTCAAATGTCATCCGTTTCATCCGGGGGGCTTTGATTTAGTACCAGAAAAAAAAGAAGAATTTAGTAGTCATAATAAACATAAGTAGGCTTGTATTATTACCTTAGTATGCGTTATCTTTAAGTTAGAGTTTATGGCTCTTTTTTTAATAGAATTTGTTGGATTGCAGGGAGGAAGTATTGGTGAAGAAAAAGTTATTGTTATTGGCAATGCTGCTTGGTTTTGTTCTACTTGCAGTAGGTTGTGGGAATCTTGAAGTTCCGATTACTCCAGAGAATAAATCCGGTATCTGGGAAAATTATTTTGTGTATCCTTTATCTTGGCTAATTATAGAAGTAGCTACATTTTTTAATGAAAATTACGGGCTATCAATTATTATTGTTACTATAATTATTCGTATTGTTCTATTACCTTTAATGATTAAACAAACAAAAAGTTCTAAAGCAATGCAAGCAATACAGCCTGAAATGGCGAAGTTAAAAGAGAAATATAGTGCTAAAGATCAAAAAACACAGCAAAAGCTTCAACAAGAAACAATGAAGTTATTCCAAGATCATAAAGTAAACCCACTCGCTGGGTGTTTACCAATTTTTGTACAAATGCCAATCTTATTTGCATTTTATCATGCGATTATTCGTACAGGTGAAATTGCTGAGCACCAATTTTTATGGTTTGATTTAGGATCTGCTGATCCATACTATATTTTACCGCTTGTAGCAGGTGCTACAACTTTTATCCAACAAAAGATGATGATGATCACGGATAACCCGCAAATGAAAGCACTACTATATATCATGCCAGTGATGATTATTGCATTTGCAGCCTTTTTCCCATCAGCGCTAGCGTTATATTGGGTAGTAGGTAATATTTTTATGATCGTTCAAACATATTTTATTACTGGACCGAATGTAGGCAAAGATAAAGTTGATGCTAAAACAGGGGGAACAAAAAAGTGAAAAAAGTAACTGTTTCAGGGAAAACTGTTGATGAAGCTGTTCAATCTGCTATAACGCAATTAAATACAACGAGAGAAAGAGTTTCAATTCAAATTGTAGAAGAACCTCAAAAAGGATTTTTAGGTTTAATTGGTGTAAAGCCAGCGGTCGTTGAAGTTGAAATTGTACCTGATGCAGCAGAAGAAGCTGTTAATTTTCTTCAAGATGTTACGAAAAATATGGGTGTTTCAGTAGAGATTAATAAAATTGAAACAAAAGATGGTTTAATCTTAAATCTGAGTGGAGAAGGCATTGGTATGCTTATTGGTAAAAGAGGTCAAACCCTTGATTCACTTCAATATTTAGTAAACTTAGTAGCAAATCGGTATTCGGAGCAATATATGCGAATTGTATTAGATGCTGAAAGTTATCGTGATCGTCGTAAAGAATCGCTGGAGCAATTAGCAAAGCGTCTCGGTCATAAAGCAATCAGAACGCGAAAAGAAGTTATCCTAGAACCAATGAATGCTCTAGAAAGAAAAATCATTCATACTGCATTACAAGAAATAAAGGGTGTAAAAACGTTTTCCGAAGGTGTAGAGCCAAATCGTAGAATTGTTGTTGCGCCAGCTAATAAATAAATAAATAAATAAATAAATAAATAAATAATTCAAAAGCCAATACCAGTGATGTCAAGCTGGTATTGGCTTTTTTGTAGTAATGTAGTAACCAATAGTGGTTATTACATCTATCAAGAATTTGTCTCTGGACTGTCTTAAATACTATCTATAATTAGTTAGAGTTTTACAGAGAAATGAAAGGAATACCAGTGAATTTTATTGTTAATTCAAGATTTATTCACATGTGGAAAACTTGTTAATTGACGAAAAAACAAACAAAGAAACTTGTTGTGGATATGTTTATGGTTGATAACAATAAAAAACGGTGATAATAGTAGGATAGAGTAAATGGAAAATCTTTTTATTAGGTGAAGACTGTGGTATTCTTGTTAGTTAGGGACAGTAGGTGTTTTATTATAACGAGGTGAGGATTATGGAGTTTGATTCAATTGCAGCAATTTCCACAGCGATGGGGGAAGGAGCGATCGCGATTGTTCGCGTTAGTGGTGAAGAAGCGGTTGCGAATGTGAATAAAATTTTTAAAGGGAAAAATTCTTTGATAGAGGTGGAAAGTCATACGATCCACTACGGTTATATTATCGATAAAAATACAGAACAAATTATAGATGAAGTAATGGTGACTGTACTGAAGGCACCAAGAACGTTTACAAGAGAAGATATCGTTGAAATAAATTGCCATGGTGGCTTAGTATCAGTAAACCGTGTATTGCAACAAGTATTAAAGACTGGGGTACGTTTAGCGGAGCCAGGAGAATTTACAAAACGAGCATTTTTAAATGGAAGAATTGATTTGTCACAAGCAGAAGGTGTCATTGATTTAATTCGCGCAAAAACAGATAAAGCAATGAATATAGCGATTGGTCAAGTAGAAGGTAAATTATCGAAAAAGGTACAAAAATTACGGCAAGCATTACTGGAAACAGTAGCTCATGTTGAGGTAAATATTGATTACCCAGAATACGATGCTGAGGAAATGACAACTAATCTGCTTTTAGAGAAAGCTAAGTATGTTAAGGATGAAATAACAAAAATTCTCAACACTGCTCAGCAAGGTAAAATATTAAGAGAAGGTCTATCAACCGTCATAATTGGAAGGCCCAACGTAGGGAAATCTTCATTATTAAATAGTTTAGTTCATGAAGCAAAGGCAATTGTCACGGATATTCCTGGGACAACAAGAGATGTTATTGAGGAATATGTTAATGTTAGAGGTGTACCGCTACGTTTATTAGACACTGCTGGTATTAGAGAAACAGAAGATATCGTTGAAAAAATAGGTGTTGAACGATCACGCAAAGTTGTAAAAGAAGCTGAGCTTGTTTTACTTGTCTTAAATTATGGTGAGCACTTAACAAAAGAAGATGAGAGTCTGTTTGAAATTGTAGAAAATATGGATGCTATCATTATTGTCAACAAAACTGACATCTCTCAAAAAATCGATTTAGAAAAGGTTAAAGAACTTGCAAAAGGAAGACCGATTGTTACTACTTCATTAATAGAAGATGAAGGTATTGACGAATTAGAAGATGCAATTTCAAAACTATTTTTCCAAGGAAATATTGAAGGTGGAGACTTAACATATGTATCTAACTCAAGACATATAGGTTTATTGCATCAAGCCCTAGAAACGATCGAAGATGCAATTTTAGCACTAGAGTCAGCTGTACCAATTGATATGGTTCAAATTGATATAACAAGAACATGGGAAATTTTAGGTGAGATTATTGGCGATACTGTATCGGAAAGTTTAATCGATCAACTTTTTTCACAATTTTGTTTAGGTAAGTAGATGTTATGGTTTAGAGATTAATGTTCTTTATATAAAATAAGCTTTATACTGCAATAAGAGGAGGAAATTAGATGGAATACCATGCTGGTGAGTTTGACGTTATCGTTATTGGAGCGGGGCATGCAGGGGTAGAGGCTGGCTTAGCAGCAGCTCGAATGGGTGCAAATACATTAATGTTAACGTTAAATTTAGATGCAGTCGCTTATATGCCCTGTAATCCTTCTGTAGGTGGGCCTGCAAAAGGAATTGTTGTTCGAGAAATAGACGCTCTCGGTGGAGAGATGGGTAGAAATATTGATAAAACCCATATCCAAATGAGAATGTTAAACACTGCAAAGGGGCCTGCAGTACGTGCACTGCGTGCTCAAGCGGATAAATATTTATATCAACATGAAATGAAAAAAACAATTGAAGAACAAGATAATTTATTGTTACGTCAAGGAATGGTAGAAAAACTAATTGTTGAAGATGGTGTTTGCAAAGGAGTTGTTACTAATACGGGTGCTACATATAAAGCCAAAGCAGTCATTATTACAACTGGTACTTATTTACGAGGGAAAGTTATTCTTGGTGATTTAGCCTATGAAAGTGGACCGAACAATCAACAGCCGTCTGTTAATCTAGCTTATGATTTGATAAATCACGGTTTCCAACTAGTTAGATTTAAAACAGGAACTCCTCCACGTGTTCAAGGGGATACGATTGACTATACTGTGACAGAAATTCAACCTGGTGACGATGAACCTCGAGCTTTTTCATATGAAACGAAAGAATTTAATGTCGATCACCAATTACCTTGTTGGTTAACGTATACGACAGAAGAAACTCATGGTATTATTAATGCCAATTTGCACCGTTCACCTATGTACTCAGGTGTAATAGAAGGGACTGGTCCAAGGTATTGCCCATCAATTGAAGATAAAATTGTTCGTTTTAGCGATAAGCCAAGACATCAAATCTTCTTAGAACCCGAAGGCAAAAATACATCTGAAGTTTATGTTCAAGGGTTTTCAACAAGCTTACCGGAAGAAGTGCAGCTAGAAATGCTAAAAACGATTAAAGGGTTGGAAAATGTAAAAATGATGCGACCAGGTTATGCTATTGAGTATGATGCAGTCGTACCAACTCAACTTTGGCCAACTCTTGAGACCAAACTAGTTCAAAACCTGTTTACAGCAGGTCAAATTAATGGTACATCAGGTTATGAAGAGGCTGCAGGGCAAGGGATTTTTGCAGGGATTAATGCAGCGTTAAAAGCATCGGACCGCGAGCCAATAATTCTTGATCGTTCAGAAGCTTATATTGGTGTTTTAGTTGATGACTTAGTTACCAAAGGTACGAATGAACCTTACCGTTTACTTACTTCAAGAGCAGAGCATCGCTTAGTGCTGCGTCATGATAATGCTGATTTAAGACTTACAGAAATTGGATATAAAGTCGGGCTTATATCTGATGAACGTTACCTACGTTTTGTTGCAAAGCAAGACCAAGTTAAACGGGAAATAGAGCGTTTAGAACAAACGATGATTAGGCCAACAAGTGAAGTGCAGTCATTACTTGCCGATATAGGATCTTCACCTTTGCAAGATGGTTATAAAGCGTCTGTGCTATTAAAACGCCCTGAAATTACGTATCAATTTATTGCGAACCTTTTCCCTAATGAAGAAGAAGTTTCGGCCGAAGTTGCTGAACAAGTTGAAATTCAAATTAAGTATGCTGGATATATTGAAAAGCAATATCAACAAGTTGAAAAAATGAAGAAAATGGATGATAAAAAAATACCTGAAAATCTTGATTATCATGCAATTTCTGGACTAGCAACGGAAGCTCGTCAGAAATTAAGTGAAGTAAGACCACTTTCTGTTGGGCAGGCTTCAAGGGTTTCGGGCGTTAATCCGGCTGACGTATCAATTTTATTAGTCTATTTAGAGCAAGGTAAATTAAAAAGAACGAAAGAAAGTGATGTTCATGAATAAATTACAGTTTCATTCTAGCTTAGCAGAAAAGGGGATTGTTCTGAATGAAACCCAAATGCAACAATTTGAGTCATATTTCCGTGAATTAGTTGAGTGGAATAATAAAATGAATTTAACCGCAATTACTGATGAAGAATCCGTGTATTTAAAGCATTTTTATGATTCGGTTAGTGCAACTTTTTTTCATGATTTTACTAAGCAGTTGCGTCTTGTAGATGTAGGTGCAGGTGCTGGATTTCCAAGTATACCCATTAAAATTTGTTTTCCTCAATTAAACGTAACGATTGTCGATTCTTTAAACAAACGAATATCCTTTTTACAACATTTAGCTACGACGTTAAAGTTAAAAAATGTGTCATTTTTTCATGATCGTGCTGAATCTTTTGCAAAGAAAAAAGAACATCGTGAAAATTATGATTTAGTAATAGCAAGGGCTGTGGCGAGAATGCCGGTTTTAGCTGAACTTTGTTTGCCTTTAGCGAAAGTTGGTGGCTTATTCTTAGCAATGAAAGGTCCAGAAGTAGTTAATGAAATTGCAGATAGTAAAAAGGCGATTGCTACTCTCGGTGGGAAAGTTGTTAGAAATGAAAGCTTATTATTGCCATTTGAAGAGAGTACAAGACATTTTGTTTTTATAGAAAAATCCAAGAAAACACCGAATTCCTACCCAAGGAAACCGGGAACACCTAATAAACAGCCATTATAACAGTTGAATTGGAAGCTGGAGTTAATGAATACAGCTTCCTCTCTAAATCGAGCTGTCTTTTAGTGTAATTATTGTTTCACTAGAGTAGTAGTCTTGATTAAGTTTTTTCAATAAAAATGTTTCACGTGAAACATTTTTGTTGATAATCATGTTATTATAAAGAAGGACTTTCTATCAGTCATGTAGAATTATGGTAGAAAGGTAGTTATCAGAGGGTGGTGTCGCGATGAAGCCGTTTTCACGCCTGTTCGGTTTTAATGAAAAGAGCGAAGAAATAATTGAGCAAGTAGAAAAAATTGAAGAAATTAGTGAAAATGAAGAAGTGAAGCAAATTGCTGTTAAGGATATAGTTCCTAACCGTTTTCAACCACGCACAGTTTTTGTTGATGAACGAATTGACGAATTAGCTCAAACAATAAGAACACATGGGGTAATACAGCCGATTGTTGTCCGTGAACGAGACGGCAGATTTGAAATTATTGCTGGTGAACGACGTTGGAGAGCTGTGACAAAATTAGGGTGGGACAATATTCCTGCGATTGTTAAAGAGTTTAATGATTCGCAAACAGCTTCGGTGGCTTTGATCGAAAATTTACAGCGTGAAGGGTTAACAGCTATTGAAGAAGCGATGGCTTATGCAAAGTTACTAGAATTACACAATTTAACTCAAGAGAGTTTGGCACAACGTCTTGGTAAAGGTCAATCTACTATAGCTAACAAACTTCGTTTACTACAATTACCAGAGAAGGTACAGGAAGCTATTTTAAATCGAGTGATTTCAGAACGTCACGCAAGAGCTCTTCTTTCTGTAAAGGATTTAGTAATACAAGAAAAAATCTTAACTGAAGTTATTGAAAAAGGGTTAAATGTTAAACAAACAGAGGAACTTGTGAAAAAAATTTTAGAAGGTCCTGTTAAGAAGAAAAAACCACAAAGAAAAGCATTCTCAAGAGATATGCGGTTAGCGATGAATACTATCCGTCACTCTTTAGATATGGTAATGAAAAGTGGACTAACGATTGATACAGATGAGGAAGATCACGACGATTATTATCAGTTTACAATTAAAATACCGAAAAATAAATAATTATTGACTAATAAAATTTATGATTATTCTTATTGCTCACTTCCTCGGATTTGAGTTCTTTTTTTGTCCATCACTTCAGAATTTAATAGAAACTGGTTTTTTTTGATTTTTTATTTTAAAAAAATACCTTAGTTTTAAATTTTCATGATAAAATGATACTAATGCAATTTTCGTTAATATACTTTTTCAAACTATTTATTAATATATTTAATTGTAAGATAGAAAGACATGTAAGAGAGTAGGTGAAAGAATGGGGAAAGTAATTGCAATTGCCAATCAAAAAGGCGGTGTCGGTAAAACAACCACAGCAGTCAATTTAAGTGCTTGTCTAGCTCACATTGGGAAAAAGGTATTATTGATAGATGTCGACCCTCAAGGTAATACTACTAGTGGAATCGGAATAGATAAGGGTGATGTAGATAATTGTATTTATAACATTTTAGTCGATGATATAAGCACAAAAGAAGTAATTAGGAAAACATCAGTAGAAGGCCTACATATTATTCCTTCAACTATTCAACTAGCAGGTGCAGAAATAGAACTTGTTCCAACTATTTCAAGGGAAGTTCGTTTAAGAAGAGCTCTTGAACAGGTTGAACTACAGTATGATTACATTATTATTGACTGTCCACCATCATTAGGTTTACTGACAATTAATTCATTAACAGCTGCAAATTCCGTATTGATACCAGTTCAATGTGAGTATTACGCCCTTGAAGGCTTAAGTCAACTTTTGAATACTGTTAGATTGGTTCAGAAGCATTTAAATAAAAACTTAGAAATTGAAGGTGTTTTATTGACAATGCTAGATGCCAGAACTAATTTGGGAATACAAGTGATTGATGAAGTGAAAAAGTATTTCCGAGAAAAGGTTTTTAAAACGATAATTCCAAGAAATGTCCGCTTGAGTGAAGCGCCAAGTCATGGACAACCGATTATTAGTTATGACCCAAAATCTAGGGGTGCTGAAGTATATGTAGATTTGGCAAAGGAAGTGGTTGCGAATGGCTAAAGGTCTAGGCAAGGGAATATCAGCATTTTTTCCAGATGCTATGGACGATAAGCAAGAGCAAATTCAAGAGATTTCTTTAAGTGAATTAAGACCAAATCCTTATCAACCACGAAAATTTTTCTCGGAAGAGTCAATAACAGAGTTGAAGGAGTCCATTTTAAATCATGGAATTTTACAACCATTACTAGTTCGTAAAAGTATTAAAGGCTACGAAATTGTAGTAGGAGAGCGTCGTTTTCGTGCTGCTACAGAAGCGGGTCTAAAAGCAGTCCCTGTTGTTATCAAAGATTTAACAGAAGACAAAATGATGGAATTTGCTCTTATTGAGAACCTTCAACGGGAAGATTTAAATCCTATTGAGGAAGCTGTTGCTTATGATAAACTTATGAAACATTTACAAGTTACTCAAGAACAACTAGCTAAGCGCGTAGGGAAGAGTCGCCCACATATTGCTAACCATTTACGTTTGTTGCAATTACCAAATCAAGTTCAAGCATTAGTCGAAAATGGACAACTTTCAATGGGGCATGGACGGGCTTTACTTGGCCTGAAGAACAAAGAAAAACTGGCGCTTCTACTTAAAAAAGTGCTAGACGAAAACTTAAATGTTCGTCAGTTAGAACAACTAGTTCAGAGTTTAAATGAAAATGTTTCACGTGAAACAATTCGTAAAAAACCGGAACCTTCAATATTTATTAAAGAAAAAGAAGAGTATTTAAGAGAACGATTCGGTACTGCTGTTGCAATAAAAAAGAATAAAAAAAGAGGAAAAATTGAAATTCAATTTTATTCGGAAGATGATTTAGAACGAATATTATCTTTAATAGAAGGATCATAATAGAAGCATCGATTGATCTACTCTATGATCTAATATAGATGTCTCTTAAGAGGTCTGACCCAATCCTTAAGGGTGAGTCTCTTTTTTTATTTACTGTATAACTGTATGAAGTATTGAAAGGTTCATGTAAGGAGGGTAATTTGTGCCAATTATTTATTTTGATCAAGCGGCTTCTTCTTTTCCAAAACCACCAACCGTTGCTAATGCTGTTGCTAAAGCAATCAATGAGTATGGAGCGAATCCTGGACGAGGTGGACATCAATTAGCGAATGATGCGGCATCTGTAATTTATGAAACAAGAGTAAAGTTAGCGAAGCTTTTTGGTGAAAAAGATCCAAAAAATGTTATCTTTTGTCATAATGCAACCCATGCATTAAATCAAGCTATTATGGGTTTTAACTTTAATAAAGGTGATCACATTCTTTCGACATCTTATGAACATAATTCAGTACGAAGACCATTAGAATATTTAAAAAAACAAAAAGGTGTTAAAGTTACGTATTTAAATAGTAATCACAATGGTTACATATCTAGAGAACAGTTATTAAAGGCTATTTCACCTGGGACTAAAATGATTGTTGCAACACATGGTTCTAATCTAACAGGGACAATTTTCCCTATAGAGATGATTGGATCTGTTTGTAAGGAAAAAGGTATTACGTTCTTAGTAGATGCTTCACAAACTGCAGGGATCCTTCCAATTCATATGGGAGAGATGAATATTGATATGCTAGCATTTCCAGGGCATAAGGGCTTACTCGGGCCACAAGGTACTGGTGCACTCATTATAAAGAAATCAGTTGAACTAACGCCACTTTTTTTTGGTGGAACTGGCAGTCACTCTGAGGAAAAAGACCAACCTAATGTGCGTCCTGACCGATATGAAAGTGGTACCCTAAATACACCAGGCATTGCAGGGTTATCTGCGGGAATTGATGAAGTTATTAGTCGAGGTATAGATAACATTTTTCAACACGAGTGGGAGTTAACAAAATATTGTTTAGAAAGACTTCAAAAAATCGCAGGGGTAACATTTTTTGGTCCAGATGTTGATATCAAAAGGTTAGCAGTAATTCCTTTCATTATAGACGGAACAGATGTCCAAGAAATTGCTATGATATTTGACCAACACTATCAAGTAGCACTAAGGGCAGGTCTTCATTGTACACCATTAGCACATGAAACAATTGGAACGTTGGAAGGTGGAACATTACGAGCTAGTTTTGGTTTATATAATACAATAGAAGAGATTGATCAGTGGATTACGATGGTTGAAGAGATAAAAGAAAGTTTAATGGGATAGGAGAAGAAAGTAAATGGTGTTGTTGGGGACAATTGTTAATGGTTTAGCAATTATTATTGGCTCTTTAATTGGTACAAAACTAAGGAATATCCCAGAGAAAGTAAAGGTAACAGTAATGCAAGCTATTGCCTTGGCTGTTATTATCATTGGAGTTGGAATGGGTTTAAAAAGTGAAAACTTCTTAATTGTTATTGGTAGTTTAGCAATCGGCGCAGTTTTAGGTGAAAGATGGGATTTAGAAGATAAACTCAATAGGTTAGGGAAGTGGTTAGAGCTTAAAACAGGCGCGAAAGAACAAGGATCATTTGCTAAAGGGTTTGTAACGGCGACATTAATTTATGTAGTAGGTGCGATGGCTATCGTTGGGGCCCTAGATAGTGGACTTAGAAATGACCATGCAGTACTTTATACTAAATCAATGCTAGATGGTTTTTCTGCGATCTTGTTTACTAGTACACTTGGAATAGGTGTGCTATTTTCAGCTTTCCCTGTGATAATATATCAAGGTACAATTGCTGTTCTTGCGACACAAATTACTCAATTTGTGCCTCAGGAAATAATGGATGCATTTATCGTCGAAATGACTGCAACTGGTGGTGTGATGATATTAGCTATTGGTCTAAACATCCTTGGAGTAACTAAAATAAGAGTAGCAAACTTATTACCAGCAATTCTAGTAGTAGCGGTAATTGTTTCTCTCTTAAGTTTAATTTAACTTTTTTTCACAAAAGATCATACACAAATAATTTACTCATAAAAGAAGACAACCTTTACATATACATGTAAGGAGTTGTCTTTTTTCTATGATTTAAGTAATTAACTAGAAAATAAATTAGGTTTTATACTCTTTAGCATTGAACGTTGTCTTTCTTTATTTAGTTTCAAATCAGTAAGCAGGATACTATCAGCAATTTTGTTGGCCATTTTAATCACGAAGTGAAGTCGAGTGTTCTGAAGAACCATATACTCCATAAATCCACCAACATTTACAATCCCGGTAATATGAATATCTCCGACAGGTGGAAGATTTTTATTTACAGCTGCCCCTGGTTTAACAGGGCCATCAGCAATTGAAATAAAACCAACACTTGTAGAACGTCCTAGACAAGCATCAATTCCAATTACAAAAGAATCAGGATGTTTAGCGTTAATTTCTGATAGTTTTTCTTCTAAGTTTACTGCGTGAATGGGATCTTCTAAAGTTCCGTAAATGTGAAAGAAATTAAGTTTTCTTTCTCTCAATTTTGAACCGATCAATGGACCTAATGAATCGCCTGTTGACCGATCAGTTCCTATGCAGACTATAACAATATCTTTATTTGGTAGTTTTGGTATAAGGTCTAGAAGTTGGATAGAAAAGTCATGTGCGGCATTGCTTTCATCAATATGAACTCGAAAAGGTAGTTGTCTCTTTTTAAAGAGATTACGTGAAATCATCCTATGACCTCCCATCTAATAAATAGTAGTAATAGTATACGGATTAATTTTCCTTTCTATACATATCGTGCGAATAAATTTTGAAAGGTTGGGTTTATATGATAAAAGCAGGACTAAAATGGATGTTTTTAATAATAGGTACGATGATTGGTGCAGGATATGCATCTGGTAGAGAGTTATGGGAGTTTTTTGGTAATGAAAGTGGATTTGCGATTGTATTATTTTCTGTTTTGTTTAGTATATGCTGTTCAGTAATAATGAGAATAAGTTACAGTCAAAAAACAATTCACTACTTGCCAGTGCTACAACTTTTAATGGGAAAAAAGCTAACTAAATTATATGACTACATGATTATTTTGTACTTATTTTCAGTTACAGTCATTATGTTAGCAGGTGGGGGCGCTACATTAGAGGTTTTTAACTTGCCTTATTGGCTAGGTATAATTATTATTTCAGGTTTATTAATTGTATTGTTTTTTTGGGATACAAAGGGGATAACTTCAATGAATTCTATAGTTGTTCCAGTTTTAATTACCTTTTTATTATCAATTTTGCTTTCGTTTCAATTTAAAGAGGGTTTTTCAATTAATTTAAACTTGAATAGTCAAGGGAATTGGCCTTCGGCATTTACTTTTACAGCACTAAACATTTTACCTCTTGTCGCAGTATTAGCTGGAATTGGAAGTGAAATAAAATCCAAAGCAGAAATTTGGATTGCAAGTGTTGGAAGTGGTTTAGTATTAGGGGGGATTTCCTTTCTTTATAACGAATCTTTATTAAAGGTTGCGCATGATATTATGTTTTATGAAATTCCCTTATTTGCAATTCTAAAACAATATCCGTATTTCATGGTACTTGTAATGTCGGTTCTTCTATGGGTTGCAATTTATACAACTGCAGCTTCAGGGCTATTTGGCTTAACAACAAGATTTAGAAGATATCTTTCAGTACCACTATGGGCGTTAGCTTTTTTCTTAATCTTAGCTATGATTCCATTGACAAAAATCGGCTTCTCAACGTTAATTGCGGTTCTATATCCACTTTATGGTGTGCTTAATTTATATATCTTAGCGTCAATCCTTCTATATCCAATAGCAAAGAATTATAGTAGTTAAACAAAGTGGAGGAGAGTACAAAATGTGTTCTCTTCCACATTTATTTTTAAAAGGATGTATTAAATAATAAACTAGGCATCAGTACGTTGATATTTGCGATATATGTTAACTGTTAATGTTTTTGTCTATGAATGAATTTCATTATTGTGCACATTGTTTTACAATAGTTCTTAAGTGATGTGTATTGTATAATAACATATAGATAATGTAGTAAAGATCTGCAATATATAAATTAAAGGAGGGGACGTAAATGGAAAATCAAAAACAATTTGAATTAAATGACGTTGTTGAAATGAAAAAACCTCATCCTTGTGGAGAAAATCGCTGGAAAATCATTCGTTTGGGCATGGATATACGAATAAAATGCCTTGGTTGTGAACATAGTGTATTAATTCCTCGTAAAGAGTTTGGAAGAAAAATAAAAAAAATACTGATAAAGCACGTAGAATAACAATTTAGCAAAAAAGTTAGCACGTTGATAGAAAAATAAACTAAATAGTGCATATGTTGAAGGGAGAGGTTTATATGGAGAAGAAAAGTATATCAGCCTGTCCCCTTAATTGCTGGGATACATGTAGCTTCACTGTAACAGTAGAAAATGACGCTGTAGTCAAGGTAGATGGAAACAAACAACACCCTATCACGAAGGGGCATATATGTAGTAGAGGGAGAATGCTAGAAACACGGACAAACTCTAGTTCCCGAATTATAAAGCCAATGAAGAAGATTGCAGGTAAATTTTCAGAAATAACCTGGGAGCAAGCACTTGATGAAATATCTGATAAGCTAATTTTCAATAAACAAAATTATCGATCTACATCAATTCTTCATAGCCACGACTACTCTAATAATGGTTTATTAAAAAATTTAGATCAGCGCTTTTTTAATTGTTTTGGTGGAGTTACAGAAGTGATAGGTAGTTTATGTTGGGGTTCAGGTATCGAAGCGCAAATATGGGATTTTGGCAATAGTGAGGCACATGCTCCAGAGGATATATTTAATAGCAAGTATACTATCATATGGGGAAGAAATGCTGCTAGTACAAATATTCATTTATACGCTAACTTAATAGAAGCGAAAAAAAGAGGGGTTCATGTAACCGTAATTGATCCACTTTTTCATCAAACGGCCAAATTAGCCGATACCTATATTACTGTTCGGCCGGGGATGGATGGTCTTTTAGCAATTGGTATTATAAAACAGTTAAAAGAGTTAAATTCAATAGATAGCAATTTTGTAGAGAACTACTCATATGGTTTTCAAGAGTTCTCAGAGTATCTTGATACAATTAAAATGTCAGAAATTGTGGCGCAAACCTCAGTTTCTGAAGAAATAATAACGTTATTAGCTAAACAATATAAAAATGGCCCTACTTCTACTTATTTAGGTTTAGGCATACAAAGGTACGCTAATGGTGGACACACAATTAGATTAATAGATGCACTAGTTGCATTAAGTGGAAATGTTGGCATAAAAGGTGGTGGAGCGAATTATGGACATCTCCCAGTAGGCCAATCTTTTGATGTTTCAAACTTAACTTTATCTAATCTAAAGCTTGAGAGTAGGACGTTTACACGAATGAATCAAGCAGAAAAAATATTATCTGAGCAAGACCCGCCTATTAAAATGGCTTTTGTAACTAGAGGTAATCCACTAACACAATTACCAGATACAAACCGTGTAGAAGAAGCATTTAGGTCGATAGAGACGTTAGTTGTTATTGACCAGTTTATGACGGATACTGCAGAATTAGCGGACTACGTACTTCCTTGTACAACAGTATTTGAGGAAGAGGATATTTACTATGCTTCTATGTATCATAGTTATGTAAATTATGGGCCAAAACTTGTAACACCAAAGGGTGAAGCAAGATCTGATCGATGGATTTGGACAGAGCTAGCGAAGCGTTTAGGATTTGGAGAAGATTTCGCTTTTAGTGATGAAGAGTTTTTTCAAATGGGATTACAGTCGTTAAATAAGCACGGGTTTACCTTAGAGAAAATAAAATCAGAAGGATTTCTAAAGCTTCCGATTCAAGAAGTGCCGTGGGCTGATTATAAGTTTAAAACACCAACAGGAAAATACGAGTTTAATTCAACCCTAGCTATAAAAGAAGGAGATGAAGGACAGCTTATCTTTAAATTTCCTTTGGAGTCGAAAAAAAGTCGAAAGGCAAAAGAATATCCGTATCATCTATTGTCGAAGCACCCAAGTAGGTCAAACCATTCGCAAAATTATCATCTAATTGGAGATGACAAATTGGTTGTAGAAATATCTGAAAATATTGCCATTGAACAAAACATTACTGAAGGAGAGGAAATTATTATTTGGAACGACCGTGGCGAGCTCACAGGTTTTGTTAAGATTATGAAAAATTCTCATCCTGAAACGATAAACATTGATGAAGGAAGATGGAAAAAGCTTGGTGGCTCTGTAAATGTACTAACATCATCCGGACAATCGGAAATTGGGTTAGGTGGTATTCAGTATGACTGTTTAGTTGCAATCAAGAAAAAACAAGCTGCGTTATAGAGCTTGTTTTTTCTTTTATGATGCAACGCAGATACCATCGTTTCACTAGAAGTAAATAGAATTGTCCCTATACGATTTGAAAAAGTTGGAGTAGAAAAGCAATCTATTGATAATTTAATGCGTGCTTGTCGTAGCTTACAGGGGTGCTTGCACTTTTCTTGTTTAATCAATATAATTGGGAAGGATTAGAAAGTTTTAGTAAACGTTGAAATAATACTTAAATGTATATAAAAGAGTGAATTTCATAATTACCTTAATCGAGCTATTTCAATCTAAATGTAGTGGCGAATGGTTTTAACGCCACTACATTTAGAACTTAGTAGCGAAAATAATCAATTATGAAATTCATTGAAATACTAATATATTAATGAAGGAAGTGTACGTCGAATGGCTTTAACAACTGGAATTGTTGGTTTGCCTAACGTAGGAAAATCAACATTATTTAATGCAATTACTCAAGCAGGAGCTGAATCTGCTAACTACCCATTTTGTACAATTGATCCTAATGTCGGAATCGTTGAAGTTCCAGATCATCGTTTAACAAAGCTAACGGAGCTGATTGTACCGAAAAAAACAGTTCCAACAGCATTTGAATTTACTGATATTGCTGGAATTGTAGAAGGGGCAAGTAAAGGTGAAGGACTAGGAAATAAATTTTTATCGCATATTCGTCAAGTTGATGCCATCTCACATGTTGTTCGTTGTTTTGAAGATGAAAATATTACGCATGTCTCAGGAAGTGTTGATCCAATTCGTGATATTGAAGTTATTAACTTAGAATTAATTCTTGCTGACCTTGACTCAGCGGAAAAGCGGATTATGCGTGTAGAAAAATTATTGAAACAAAAAGATAAAGAAGCAATGGCCGAGTACGAGATTTTAATTTTACTTAAAGAAGCATTCGAAAATGAGAAACCAGCTAGAAGTGTAGATCTAACAGATGAGCAGAAAAAGATCGTTCAAGGTATGCATTTCTTAACGATGAAACCAGTATTATATGTGGCAAACGTTAATGAAGATGGTTTGCTAGTCGCTGATGAAAACCCACTAGTTCAAAAAGTAAGAGAATTTGCAGCAGCAGAAAACTCTGAAGTTATTGTCGTTTGTGCAAAAATTGAAGAGGAAATCTCTGAGCTAGATGGCGATGAAAAGGCTATGTTCCTTGAGGAGTTAGGGATTAAAGAATCTGGTTTAGATCAACTTATTCGTGCTGCGTATAGCTTATTGGGATTATCAACCTATTTTACTGCAGGTGTTCAAGAAGTTCGGGCATGGACAATACGTAAAGGTACAAAAGCACCACAAGCTGCTGGAGTTATTCATACCGACTTTGAACGTGGTTTTATCCGTGCTGAAGTAGTTGCGTATGATGATTTAGTTGAAGCAGGTTCCCATGCTGCCGCTAAGGAAAAAGGAAAAGTAAGATTAGAAGGAAAAGAATATGTAGTTGCAGATGGCGACGTTATTCATTTTAGATTTAACGTATAGAAGGATACTAATTGATTAGGTAATAAAGACTGTCAAGCTATTATTTAATAAATGTTGATGTTGCATAGAAAATAAGCTTGTTTTGAGGAAACGTTTCTGTTATAATCGATAAATGCGAGTAAATGACTTTTTAAAATTGTTATTATTCGCCCCTTGCTCCTCGATAGAAGAGGGGCCGTTAGACCAAAAGGAGGTGACGTACAAATGCGTAAATATGAAATCATGTACATTATTCGACCAAACCTAGAAGAGGCTGCAACGAAGGAATTAGTTGAACGTTTTAACAATGTTTTAACTGATAACGGAGCTACTCTTGATAAGGTTCAGGAAATGGGTAAGCGTCGTTTAGCTTATGAAATTGAAGACTTCCGTGAAGGCTTCTATGTATTACTAAACGTAACAGCTGAGCCAGCAGCAATCGCTGAATTCGATCGTTTGATTAAAATCAACGAAGATGTAATTCGTTTACTTATCACTAAAGACGAAGAATAAGAACTAGTAGATATATAATGGGGAGGGGTTCTGATGCTTAACCGTGTCGTTTTGGTAGGTCGCCTCACAAGAGATCCTGAACTTAAGTACACGCCGAATGGAATTGCTGTAGCAAGTATTACACTTGCTGTAAATAGACCATTCTCAAATCAACAAGGCAACCGAGAAGCAGACTTTATTAACGTAGTCATTTGGCGTAAACAGGCAGAAAATGTTGCAAATTACTTACGTAAAGGAAGCTTAGCTGGTATTGATGGTCGACTACAAACTCGTAACTATGAAAACAATGAAGGTAAGAAAGTTTTTATAACAGAAGTTGTAGCAGACAGTGTGCAATTTCTTGAATCTAAAGGCTCTAATAATCCTGGTGGAAATCAGGGTGGTGGAGACTATTATGGCTCTCCTAATCAAGGAGGAAATCCTAACAACCAGAATCAAGGCCGTAGTAATCAGTCATTTTCTGATGATCCTTTTGCTAGTGATGGCAAGCCAATTGACATCTCAGATGATGATTTACCATTCTAGATCTATTGGCTTTCTAAATTAAATTTTTATAGGGGAAACCCTTTTGGCAGATATAAAGCTAACATCATCTTTAACAAAGGAGGTTTTTTGAATGGCAATGGGAGGACGTCGTGGTGGCCGTGGTGCGAAACGCCGTAAAGTATGTTACTTTACTGTAAACAAAATCACGAAAATCGACTACAAAAACGTAGAATTACTTAAGCGTTTCGTTTCAGAGCGTGGTAAAATTTTACCTCGCCGTGTAACTGGAACGTCTGCTAAGTACCAACGTCAGTTAACAACTGCAATTAAGCGTGCACGTCAAATCGCTTTATTACCGTATGTTAGTGGCGAATAATTAATGTGAAAGGGGATGGCTTATAAGTCTATCTCCTTTTTTTATTTAAGAGAATTAAGAACGATGTTAATTTCTAATCTGAAAACTTAATTCGTTAAAGAGGGTTTCTAGTTGCTTGATTAAGCTTTATTATTAGAAAACACATTGTAGCGAAAAATTTGTTTAAACTATACATAGGAGTGAATTTCATAATTACCTTAATCGAGCTATTTCAAATTAAATGTAATTGCGAATGGCTTTAACGCAACTACATTTAGAACTTAGTAGCGAAAATAATCAATTATGAAATTCATTGATAGAACAAGTATTATAGTGAGGGGGGATAGTATGAGGAAACAATTTGCAGTAGTTGGCCTTGGTAGGTTCGGTGGAAGTGTGTGTAGGGAGCTTTATTCGATGGGACATGAGGTTTTAGCGATTGATGTTAACGAAGATCGAGTACATGACTTTGCAAACTATTCCACTCATGCTGTGGTCGCAAATGCTACAGATGAAAATACATTATTATCTTTAGGAATAAGAAACTTTGAGTATGTCATTGTTGCCATTGGTGATAATATACAGGCTAGTATCCTTTGTACGTTGCTATTAAAGGAATTAAATGTAAAGCACGTATGGGTAAAGGCTCAAAATCATTATCACCATAAAGTAGTTGAAAAAATTGGTGCTGACCGAATTATACATCCTGAAAAGGATATGGGTGTAAGAATTGCGCATTATTTAGTTTCAGAAAAAATAATTGACTACATCGAACTTTCTCCTGATTATAGTATCATGGAGCTTATTGCCTCAAACAAAGTTGCAAACAAAACCATTGCCCAACTAAATATACGTGCTAAGTTTGGTTGTACAATTTTAGGTATAAAAAGAGGCGAAGAAGTGATCGTTACCCCTTTCCCAGAGCAATTGATTTTGGAAAAAGATATCTTAATTTTAATTGGGCATAACAATGACTTGAAACGTTTTGAGGAAGAAGGCATTTAATTGCGTTAGTTAGGAGATTTTTCTTATACTATCAAAGAAGAGTTGAAGCATCTAAATGCAGAAAAAACCGATTAGAAAAGAATTAATAACTCTGATAGTATAAGAAAAGTTCGATTTTATTGCCCTTATAGTATTTGTATTTATGGAAATGAGGTAAGCAAAATGAAGAAAACAAAGGTTCTGACTGAAGGGGCAATTTTTGCAGCGATTTATGCAATAATGGCCTTTATGACTGTTATCATACCAATTTTAGCTACAGTATTACTATGGATCCTTCCATTACCTTTTATTATTTATACGGTTAGGAATGGCTGGAAGGCTGGTTTGATGCTATGGATTGTTGCCTCATTTGTATCCTTTATTATTGGCGGATTAGTTCTAATTTTTAGCGCAATTATCTTTGGAAGTACTGGAATTATGATTGGGCAGCTATATAGAAGTAAGAAGTCGGCATTTACAGTCCTATTTGGCGGAAGTATAGCGTCTATTGCTAATTTAATCTTATTTTTTATTCTAAGCATCGTTGTTTTAGATATTCACCCAATTGAAGGGATACAAGAGTTGATGAGAACTTCAGTTGAGACAGCGGAAGTTATACTTATTTCAATAGGGCAAGATGGTAAACAACTTGAGGAATTTTTAACTTTCATAGACCGTCTTATGGTTTTAGCTCCAGCGTTATTGATTTCAACAGGAATATTTTATGCTCTTTTTATACAATTAATAGCATATGCTGTTTTAAAGCGAATTGGTGAAAAAGTTGCTCGTTTTCAACCTTTTAGAGATTGGTCTTTCCCTAAGTCTTTTCTATGGTATTATTTAGTTGCATCTATTCTTATTTTAATAGGTTTAGATGAAGGAACAGCTCTTTATATGGTAATGTGGAACCTTTTTCCGCTTTTAGAAATTGCTATGACAGTTCAAGGATTAGCTGTTATTATGTTTTATTGCCACGCTAAGGGTCTAAATAAATCAATTCCAGTATTTATTATTATCGTTACATTTATTGCCCCATTTCTTCTTTATATCTATCGAATATTAGGTATAATTGATTTAGGGTTTGAACTTAGGAAAAGAATAAAAAACGTGGATTAATTAGGAGTTGAAATTATGCCAGAGTTCTTATTAAAACGGTGGCATGGATACCATATAATTGCTTTATTTGTTATGGCAGTTATTTTTGTTGTGATTTTAACTATATACGAATGGGTAATTGGCTTACTCGGTTTTTTAAGCTTAGCTATTCTACTTTTTTACACTATACAGGCAAAGAATTCCTTTAAAAAGGATTTAGAACAATATATATCGACACTGTCATATCGTGTAAATAAAGCTGGAGAAGAAGCAGTTTCCAAGCTTCCAATAGGAATGCTTCTTTATAATGAAGATAAGGTAATTCAATGGGCTAACCATATGGTGATGTCAATTATTGAAGCAGATTGTATTGGTGAACCGGTTTCTCAAATTGCTGATGAACTGGAGAACGCTCTTGGTAGTGACCAAAAAGAAATATCAATTCAAATTGGTGAGCATGTCTTCCAGGCTATCTTTAGACGAGAAGAAAGGCTAATTTATTTCTTCGACATTACTGAAGAAGTTAAAGTGAAAAAGCTGTACGAAAAGGAACAAACTGTTATTGCTATTATCTATTTAGACAATTATGATGAAGTTACTCAAGGAATGGAAGATCAGATTAGAAGTAAATTAATGAGCCAAGTCACATCATCTCTTAATAGCTGGTCTAAAGAACATGGGGTCTTTTTAAGAAGAACATCTTCAGATCGGTTTTTAGCCATTTTTCGACATGAGGTTTTAGAAAAACTTGAAGAAACGAAATTTGACTTACTTGATGAAGTTAGAGAAGCAACTGCTAGACAAAAAATCCCAATTACATTAAGTATTGGCGTTGGTAGTGGACAAGGAACGCTTCAAGAAATTGGCACTCTTGCTCAATCAAGTTTAGATTTAGCACTTGGTAGAGGTGGTGACCAAGTTGCAATTAAGCAAAAAAATGGGAAAGTTCGCTTTTATGGTGGGAAGTCTAATGCTGTAGAAAAAAGGACTAGAGTAAGGGCAAGAGTAATTTCTCATGCCATTCGGGACTTTATATTAGAAAGCGATCGTGTCATGATTATGGGACACGTTAGTCCAGACATGGATGCTATTGGTGCCTCAATTGGTGTATTAAAATTAGCTGAGTTAAATGGTAAAGAAGGTTATATTATATTAGATCGCAATAATATTAGTAGAGATGTTAGGAAACTAATGGAGGAAGTAGAAAAACATGACCGCTTATGGGCACATTTTATTACCCCTGAAGAAGCATTAGAAGAAGTAACACCTAATACACTTTTGGTTGTTGTTGATACCCATAAACCTTCTTTAGTCATTGAACCAAAATTATTAGATAAAATTGATCGTGTGATTGTTTTGGACCACCATCGTCGTGGTGAAGAGTTTATTGATGAAGCAGTACTTGTCTATATGGAGCCATATGCATCTTCAACTGCGGAGCTAGTAACAGAACTTCTAGAGTATCAACCTAAGCAAACAAAACTCGATTTACTTGAAGCAACTGCTTTGTTAGCAGGGATAATTGTCGATACGAAAAGCTTTGCTGTCCGTACAGGCTCACGAACCTTTGATGCTGCCTCTTATCTAAGGTCGCAAGGGGCCGATACTAGTTTAGTTCAAAACCTATTAAAGCAAGATTTAGAGCAATATATTAAACGATCACGCTTAATTGAGAGTGCTCATATATATCGAAATGGTGTAGCTATTGCCAAGGGAAATCCTAATGAAGTATGTAGCCAAGTACTTATCGCTCAGGCAGCTGATACTCTTCTTTCAATGAATGGTGTTGTCGCTTCTTTTGTTATCTCGAAACGAAAAGATGGCGCAATAAGTATTAGTGCGAGGTCACTAGGTGATGTGAATGTACAATTAATAATGGAAATGCTCGACGGTGGAGGGCATTTATCAAATGCTGCAACTCAGTTAGGTGATGTCACCTTAGATGAAGCTGAAACTTTATTAATGGAAAAAATAGATGAGTATATTGAAGGGGGAAAAGAGGAATGAAAGTAATTTTTCTTCAAGATGTTAAAGGTAAAGGGAAAAAGGGTGAAGTTAAAAATGTCTCAGAAGGGTATGCGAGAAATTTCTTACTTCCTAATAAGCTAGCTGCAGAAGCAAATGCAGGAAATTTAAAAACGTTAGAAGTGAAAAAGCAGGGTGAAGAAAAGCGGGCTGAAGAATTACTTAATGAAGCAAAAGCTTATAAGGAAGATTTGGAGAAATTAACGGTAGAAATTAAGGCTAAATCTGGAGAAGGTGGTCGTCTTTTTGGTGCCGTTACAAGTAAGCAAATCGCAGACACTTTAGGCGCAATGAAGAAAAAAGTAGACAAGCGTAAGATTGAATTGGACGAGCCTATTAGAGCATTAGGTTTCACCAATGTTCCAATAAAACTGCACCCAGAAGTGACCGCAACAATTAAGGTCCATGTTATTGAAGGGTAATCTAAAAATAAGAGTGATAACTTTAAGGGTTGTCACTTCGTTTTACTAAATAAATTATATATTCTAGGTCACTATTAATATAAAAGGTAGGTGAAACCATCATGAGTGAATTGTATGCTGATCGCACCCCACCACAAAATATTGAGGCGGAACAAGCGGTATTAGGAGCAATATTTCTTGAACCAGAGGCTCTTGTTACAGCGTCAGAAAGACTTGCATCGGAAGATTTTTATAGAGCGGCACATCAGCGAATTTACAGCGTGATGATCCATTTAGCCGAAAGAGGTAAACCTGTTGATTTAATTACAGTTACAGCTGAGTTACAGGATAAAAAATGGCTTGAGGAAATAGGTGGAGTTTCTTACTTAAGTGACTTAGCGAGTTCGGTTCCTACTGCTGCAAATGTTGAATACTATAGCAAAATTGTTGAAGAAAAGTCTTTGTTAAGAAGGTTAATCAGAGTAGCGACAAACATTGCTGCCGATGGTTATGCTGAAGAAGAAGAAGTAGATACAATTCTAAATGAAGCAGAGAAAACGATTTTAGAAGTTTCCAATAAAAAGAATGCAAGTGCCTTTGTATCGATAAAGGATGTTCTTGTTGAAGCATATGATAATATTGAAAAACTTCAAAATAGAACTGGAGATATTACAGGCATTCCAACAGGGTTTTCTGAACTAGATCGGATGACTGCAGGCTTTCAACGCAATGATTTAATCATTGTTGCTGCACGTCCATCTGTTGGTAAGACGGCTTTTGCCTTAAACATTGCTCAAAATGTAGCAACAAAAACAGATGAAAATGTGGCTATTTTTAGCCTAGAGATGGGTGCTTCCCAACTTGTTATGAGGATGATTTGTGCAGAAGGGAATCTTGACGCACAACGATTACGGACAGGGTCGCTTATAGAAGAGGATTGGACCAAGTTGACGATGGCAATGGGAAGCCTCTCAAAAGCAGGTATTTATATTGACGATACGCCCGGAATTCGTGTTAATGATATTCGTGCAAAGTGTCGAAGGTTGAGCCAGGAAAAGGGCTTAGGAATGATTTTGATAGACTATCTACAGCTAATTCGTGGTGATGGCAGAAGTGGTGAAAACCGTCAGCAGGAAGTTTCTGAGATTTCAAGATCTCTTAAGTCATTAGCGAGGGAGTTAGAAGTCCCTGTTATTGCTCTTTCTCAGCTTTCCCGTGGTGTAGAATCTCGTCAAGATAAGCGTCCAATGATGTCTGACATTCGTGAGTCAGGAAGTATTGAGCAGGATGCTGATATTGTTGCTTTCTTATATCGTGATGATTATTATGATAAAGAAAGTGAAAACAAAGATATTATTGAAATTATTATTGCAAAACAAAGGAATGGTCCTGTTGGAACGGTTGAGCTTGCCTTCGTAAAGGAGTACAATAAATTCGTAAATTTAGAACGCCGTTTTGATGAACCAGTAGGTGCAGGAGCATAACTTTAATATAGAAAAAGGAAAGCAATTGTTTTGCTAGTGCCCCATCAATTGAATGGAACAGCAACTTACCAATTCCCCTTTAGTGCTTATAGTACTGGAGGGGGATTATTGTATTAATTTGATCAAATATAGGGACTAACATATAATGAAATGTACATTAAGTGACAACAAAAGTTAGTAAGTCACAAGACTCGAGAGTTCGCGATCTCCTCTCGTTAAAAAAAACTAGGGAGTGTTAAAATGAAAAAAGCAGTGGTGGTGTTCAGTGGCGGTCAAGATTCAACGACTTGTCTTTTTTGGGCATTGAAAAACTTTGATGAAGTAGAAACAGTGACGTTTGACTATAATCAAAGGCACAAACAAGAAATAGAAGTAGCGAAGAAAATTGCTCATGATCAAGGTATCCAAAACACGGTCATAGATATGAGCCTTTTAAATCAACTTACCTCAAATGCATTAACAAGAAATGATATCGAAATAGAAGATGGAGGAGCTGGGAGTTTACCGACTACCTTTGTTGATGGTCGTAATCATCTCTTCTTATCTTTTGCAGCGATTATGGCAAAATCGAAAGGGATCAATCATCTAATTACAGGTGTGTGTGAGACAGATTTTTCAGGTTATCCAGATTGTCGTGATATGTTTGTTAAATCGCTAAATGTTACGTTAAATTTGGCAATGGATTATAACTTTGTTATCCATACTCCGTTAATGTGGATTGATAAAAAAGAAACGTGGGCTCTAGCAAATGAGCTTGGAGCATTTAAGTATATAAGAGAAAATACTCTTACTTGTTATAACGGCATAATTGGTGATGGTTGTGGAGAGTGTCCTGCTTGTAAACTTCGTAGTGAAGGGTTACAAAAATTCTTAAACGAACAAGAAGGAGGGAAACTCGATGTGTAGTAATGATGGTTTATTTGGTTTTCGTATCGTTGATAAGCTTCAGAAACTTGGTGAAGACATTCAAATTGAAGACCTAAAGTACCATAATAAACGTGTGTTAGTAAGCAAAGAGTTTACCTTTGATTCAGCTCACCATCTTCATCACTATGAAGGAAAGTGTAAAAATTTACACGGCCACACGTATAAAGTTATTTTTGGCATCAGTTCATTAACAGATGAGATTGGAATCGCTATTGATTTCGGTGATATAAAAAAGATCTGGAAGGAACAAATTGAAATATATTTGGATCATCGTTACTTAAATGAGACTTTACCGCCGATGAATACGACTGCAGAAAATATGGTTGTTTGGATCTATGAGAAAATGGCTGACTTTTTAAAGGAAAGTCAATTTAAGAGATTAAAACCGAGAGTCGAATTTGTTCGCCTTTTTGAAACTCCGACAAGTTATGCTGAAGCTAGAAGAGAGTGGATGGAATGAAAATACCTGTACTAGAAATCTTCGGCCCGACGATTCAAGGTGAAGGAGCAGTAATCGGAAAGAAAACAGTGTTTATCCGCACCGCAGGTTGTGATTTCCAATGTTCTTGGTGTGATTCTGCATTTACTTGGGATGGAACTGGTAAAGATGATATAAAAATGATGACAACTAATGAAATAATTGCTGAATTAAAAAAAATTGGATTAGAACGGTTTCAGCATGTAACCATTTCTGGAGGTAATCCTGCCTTATTGAAACAGCTTGATGGTCTAATTGAAAGTCTAAAAACTTTAAACCTAAACATTGGTCTTGAAACACAAGGAAGTGTTTGGCAAGACTGGATGGCGGCGATTGATGATTTAACAATTTCACCAAAGCCACCTAGTAGTGGCATGGAGACGGATTATAACCGTTTAACATTAATACTGGATAATTTAACCGAGAGTATTAACAAAGGTCGTGTCAGTTTAAAGGTTGTTATTTTCGATGAAAAAGATTTGCAATATGCAAAATTTGTTCATAGAAAGTACGCCAATATACCTTTTTACTTGTCAGTTGGTAACGAAAATTTAGCAATGCAAGATGAAGAAGAACTTGCTCAAAAATTATTAAAAAAGTTAAACTGGCTCGTAAATAAAGTTATTATAGATGAAGACTTCAACAACGTAAGAGTATTGCCACAACTACATGCCCTACTCTGGGGTAATAAAAAAGGAGTGTAGAAAGTGAGAAAAGATCATGAATTAGAAGGTGTATCGTTACTAGGTAATCAAAATGTAGAATACAAATTTGAATACGATAAATCGATCTTAGAATCGTTTGAAAATAAGCATATAGACAATGATTATTGGGTGAAGTTTAATTGTCCTGAATTCACTAGTCTTTGTCCTAAAACTGGTCAGCCTGATTTTGCAGCTATCTATATTTCATATATACCGAGTCAAAGAATGGTGGAAAGTAAATCGCTAAAGCTGTACTTGTTTAGTTTCCGTAATCAAGGCGACTTTCATGAGGATTGCATAAACATTATTATGAAAGACTTAATTGAATTAATGGACCCAAAATATATTGAAGTTTGGGGGAAATTTACACCGCGTGGTGGTATTTCCATTGATCCTTACGCAAACTACGGAAAAAAAGGCACGATCTTTGAAGAAATGGCAAAACACCGCATGTTTAATCATGACATGTATCCAGAGAAAATAGATAATCGTTAAATGTAAGAGGCTTTCCCAGAAGGGTCAGAGAAACTCGAAGTGCTACTATATAGAAGTGTATGTAGTAGACGAGGTGACTGATACTTGCTTTTGGAATAGCCTCTTTTTCATTATATTTTTTGTCAGATGACTTATGAGCAAGCTTTCTATACTTAAACTCGATACCAGCGTTCTAGATGGTGGCGTCAAATTTTTGCTTGGCCATAGACGTTTTTATATGAAAGTAGTTATCCGAACAAATAAATATTTAATATGAAAATTGTTCGGATTTCATTGACTTCAGCAGAGTAAATTGTTACACTAGCTTTGGTTTTGAATGAATAAAGTAGAACTAGTTAAAAATATATATGCATTGATTATTTTGGAGGTGTACATAAATGGCATCAGTTGTTGTTGTTGGAACGCAATGGGGAGACGAGGGAAAAGGAAAAATCACAGACTACCTGTCAGAAAAGGCGGAAGTTGTAGCAAGGTACCAAGGTGGGAATAATGCAGGCCATACAATTGTATTTGGCGGTAAAAAGTACAAATTACATTTAATTCCTTCTGGAATTTTCTATAAAGATAAAATTTGCGTCATTGGAAATGGTTTAGTGATAGATCCAAAAGCATTGGTTCAAGAGTTAAAATATCTACATGACCAAGACGTTGATACTAGTAATTTAAGAATTAGCAACCGTGCTCACGTTATTCTTCCGTATCATATTAAGCTTGATATCGTAGAAGAAGAGAGCAAGGGTGAGAATAAGATTGGAACAACGAAAAAAGGTATTGGTCCTGCTTACATGGATAAAGTAGCCCGTGTAGGAATTCGGATTGCTGATTTATTAGATAAAGAGGAATTCGAAATAAAGCTTGAGAGAAACTTGAAGGAAAAAAATCGTTTATTTGAAAAATACTACGAAGTAGATGGTTTTACAAAAGAAGAGATTTTTGAGGAATACTTTGAATATGGCCAACAAATTGCAAAATACGTTTGTGACACGTCAGTTGTCTTAAATGATGCTGCTGATGAAGGAAAACATATTTTATTCGAAGGCGCTCAAGGCGTTATGTTAGACATTGATCAGGGGACTTACCCATTCGTTACATCTTCTAACCCGATTGCAGGTGGAGTAACAATTGGTTCAGGAGTAGGCCCTTCTAAAATAAATCGCGTTGTAGGAGTATCAAAAGCGTACACAACTCGTGTTGGTGACGGTCCATTTCCAACTGAATTAAATAATGAAATTGGTAATCGTATTCGTGAAGTCGGGAATGAGTATGGTACAACCACTGGCCGCCCACGACGTGTAGGCTGGTTTGATAGTGTGGTTGTTCGTCATGCCCGAAGAGTAAGTGGGATTACTGATCTTTCCTTAAACTCGATAGACGTTTTAACAGGAATTGAGAAATTAAAAATCTGTGTTGCTTACGAGTATCGTGGTGAAGTAATTAAAGAATTCCCAGCAAGTCTCAAAATGTTAGCAGAGTGTAAACCAGTATATGAGGAGTTACCAGGGTGGGTTGAAGATATTACTGGCGTAAAATCTTTAGATGAGCTACCTGAAAATGCACGTAACTATGTAGAACGTATATCTCAACTTACAGAAATTCCATTAACAATTTTTTCTGTAGGACCAGATCGTAATCAAACGAACTTACTGAAGAGCGTATTTGCGTAACCTTAGCAGGGTGGCTATTTTAGCCACCCATTTTTAATATTAAGCTTTCGATATCCAACTATTTACTTTTAAAAACACTTGCTTTCCATGTAAAACTTCTGTAACATATGAAAAGTGGAAAAACACGTATTGAGGAATTATTTCAAAAAAGTTTTTTAAAAAACTATTGCATTAACTATTTTAATATGTTATTATTAATCTTGTCGTCACGAGATGAGCCATTAGCTCAGTTGGTAGAGCATCTGACTTTTAATCAGAGGGTCGAAGGTTCGAATCCTTCATGGCTCACCATTTTCATCTTAGTGGCCCGTTGGTCAAGCGGTTAAGACACCGCCCTTTCACGGCGGTAACACGGGTTCGAATCCCGTACGGGTCACCAATTATTTAGATCTATATTATCGCGGGGTGGAGCAACGAGCGTTACATCATTGAGTACGCAACGAGTTGTTTCGACGCATATGGCTTCGGAGAGTTACTGGCAGAGGAAGAAACAGTCTGTAATTTATAGGAGCAGGATTTAACAAATTTATATTAATTATCGCGGGGTGGAGCAGTCTGGCAGCTCGTCGGGCTCATAACCCGAAGGTCGCAGGTTCAAATCCTGCCCCCGCAACCAATCCGTAAACATCACTGAATATGCTTCTTAGTAGGATTTGCGACGAGGATACGACGTAAGGAGTGCCGCAGGAGCAGAAAAAACCAAGTGATTTTGAAATTCTAAGTTTTTCGTGAGATTTATTGTCTAATTAATACGGACCCGTGGTGTAGCGGTTAACATGCCTGCCTGTCACGCAGGAGATCGCCGGTTCGATCCCGGTCGGGTCCGCCATCTTTATTGATTCATTAGAAAATAGAAAATTTTATAATTGATGGCTCGGTAGCTCAGTCGGTAGAGCAGAGGACTGAAAATCCTCGTGTCGGCGGTTCGATTCCGTCCCGAGCCACCATTTCAAATTATTACATGCCGGCCTAGCTCAATTGGTAGAGCAACTGACTTGTAATCAGTAGGTTGGGGGTTCAAGTCCTCTGGCCGGCACTCTTATATATAACATTTTAAGTCTATCAATTACTTGATAGACTTTTATTTTTGTAAAATTATACCATAAATGATACATTTATATTACGTTTATCTAAATTTAAGACATATAATTACATCTTATGATAAAATACAAGAGGTTATACTTTCGATTCGATATTTTAATAGTTTATATTTTAGACCGTATAGTAGTGTAGGAGGAGAACCATGGAAAGTAATAATAACAGGTTAGATCAACTACAGGAAAAACTAAAAAGCATAACAGATAAGAGTTTAAATTCATTTAAGCAGATTTCAACTAAATATAAGAAAGCTTTAGTAACTAGTCTATGCATAGGAACTATATTAACAACTAGTGTACATACTGATAATGTAAAAGCAGAGGACACGTCTAAACTAAAAGTAGAGACTATTTATCATGTATATGTTGATGATAGTAGAGTTGGTTCGGTAGACAATAAAGAGCTTGTCGATAGCTTAATTGCTAAAAAAATTGAAGAATACAGTAAGAAGTTCTCTGATATAGAGCTTGTTGTAAATGAGGACATTAAGCTAATTCCTGAAGTTGTTTTTAAATCCAGAGCTAATAGTAGTGTAACACTTAGTGAACTAGAGAATAAAATTACAATTAAAGCCGAAGCCGTTGCCTTAAAGGTTGAAGGTAAAGAGGTTGCTTATTTACGTTCAGAAGAGGACCTTGAAACGGTAATAAAGGATTTAAAGTTACAGTATGTTTCGGAAGAAGAATTAGCTATTGTTATGAAAGCAAAAGAAGAAAATACTAAGGTTGCAGAGCCAAAAACTGGTGAAAGTGCAATTTTGGCCGTTGAGTTATCAAAGGAAATTGAGTTTGATAGAGTAACTATTAATCCAACTGAGATATTATCGATAGAGGATACGGTTAAGCAACTTAACCTAGGGACACTAGAAGATGACGTATATGTTGTTGAACCTGGAGATGTGTTGGGGACAATTGCACAAGCGCATGGACTTTCAGTCGAGGAAGTTATCGCACTAAATCCGGAAATTACCGAGAATTCGTTACTTCAAATTGGTGATGAATTAAATGTAACTATATATGAGCCAATCATAAAAGTTATTGTTGAAGAAGCATCTGTTGTAAGTGAAGAAGTCCCATTCCAAACAGAAACAAAAGAAGATTCAAGCATGTGGCGTGGTGACACAAAAATTGAGCAAACCGGCGAAAAGGGCGAAAGAATTGTAAGTTACCTTATTGCCCGGGAAAACGGAAGAACGATTAGTCGAAAAATTGTAAGTGAAGAAGTTACTAAGGAACCTAAAAATCATATTGTTGTAAAAGGTACAAAGGTGTCGCCTTCACGAGGAAGTGGAAAACTAGCATGGCCAGCTGTTGGTGGGTACATCTCAAGTTACCAAGGTACTCGTTGGGGCAGATTTCATAGAGGAATTGACATAGCTAGGCCAACAAATACAAACATTTTAGCTGCAGATAATGGTACAGTCTCATTTGCAGGCTGGGATGGCGGTTATGGTAATAAAGTTATTGTTAATCATAATAATGGTATGACCACCTTGTATGCTCACTTAGCATCAATCGATGTAAACGTAGGGGACTCAGTCGCTCAAGGACAAAAAATCGGTGTAATGGGTAAAACCGGAAATTCCACTGGAGTACATTTACACTTTGAAGTTTATCAAGATGGCGACTTGAAAAATCCGATGGATTATTTAAATAGATAATAATGATGTGTGAGGTCTGACTTACTGGGCAAAAGTATTGGTGAATATATCAATCCTTCTTTGCTAGGAAGTCAGGCCTTTTATTTTGTACCAACTTCTAAACGGAAAATTAAATTAATAGTATGATAAAATATATTAAGATGGTTAATTGGATTTAAATCTTTTTTACATTTAAGTAAGGGGTTGAAGAAGGAATGGAAAAGAAAATTTTAGTGGTTGATGATGAACAACCAATTGCAGATATATTAAAATTCAGTTTAGAAAAAGAAGGCTTTATCGTAGAATGTGCTCACGATGGCGAAGAAGCGATTAAAAAGGTAGTTGAATTAGTGCCGGACTTAATTTTGTTGGATATAATGCTACCTTTAAGAGATGGAATGGAAGTCTGTCGTGAAGTGAGAAAAAAATATGATATGCCTATTATTATGTTGACTGCAAAAGATTCTGAGATTGATAAGGTTTTGGGACTAGAATTAGGTGCTGATGATTATGTAACAAAGCCATTTAGTACAAGGGAGTTATTAGCTCGAGTCAAGGCTAATTTGAGGCGTCATCAGCAAAAGAATGAAGAAGTTATTCCAGATAAAAAGGATTTATATATTGGTGCGCTTGTAATTCAGCCTGATGCCTATTTAGTGACAAAACGAGGCGAAGCTATAGAGCTTACACACCGAGAATTTGAACTGATTTATTATTTAGCAAAACATTTAGGTCAGGTAATGACAAGGGAACACTTACTTCAAGCTGTTTGGGGTTATGACTATTTTGGCGATGTTCGAACTGTTGATGTAACGGTGAGACGGTTAAGAGAAAAAGTTGAAGATAATCCTAGTCATCCAAATTGGATTATAACAAGAAGAGGCGTAGGGTATTATTTAAAGAATTATGAGGAGTAACTATGATGGATAAAGTCGGTTTTTTTAAATCGATACATGTAAAAATAGTAATTATTTATGTATTACTAATTTTAATTGCGATGCAAGTAATAGGTGTTTATTTTACTAAACAGCTTGAAGATCAACTTGTTGACAACTTTTTTGAAATGCTTGATGAAAGAGCCAATTTACTTGCTTATAATGTCGAGCAGGAAATGAAAAAAAATCGTGATCAAACAACATCTTCGTTAAGGGGAGATATTGATAATCTCCTCCGTGAATTTTTTTCTATTGATAATGCGGAAGTACAAGTAGTAGACAAAAACAAGGTCGTTTTAAGTGTATCTAATTTCCAAAAACGACATGTAATTGGGCAAAGGACAACAGAAGTACGTGTAAAAAGGGCACTGCTTGGTTCTGATGATGAAGACATCCTTCGTGATCCTACTACAGGACATCGAATGAGAATATTGGCTGTTCCTGTTAAATCTGATAATGAAACATTGGGTGCTATTTATATTGAGGCCTCAATGGAGGAAATATATGAGCAGATGAGGCAGATCAACCAAATTTTAATGACGGGGACAATTATTTCCTTGTCAATAACAGCTGCTTTAGGAATTTTTCTTGCAAGAACAATCACAAGACCAATCCTTGATATGCGTAGGCAGGCACAAGTACTAGGTAAAGGTGATTTTTCAAGAAAAGTCCATGTATATGGAAGAGATGAAATCGGTCAGTTAGCAATTACTTTTAATGAATTAACAAATAAACTTAAAGATGCTAATGCGACTACGGAAGCAGAAAAGCGCAAATTAACATCTGTTCTCTCTCATATGACTGACGGTGTTATAGCTACTGATAAAGAAGGGCAAATAATTTTAATTAATAAAAAGGGAGAGTTACTTCTCAATGTTATTCAAGAAGATATCATTGGCACTTCAATAGTAGATCTGCTTAACCTCTCTGGAACATTTGAACTAGAAGATCTAATTAAAAACTCAGATTCTTTACTGTTAGACTTTGGAGATCATGATAGGGAATTCTTGTTAGAAGCTAGCTTTTCCGTTATTCAAAAGGACGAGGGTGATTTCAATGGCCTTATAACTGTCCTTCATGATGTTACTGAGCAAGAAAAAGTTGAACAAGAACGTCGAGAATTTGTAGCAAATGTTTCTCACGAACTTAGAACACCACTTACTTCAATGAAAAGTTATTTGGAGGCACTTGAAGATGGGGCATTAAATGATCCAACAATTGCGCCTAAATTTTTAAACGTAGCGCAAACAGAAACGGAACGAATGATTAGGCTTGTTAATGATTTATTGCAATTATCCAAGATGGATAGTAAAGATTATCGTCTAAACATCAATACAATTGATGTAACATCATTATTAAATAGTATCATTGATCGTTATGAGCTAGTGTCTGATAGTGAAAGAATCACGTTCAAACGGAATATTGCTGTAGAACAAGTTACATTTGCAGCTATCGACCGAGACAAGCTAATTCAAGTTCTCGATAATATTATCTCAAATGCCGTTAAGTATTCGCCAGAAGGTGGGAAGATTTCAGTTTCTTTAACAGAAAACGAGAAAGATTTGAGTATAAGCGTTAGTGATGAAGGAGTTGGGATTCCTAAGGAGAGCTTACCATTTGTGTTTGATCGTTTTTATCGTGTTGATAAGGCTCGTTCAAGAAAGTTAGGTGGAACTGGTCTTGGGTTAGCAATAGCGAAGCAGATTATTCTCGCGCACGGTGGTAGCATTTCGATTGATAGCGAATGGAATATTGGAACTACTATCACGTTAACATTACCTTATTCTGACGACAAGGTGGTGGAATACAATGATTGAGCATATAAAGACGACCACGCTATGGTTTTTAATTTTACTAAGTATATTTCTGACTTTTCAAATATGGACCTTCCAACCGAACTATGCTACTTTGAAAAGCACTGAGTACATTGCAAATGCTCATATTGGCGATGAAAAGAAGTTACAGGAAGTAATTAGACCAAAACATATTGTTATCAATCAGGAGGACCTCGTTTTTTCGCCTATCAATAATAAGGCTTTTCTAGAACAATTTTATGAAAAATATTTAGGTTTTTCATTAGAAAGGTTTACACTTACTCCCAATCTAAGGACGTTTAATCGTAACATAAAGGAGTATAAAATAGAATTTGTTTTTCCGACAAGTATACCAGTTGAAGCATTAAAAGACATTTTTCAAATAAGTAGCAGTGATCAATTTTTTATTAGTAATATAGACCGAATTATTTTTTATGTAGTAAAAGAACAAGAACAAGAACAAGTTCATGTGAAGTTAATTTCTGATGAAGCAAAACTAGTTGTCGATGGTCAAACAAATATATCATTGAGCCAATTTAAGGAAGATTTTAATACTATTAATCTTGAAAATTTTTATGAAGTTTTCCCTTATGATATAACCCATTACGGAAATGGGTTTAAAAAGACAGTTTATTTGCCGGTTGAAGCACATTTCCTAGATAGTGTAACTTATTTAGCGAAACCAATTTCAACCGAATTATTTAAACAACTGTTATTTAGTGATCCAAATTTCGTTAAACAATACGTACAATCGAATGGTGAAGAATCTTTTACTGATGGAAATCGAATGGTAAATATTCTACACAGTGGCAACGTTTTAAAGTATATTAACCCTACATTTGGTGATATGATTGAACGTACGGGGAAGCATGTATTATTTAGTGCCTTTGATTTTCTAAACGCTCATGGTGGATTAACAAATTCATTCTACTTTGATTCGAAAAAGTCATTAGGAACTACAGATGAAGTTACCTTTCGCCTATCAATTGATGATATCCCAGTTTACAGAGCTAATCTTTCCGATGTTAATAATTTATTTGAAATTACCTTACAACGGGGAGTGGGACATCAGATTGAACAATACGTTCGACCACTTTTCTTTGTTGAGGAAGAACCAATTAATATAACTAAATCGACTAAGTTACCATCTGGTAAACTATTAATTGAAGCGTTAAATGCTAGGGAGAACTTAGATCCGTATTTATTAACTGATATAACCTATGGGTATTTCATGATAAAACGCCAGTCATTTGTGCTCTTTGAACCTCGCTGGTTCATTGAATATGATGGGGCTTGGGAATTTGTTCATGTTGTAGATGATGAAGGTGATAGTGAGGCGATCAATAGTGGATTGGAGTAGAGCAAAATCAATTTTCATTATTACATTTTTATTACTTAACCTTTTTCTTGGCTATCAACTAAATGAGAAAAGGGATGCTAGTAACATAAGTGTGCTATTAGAGGCAACCTTACATGAAAGACTTTCTGAAATGAATATAGCCATTGCTGTCGAACTTATCGAGGAGCAGATTACTGGGACATATATAAGTGGCTCTAGTGACCTTTCTCTTGAAACAACTATTGATAGTGAGAACCCTACCCAACAATTAGTAGAAGCTGGAGATGAGTTTGTAACGGTAGAACTAAAAGAACCATTTCCACTAATTTATAATGAACACAATAGTATTTCAGTACAAGCACAGGAATTTATTCGCCAACAAATTGTAAATGGTGATGAATATCGCTTTAGTCATTTCGATGAAGAGTTAAAACAAATTTATTTTTATCAAACTTACGAAGGAAAAAAGGTTGATAATTATGAAAGTGGTCGCTTCCCACTTTTACTGCAGTTAGATAAAAAATCGCAAGTTATCTCTTATGAACAAAATTATTTAACAATCCAACCAATCCATCCACAAGGTAAAGAACAAGAGGTTATCACAAGTATTAAAGCGATTGAGAAACTATTTAATGAACAACTAATACCACCAGATAGCGAAATTAACAAGGTTGAACTTAGTTATTTTAGTTTCTTTAATCCACTTGGAGAAGTACAAGTATTTGCTCCGATGTGGAATATCGGAGTAAATGAACAGGTTTATTATGTAAATGCCATTGATGGGGCGATTCAAAATATACAATAATGGAGAGAAAAAAATGAACTTAAAATTCAGTGTTTTAGCAAGTGGTAGCTCTGGGAATGCCATTTATGTAGCTACTGAGAAACAACGAATTTTAGTAGATGCAGGCTTAAGTGGAAAGGCAATGGACGAGCTTTTTAAAAAAATTGATTGCTGTCCTAGCGACTTAGATGCAATACTTGTGACTCATGAGCATAGTGACCACATTAAGGGAGTAGGAATATTAGCTAGAAAGTACAATATTCCAATTTTCGCAAATGAAAAAACGTGGCATGCTATGGATACCGCATTGGGAAATATCCCTTTAGAGCAAAAGTTTATCTTTAATATGGAGGAAACAAAAGTTTTCGGCGACATCGATATTGAATCCTTCGGAGTTTCACATGATGCAGCAGAACCAATGTTTTATGTCTTTCATCATGAAGGTAAAAAACTATCAGTTATTACCGATACAGGTTATGTTAGTGATCGGATGAAGGGTACGATTAGAGAATCGGATGTTTATATCTTTGAATCAAACCATGATATGAACATGCTAAGAATGGGTAAATATCCATGGAGTGTAAAACGGCGAATCTTAAGTGATGTTGGACATGTTTCGAATGAAGATGCTGGACTTGCTTTAGCAGAAGTAATTGGAACAAAACCGACTCGGGTTTATTTAGCGCATTTAAGTAAAGATAATAATATGAAGGATCTTGCCCATCTAACGGTTAAACAAACTTTAGCGGAACAAGGCTTTGAAGTTGGAGATGATTTAAAGTTATATGATACCGATCCTGCCAAACCTACGGAATTATTAACAGTTTAAAAGATTAATATATTGGAAATAACTGACCAAGAAAAAATAAATGAAAATACTGGATTTTTTCGTTAAATTTGATAAATTATATATGATTGAATGAATTTCATAATTACCTTAATCGAGCTATATCAATCTAAATGTAGTTCGAATGGTTTCTACGCAACTACATTTAGACCTTAGTAGCGGAAATAATGATTTATGAAATTCATTATATATGAATAAATTTAAGGAGGGTATTTTTTTGGGATACTACGATGAGCATTATCAAACAGAAACAAGAAAAGAGAAAAATACTGTTAAAAGCATTGGAGCAGCTTTCTTAACTTCCGTTGTCGGAGGATTGCTTGTCATCCTATCAGTTCCATTTCTCTCCAATGCCGGTTTACTTCCATATGAAGTTGTTCCGAAAGGGCAAAGCTCTGAAACTATACCTACTGAAAGTGAGCCTGTATCTTCTCAGGTTGGTAGTACAATAAATGTAACGGTAAATTCAGATGTTATCAATGCTGTAGAACGTGTATCTGATGCTGTAGTAGGGGTTATTAATATTCAACAATCTAATTTCTGGACAGCGACACAAGGTGAAGGAACAGGTTCTGGTGTAATTTATAAAAAAACAAATGATCATGCTTATATAGTTACTAATCATCACGTTATTGAAGGTGCCAATCAAATTGAAGTATCTTTAAGTGATGGTTCAAGAGTTCCAGCTGAATTACTTGGAACTGATATTATTACCGATTTAGCTGTCTTGAAAATATCTGCAAAAGGTATTAATGTCGTTGCTGAATTTGGCAATTCAGAGTTACTTCGTGTCGGTGAACCAGCAATTGCAATTGGAAATCCATTAGGATTACAATTTTCTAGAACCGTTACACAAGGAATTATTAGTGCAACAGAAAGAAGTGTGCCAGTCGATTTAAATAAAGACGGTCGTGTTGATTGGGAAGCAGAAGTATTACAAACTGATGCTGCAATTAATCCCGGAAACAGTGGAGGAGCACTCATTAACATTCAAGGTCAAGTCATTGGAATTAACTCGATGAAAATTGCTGGCTCTGTTGAGGGTATTGGCTTTTCAATCCCTAGTGCTATTGCCATTCCAGTTATAAACGACTTAGAGACCTATGGCGAGGTTCAGCGTCCGCAAATGGGTGTTGTCATTCGATCATTATCTGAAATTCCAAGCTTTCACTGGAAAGAAACATTTAATCTTCCTGATGAAGTAAAAAAGGGAGTTATTTTAGAGCGTGTTGAGCCAATGTCTCCAGCAGATCGAGCAGGGTTACAACAATATGATGTCATTGTAGCTTTAGATGGCACGGAAATTCAAGACACTCATGACCTTCGTAAGCATCTTTACACAAAAAAGAAGATCGGTGATGAGTTGGAAGTAACATTCTACCGTGATGGTAAAAAAGAAACGACAACAATTACATTAGTAAAGCAAACTTTATAAACTGAGAGGCTGCAAAAGGGGAAGCCCTAATTTGTAGCCTTTTGTTTTAGAATGAGAATCTTTGCATCATTTTTAGACGTTTATAGACATAGTATTAGGGTAAAGAATTAGAGAATGTACATATTTAGGAGGGAAAACATTGTCACCGAATATGATTGGCTTTAGTTTTATTTTGTTAGGGATTTTTCTCATTATCGGAAAACTTTTTAGAAGTAAAATTGAAGTCTTAAGGAAACTATTTTTACCTAGTTCTATTATCGCAGGATTTGTCGCTCTCCTTGTTGGTCCTGAAGTTTTAGGAAGAATAACTAGTAGATTTTTTGCTGAAGAGTCATTTTTCTATACGGGGTTACTTCCTGAATTTATTTTAAACGTTTGGAGTACACTTCCTGGCCTTTTCATTAATGTTGTATTTGCTGCTTTATTTTTAGGGAAAGTTGTCCCTAATTTAAAGAAAATCTGGCTTATTGCTGGTCCACAAGTGGTCATGGGACAAACTGTTTCTTGGGGGCAATATGTTGTAGGCATCATGCTCACATTGTTTGTTTTAACACCGTTTTTTGGAATGAATCCATTAACAGGAGCACTAATAGAAATTAGCTTTGTTGGGGGGCATGGGACTGCAGCTGGTTTATCAGGAACGTTTGAGGAATTAAACTTTGCTGAAGGTGCAGATTTGGCAGTCGGTCTTGCAACAATTGGGATTGTTTCGGGTGTTATTATCGGAATTATTTTAATTAATTGGGGGGCTAGAACGAACCGGGCAAAATTTGTTGGTGGAAAAACGCCCTTAACTAAGGAAGAAAAAGAAAAGCTTGCAGAGTTAGAAGAAAGAGAAACAGATCAGAAAACGAAGCATACAACATCAATGGAACCGTTAGCCTTCCACCTAGCAATTGTTGGAGCTGCTATTGCTCTAGGGTATGTTTTATTAAAGCTAATCGTGTTGCTTGAAAGTTATACGTGGGGTGCATGGACCGGTACACATCTTTTTCCTTATGTACCTTTATTCCCACTAGCCATGATTGGCGGCATGCTCATTCAAATTGGTCTTGATCATTACGGAAAAAGTCATTTTATTGATCGAGAAATGGTTAACCGAATTTCAGGGTTTTCCCTAGACATTTTGATTGTCAGTGCATTGGGTACTCTGTCGTTAGCTGTGATTGGTGATAATCTTGTTCCATTCTTATTATTAGCGATTGTAGCAATTGCTTGGAATGTATTTGCATTTCTCGTATTAGCACCACGTATGATTCCACAATTTTGGTTTGAACGGGGAATAGGTGATCTCGGTCAAGCAATGGGAATGACAGCAACAGGCTTATTGCTGATGAAGATTGCAGACCCTGATAATGAGTCGCCAGCCCTAGAAGGTTTTGGGTATAAGCAACTATTATTTGAACCGTTAGTAGGCGGAGGACTGTTTACAGCAGCATCACTGCCACTAATATATCAATTTGGACCTGTGGCAATATTGATTGTATCCATCATTGTTATGACATTCTTTTTACTTTTTGGGATCTTATACTTTGGCGGGAATAAAGCAAAAGCATAGCTAATTTTCCAAATCATTAGAAGTGCAAATAATGGCGACGAAGTCAGCTTAGCTAGAAGTATAAAAAGATCTGTTCACAAGTTGAGCAGATCTTTTTTCTGATTGTGGATAAAATTGTGGAAAATAGTTAAAATGGGTTAATGACTAATTTAAGTTATTATTAAGAAAGAAGTGATTTGGAATGTATAATTGCTGTGAAGAGCATGTAGATTTAGCGATAGATATAGTAGTAGACGAAACGGAGTTAGCACCAGTGATGGTGAAATTGGAAGCTGAAGAACGTTTATCCACAACATGCGATTTCTGTAATGAACAGGCAATTTATAAAATAAGTGGATAAAATGACAGTTTCCTGTTGATATGTGGATAACTATTGTGGATAAACTCTAAAAAGTGGTGAATAAAGCTGTGAATATCTCAATTATTACTGTAGGAAAACTAAAAGAAAAATATTTAATAAACGGTATTAACGAATACATAAAAAGAATGAGCCCATATGCAAAGATTGAAATGATCGAAGTTGCCGATGAAAAGGCGCCCGAGCAATTAAGTGAAGCAGAGATGATTCAAGTCAAAGACAAAGAAGGTGAGCGAATTTTATCTAAAGTTTCTCAAGATGCCTTTGTAATTGCTTTAGCTATTGAAGGTGAGATGTGGAGCTCTGAAAAGTTGGCAAAAGAAATAGACAAGCTAGCGACATATGGCCGCAGTAAAGTAGCATTTATTATTGGCGGATCGTTAGGCTTAAGCCGTGCAGTCATGCAGCGCGCCGATGCAGCCTTATCATTTTCTAAAATGACCTTTCCCCACCAGTTGATGCGGCTAGTTTTAGTCGAGCAAGTATATCGGGCGTTTCGAATCAATAGGAATGAACCGTACCATAAATAGATTTTTTTTTAGGTTAATGTAAATCAAGGTTAACCTGACCATAAATAGACGCGGTTTTTTGTTAGCATAAATCAAGGTTAACCGTATCATAAATAGGGTGGTTGTTTCTAGAAAAAGCAATTTATTATTATGAACACTACCTATTTTGGGCGGGGGGAGGAGCATATTAACCAAGTTCGAACAGGATTAGACCTAGAAGAACGAAAGTAGTCTGAACTTGAGGTAGGTTCGGACCGGATAAGGAGTAGAAGAAGGAAAGTAGTCTGAACCTGAGCTAGGTTCGGACAGTATTAGGGCTAGAAGAAAGAAAGTAGTCTGAACCTGAGCCAAGTTCGGACAGTATTAGGCATAGAGGGAAGAAAGTAGTCTGAACCTGAGCTAGGTTCGGACCGGATTAGGCTGAGAAGAATTAAAGTAGTCTGAACCTAAGCTAGGTTCGGACCGACTCTTAAATACTAGGAATTAAACTAACGGTTATTCAAAATAAGTATTACTTGTATTCCCGAATACTTTAAAGTGTTTCTTTAAAACTCTAAAAATTGTCTTTCTATTTAAATCTATTCTGCACCAATCAGAGATAACTTGTGTAGTAATCTTTCGATCAGGAAATAGCAATTTAAACTCCTTCACACTCCGTAAGACAGCTAATTGGATTTTTTCCTGCCCTCCACAAGTTCTACAAATCAAATCATAATTATGTTTACTAACTAAAAACGAATTACATTTATAACAATAAACTCCTTTTTGTAGCTGTTCATAAGTATACTGAGGTAGTTTGGTGTAAGGATTTTTAGGTTGATGTAGCGAAAGTAACTTTTTTGCTAGTTTCAAATGTCCGTCATCTAATTTAGAAGAAGATTGATTGAGATCTTTCAAAAAACGGTTTACTTGTGTTGGAAAAATGATAGGTTGGTCCATTGGGGCTTGGTATAAGGTGAACTCAGGGTTGATAAAGATAACGTAGGATTCAACTAGGTAATTTTGTTTGAGGTTTTGAAGCAATTGGCGGAATAGAGTGGCACACCTTTTTAACTGGTCTACGGGGTTTTTATATTCTCGATCGGTTGCCACGGCATACAGTTTGTCCGATTTTATGTAGTAATCGCCGTTAAAATACTTTACATCCAAAAGATGTATAACCCTTTGCGAGATAATCAAATTATCAATTTGAAAATAGGAATTGTTTATCTCAAGCAGCAAGTCATTGATGATATACCTTTCTTCTTGTAGGTCTTTTGCCAGCATATCATCAAATATCAACTCTCCTTGAAAGCCTTTTTCAAGGTTTAAATAGTGGAACTTCTCCTTTTCACTTAACTCCATTCGTATGTTTAAATATCGTAAAATTAACAATTCATCCGACTCAGATCGATCTTTAAGTAACATGTTTCACGTCCTTTCTTAATATGTAAGCTAATTTTATAAAAAAATTGACACCATTTTATATAAGAAATTTGAAAATATTGTTAAAGTTTGAGCAATTTTTGGTGATGCTTATCCTGCTGATTACAGAGTATTAGTTATTATAACTGTAGTATGAGATAATGCCTCTCGGAGAATTTTCAAGGCTGTAATAATTATAAGTTCTATTAGCTAACTTTAAAATGTAATATAATTTAATTATTTACAAAAATACGAACTATTTTCATTGACATCTTATTAATGTTCGCTTAATATTAAATTCGTTGTGAAAATAAGTTCATATTAAATGTTTCGTTCGTATATTCCTGGTAATATGGGCTAGGAGTTTCTACAAGGGACCGAAAATTCCTAACTACGATTGTAGCTAGGAATCTATACTTATGGAGGTTTTGTAGATGGAACGGTTATTTAAGTTAAATGAGTTAGGAACAAATGTCAGAACAGAAGTGATTGCTGGTTTTACGACATTTTTGACGATGGTATACATCGTAGTTGTTAATCCGGCGATTTTATCAGCTGCAGGAGTTCCGTTTGATCAAGTGTTTATTGCCACAATTTTAGCAGCCGTTATTGGTACGTTAATCATGGCCTTTTCAGCAAATTATCCGATTGCAGTTGCTCCTGGGATGGGATTGAATGCTTATTTTACAAGTGTTGTTATCTCCCAAGGAGTCAGCTACCAAGTCGTTTTTGGTACCGTCTTTTTAGCTGGTCTTTTGTTTTTACTATTAACATTCACAAAGTTCCGCGAAATGCTAATTCAATCCATTCCAGCTTCTATTAAATATGGTATTACTTCAGGGATCGGTCTATTTATCGCATTTATTGGGTTACAAATGTCAGGGTTAGTGGTAGCGAGCCCAGCGACACTCGTAACAATTGGAGATTTACGCTCGCCAATTACGGCATTAACGATGCTTGGTTTATTTATTACCTTCGTTTTAATTGCTAGAAATATTAAAGGTGCGTTGTTTATTGGGATGCTAGTAACAGCACTTGTTGGTTATTTTACAGGGCATCTAGAAATCAATGGGATAGTTTCGACACCACCACCGATCGTTTTCTTTGACATCGACATTGCAGGAGTTTTTTCACATGCCTTATATACGGTCGTGTTTGCCTTTTTACTCGTAACGATTTTTGATACAACAGGAACACTAATTGGTGTAGCGGAGCAAGCAGGCTTGATGAAAGACGGAAAAATGAAAAAAGCTAAATCGGCCCTAACAGCTGATGCGGTCGCTACTACGGTAGGGTCTGCGTTAGGTACTAGTCCATCTACAGCTTATATCGAATCATCCGCAGGTGTCGCAGCTGGTGGACGTTCAGGATTAACAGCATTGGTCGTAGCAATCCTTTTCATGGTTGCATTATTCTTCTCACCGCTAGTTTCAGCTATTTCAGCGCTTCCAGCGATCACAGCTCCGGCATTAATCATTGTTGGCTGCTACATGATGGAAGGCTTAGCAAAAATAAATTGGAAGAAGTTTGACGATGCCTTTCCATCATTTGCGATTATCTTAACAATGCCACTAACATCAAGTATTGCTACTGGAATTGCAATTGGATTTATTACCTATCCAGTGATTAAGCTAGTAAGTGGAAAAGGGAAAGAAGTACACCCAATTCTTTATATCTTTGGTATTATCTTCGCGATCCAAATGGTGTTTTTCCCAGCGCATTAAAGTGGCATTTTACAGAAATAAATATTTTTTAAGAAGAGTTGTTCTCAATGGTATTGGGGGGCAACTTTTTTCGTTGTTTAGAATGAAATGAAAACTAAGGGGAGTTTCATCAGTAGTAGACGATAACCGGAGTGGAAGCTGTTTTCAATCAACGCAACATAATAAGCCGTGAATTTTTTTGTGAGACAAGATTTCTTCGGGCAGCCAATGTGACCAAAGTAATGAAGTCTTATCATTTTCCAAAATGACTTTTCCACACTAGTTGATGCGGCTAGTTTTAGTGATAAATTAAATCGGGTGTTTATAATCATTAGGAATGACCCGTATCATAAATATAAGCATAAGCAAGGAGTATCATTTTATTCAGAGGAGATCCTTGTGGTAAATGCACTAATCATCTTCGCAATAAAAAAGTCTAGCAAGGTGCAGGCAAAACCAATGTAGAATGTACAGGATCTCTTGCTTGATAAAGCTTGTGGAGCAAGGTAAATGCTATTATAAAGTCAACGTCGACAAGTCTTTGACTAGGAGATATCCATGTTTTAGGTTACTTCACTTTCCTTCTCAAATGAAGGGTACATCAAGTTAGTTCTTGATCATTTTTGAGATTCGATTTGGGTTGTTTGAACACTTCGTCCTGCCACAGTTGATACAGATAGATGATTAAAGCAAAACCGATCATCATAGCAACAATAGCTATTGTAGACACAGTCGATTCACTCGAAACAAGCCCAATCTTTTGCAATATTGGGTAACCGATATACATAAATAACCCGTCTAAAAGTACATTGACAGTCAAATACAACCGGAATTTTCCGAAAGTAAAGTGGAATACCCAAATAACTATAACTAAATATGCACCATACACCCAAGGAACCGGGATGACTTTATCCCACCCGAAAAGACTGGAATCTGTCTCTTTCCACCATCCGTAATGGTAAGCAGCTTGATATGATAATGTATGAATAACGGTCATAAATAGAGCGACCGGCATGTACCTACGCACAGTATCCATTTTCAAAAAGCACAAGGACCCCCAAGGTAATATCAAGAGTGACCAGAGAATAATCTGTTTCATGTCATTAGAACCCCCAATAGTTTTATGTGTAGTGTTACTCACGGTTCATATATTTATTCGATTTATCCGATTAAAGTAACTGAAAAACCGACTTGGTTTACAGAATTACATAATGCTTGCGGTTCAATACTAAACTTGGCGTTTCAATATTTATGCTGATATTTACTTAATCAAATTGAAATTTGTATTTACATACAATACTGTGAACCTTACTATAAGTAATCGCGATAAATAATAATACAACATTTAAGAAATTGTATGGTTTCTTTTATTATGAAAAGAAGATACTTTTAGTAGGCAAGTTATTATGAATTTATTAGAAATTAAATTCTAGTATCGAGGAAAAATAGAGAATTTTGTGTAAATTCTTATAAATTTATGTTAAAATATTGTATTGTGAAAGATAAGTTGGTTGGTATTTGGTTTGAATAACACTCTGCATGAACGTTGTAAAGACTGCTTAAATTCTGGGGCGGTTGCAAAGCATAGAACGCTTCTGTTAGAGCATAATAGGTTGTTTTTTCTCTAATCATAGTTACAGTAATCTAATATTATTTATAAGAAAGAAATGTATTGTAAAGTCTAGGCTGACAGATATACAATCGGCAAGGTGGAATGTAACGATGACCATTATCAATTTATACAAGCTCAGTCTTTTTGTCACTGTAGTAGTAATAGCTCTATTGGCAAAACCGGTAGAGATTAGTGCGGTAGACTTTGTGATATCGCTTTCCCTGTTCATACTCTTTTCTATCTTTTATGACCGTCTTAGAGTCAGCTTGAAAGAGGGGGATACAGATCTTGAATATGCAATAAATTATGGGCTTTCTATTGCACTCTTTACTGGACCTATTGGAATAATCATTTATGAGATTGTTTTTAGAGTGCTAACACATTGTCTTAATAAATTGAGGGATACAGAATACAACAAGCCGCTCAAGTTTACCTTTTATAATATTAGTACATTTACCTCTGCGAACATAGCCGCATATTATTTGTATATTTGGCTATGGCCTTATTTTATGGACCTTCCCTTTGGTTTCTGGTTGCTCTTCGCACTGCTCGTATTGGTAACAAATTTTCTGTCCGATTCAATTATTCTTATTTATTTTTTCTTAATAAAAGAAATTCGGACATTCAAAGCTGTTTTAGAGTTTTATAAACATTGGAATTTTCTCGACCTTGGAAAAACTGGTTTGATTAACGGGCTTCTGTTTATATTCCTCATAAATGGTCAATGGGAATATCTCGTTGGAGTGTTTATGTTAAATTATTTTGTAAGTCGCTCTATTATATCAAAAACGCAGAATATGAGGGATAGAGATGAGCGGGACAAGTTCAAGGAAATGGCGTATAGAGACTCTTTAACAGGCGCCAATAACCGTGCATATATGGATAGAATGATGGAGGAACTTGGGGAAAAAGGTGAAACTTTTGGTATTGTCGTTGCTGATATTGACCATTTCAAAGTGATTAATGATACCTATAATCATGCAGTTGGTGATGAAGTACTTAGACATTTCACCAAGTTTCTTAAGAGTCATATCCAAGAGGATGACTTTGTTTTCAGGAGCGGAGGAGAAGAATTTACCTTGTTCTTAAAGAACCGCAGTTTTGATGAAATGTATGAACTGCTAGAAACAATTAAACAGGAGCTAGAAGACAGCTTTGTCATGTTGGATTTTAATGGAGTAGAAAAAAGAATTAAATACACATCTTCATTCGGTTTCTACTACAAACATTTCAGTGACCACTCAGCTATTGAAAAAGGGTATATTTACGCAGATAACCTCTTGTTTCAATCAAAGCGGTTAGGACGTAATCGTATTACTGCGGAAAACGGCATGTGAGAATAGACGTAACAGTTTGGCGGATATAAAAAAGAAGTATCCTAACCCTTAAATTCTAAAGGGGTGATGGCTACTTCTTTTTTTATTTTACATATAGGGAAAAGGGACTAAGGTTAGTATTTATAGGCACTTTTAGCGTCTCCAACAACGTGAAGGGTAGGATTTTTTTACTAGATCTTTGAGGGGGGCGTGATTTTTCCTCATTATTATATTTTTAATATATTCTCCTTAGGTGAAAAGTAATAATTATATATTTCAATAAAGTAGTAAAATGACTAGTCAACTTGCATTCAATAGCTTCTGCAACATCACAAGTAAATTTGGTAGTAGAAGCTAAAATTCAATTTTAAAACTTTTGTCATGTATCAGTTCAGTTGAAATTCTAGCGTTGTAATTCAAAGAGGGGAAAACACACAACTAACGAACTAAATTTAAGTGATATTTTCAAGAAGATAAAAAATATATAGTGCTAGGAAGAAAGATATATAGAATAAAGATATTTATACGTTTATAATAGTGTTTATAGTATGAATAGGGATTTTGGACTATAGAGGAAGCTCTACCTTTATTATCACCCACTTAATACATTAAATGTAAATTATGCAGGTACAACTTGCCGATTTAAAAATATTATGTAAAGGATGAAAGTAGTATGTCTAAAAATCAAACTAAACTTTTTGTGATTAATGAAGATTTGGAGTTCCATTCATTTTTAACAAAACATGTAAACGCGTTTACACTTTATTTTTATAATAATCAAGACGATTTATTAAAGCAATTGTATTTAGAACGCCCAGACTGTTTAGTTTTAAACATTGATCAATTATCTGTTGAAAGTGAAACGAGCCTTCAAGATGTATTTGTTTGGAGTCAGTCAAATTTTACTCCAACTATTACAGTGATGAACCGATTTGAACAAAAAGACCGAACAAAATATTTATCCTGTTCTGACAGTGTTTTTAATCATCCTTTAAAAGTTGATGAATTGCTAGCTAGTATTCATATGCATACGCAAAAACGTGCTCAATTCCTTGCTCACTCTTTAGTAGATTCTTTAACAACTGCTTATAATAGTCACTACTTGAGGGATGAGTTACAACGTCAACTTAACGATATGAAGCGTTCACATGAGCCATTAACCTTAGTTTATCTCGAGACTGAAGTAAATAATGTTAACACTCTAAGAGAAATTCAGGTGGTAAAGAGTTTTGTAACTTGTATTAAAAATAGCATTCGTCCGACAGATTTTCTTGGTCAGTACGGTCCTTCTAACGGCTTTGCCTTACTATTACCTAAAACAGTTAAAGAAGATGCGAGAAAGTTACTTAATCGCTTAACGAAAATAGTCTTAGAAAAGGGTGATATCTTATTTGAAAAATCTTCTTTTTCTTTTTCAGCTAAGATTGTAGAAGTGACAGAGCATAATGTTTCACCAGAGGAATGTTTGTCTGCGCTCCCCTTTACTAATAAGGAAGAAGGAGGACAAATTGTTGAAGGAAGCTTAAGTGAAGATGGTATTGGTTTAAAGAGATTAAACATTGCGATCATAGATGACGACCGTTTAATCCGCGAATTATTGAAACATCAACTCGAGGACATTGCAGAAGATGAATATAAGCTTGAGATTAAAACGTTCGCTGAAGGTGAGGAATTTTTCAGTGATCCTTGGCACCGTCAAAATGAGAGATTTATATTAATTATAGATAGAATTATGCCTAAAATGGATGGACTTGAAATACTAAGGAAAATAAGAGCAGAATATGATCGGAAAAGGTATCTTTGCTTTATGCTGACGAGTAGAGGTTCAGAGGCAGATGTGGCCTTAGCTATTCAAAAAGGAGCAAATGACTATATGACTAAACCGTTTAGTTTAAAAGAATTAGAAGTGCGTATAAAAAGACTTTTAAGAGGAAGTCGATAAGATGATGTCAATTGCTGCAATTATTAAAATCACTAGTTTTCTTGGTTTCCTTTTGCTCTGTGCTTATATTTATTTAGTTATTATAAAAATACGTAATACACAAATAAAACAGAAAAAACAAAGTTGGATTGACCAACATCAAGAAGAAATTGAGGCATACTTTTTACATGGTGATATAGAAAAAGTTACGTTTAGACCAACTAAACCTTATCACTTTAGTGCATTAGAAGACTTTTTTAGCTTGTATTTAACTAACTATAAAGTTGATAAAGCGAATGACCCTATAAAAAGATTTATTGAACACTTCTTTTTAGATGAATATCGGAAAAGGTTAAAAGATCCGGTTTGGAGTGTTAGAATGAATACCCTTTACTTTTTAGACTTATTTCAAATAGAGGAAATGCAAAATGATTTATTAGATCATTTAAATAGTAAAGACCTGACGAATGAGGAAGAATATCAAATTTATATTTTATTAGCTTCGTTAGGTTATGAAAGACTGTATGAACTTTTTAAAGAATCAAAAGGATTACCGCCATTCCTATTAAATGTTATGTTAAATCGGTTAGTCCATGAAGAAAATATAGATGATTACATTGATAATTTTTATCAGTTTCAACTTTCCTGGCAATTAAGCCTATTAGATTTAATTCGCAATAAGAATTTACGATCGTGGAAAATAGTCAATTTTTTAGAAGGTTTACTGCATACGGAGGATATGGAGTTGAGAATAAGAGCTTTAAAGACTTTTGCACATATCGGTTATGTAAGCTCTAGCCAAGTGATCAGCAAATGGTATGAAGAAAACTCTAACCGAGAAGATTGGTTGAGCAATGCAGCAACTGGTGAACGACTGATATTCGCTCGCTTGTTAGGAATGATAAAAGATGAAAGTTTCCTACCCTTACTAGAAGAACTTATTACAGATGCAAAATATAATGTTCGTGCTGAAGCAGCTAAATCAATTCGAAAATATAAAAATGGGAAAAATAAGTTACAGGAAATTGCTGCTAATCATTCCGATAAATACTCAAGAAATATTGCAATGGAGTGGGTAGAAAGGAGTCTAGATTATGAGTGAAATATGGGAATTGGGAAGAAGTCTATTAATCTTCTTTAATAAATTTGTAATATACTACATTATTTTAGCTTGTTTCATTTATTTAGTCTTTTTTCTTTTTTCCTTTGTGAGAATTAAAAAAGAAAGAGGCCTTCATAAAGTAGAGCCCTACAAGCAGTTAAAAAGCTCTCGATTTACCCCACCTTTATCAATTTTAGTACCAGCGTATAATGAAGAAAAGGGGATTATCGGCACTGTACTATCGCTTATTACTGGTAGTGGTCGTTTAGATTATCCAGAGTTTGAAGTGATTGTTATTAACGATGGTTCGAAAGATACAACAATAGAAATAATGATGCAAAGGTTTCAAATGAAAGAAATGAAAAATAAAGTATATGAAAAAAGAAACGGAATTGCAACACAACCCATTAAAGCTGTTTTCCAATCTGAAATTTACCCCTATTTATTAATGATAGATAAAGAAAATGGAGGGAAATCTGACGCTTTAAATGCGGGGATAAATTTTGCGAAATACCCATATTTCGCTTCGATTGATGGGGATACGATTTTGGAACCAGATTCATTTCTTAAAATAATGAAACCAATTATTGAAAATCCAGATGATGAAATATTGGCTACAGGTGGAAATGTTTTAATTGCAAATGGAAGTATGATAGATAAAGGCCAGTTGCAAGAGAAAAGACTATCAAACAAACCTTTAGTCATAATGCAAACGATTGAGTACATGAGGGCCTTTTTATTAGGAAGAATTGGCTTAAGTAATAACAACATACTTCTAATTATATCTGGTGCTTTTGGGGTCTTTAAAACATCGAGAGTCATTCAAGCTGGTGGGTATAGAGTTAAAACAGTTGGAGAAGATATGGAGTTAGTTGTAAGGCTACATGAAATGAATATAGATAATAAGTTGGGCGCAAAAATAATGTTTGTTGCTGATCCTGTTTGTTATACTGAAGTGCCTGAAAAACTAAAAGATTTAAAAACACAGCGAATGCGTTGGCATCGTGGGTTATTTGAAAGTTTATGGTACCATAAGAAAATGTTTTTTAATCCAAGATATAAAGGTGTCGGACTGTTTGCAATGCCTTATTTTTTATTTATTGAGCTTCTTGGTCCACTTATCGAGGTTATAGGTTATTTAGTTGTTGTTCTAGGATTAATTTTAGGAGTTGTAAACATTGAATATTCTATCCTACTTTTAGTAATGCTCATTATTTACGGTTCATTCCTTTCGTTAGGAGCCGTATTATTAGAAGAATGGCGTTTAGGAAGATATCAACGAGTTTCTGAATTAAATCGGCTAGCTTTCTATTCTCTAACTGAATCTTTGTGGTATCGTCCACTTTTAGCCATTTGGCGTGTAGAAGCATTTTTTATTTCGATCTTTAAAAAAGATCAAAGCTGGGGTGAAATGAAACGTAAAGGCGTTTCTACGTAGAAGGAGGAAATTATTTTGAGATGGAAAAAGAGTCTATTTTTGCTAACTGTGCTTGCTGTTTCCCTTCCTTTCATTTTATGGTGGATAGAAAAGCCTACAAAACTAGAAGTTGTAATTATTAATAAGACTGCTCATGATCAGTCATTTCAAGAACATTCTGGGATAACATGGCTTTTAAACCATCTCCGTTATGTGAAAGAAGAGAATGTGAAATACCAAAAAGATTTAGACTATTATGGTTTTTTCTCTGATAGTCAGAATAAAACGTATACTATTCGGGATTTGCCGCCTTCAATGGAGAATATTGATCTGTTTTATATTGGTAATTTATATGGTGTGTATGAAGACGATCTAGAGTTTATTGAAGAAGATACTACAAGCCCACTAATCTACGGCGGACTAAACGAAGAAGAATGGCAATCAATTCTTACAAGAATATCAAGTCAAAAAAGAAGTACTTTAATTATGGAAAACAACGTGTTTAGTACCGCAACAGCAGATTATGTTCAAGAAGATGTTAGTGAGTATCTTCAGCTAGATTTGTCAGGATGGTCCGGGAAATTTTATGAAGAACTTGATCCATTGATAAATGAAGATATTCCTCAATCATTGTTACAACTGAATGAAAAAGTTTTCAAAACGGCTTGGGATTATCAGGGGGCAGGTTTTGTCTTAGTAAACGAGCAAACAGAACAGCTTCAAGTTTTATTGGATGAACATTATCTTGGAGATGGAATTAATGTAAAGTTTACAGAAGCAGGTTTAGAAAAGTTTAAACTAAATAATGAGTACATTTACACAGATTGGTTTACCATTGTTACTGCAAAAAGACCAGAGGATGTCTTAGCTGAATTTTCATGGAACCTAACCGATTTAGGTATAGCAGAGTTAAAAAGGCTAAATATTCCGGTAGAATTTGCGGCAATTATTGGCCAAAATCGTTCTAGTTCACAAAACTATTTTTTTGCAGGTAACTTCTCAAAGAATAGTAAGGTTCCTAATTTTTATCAATTAAAAGGATTAAGTAAGCTGAAAAGTGTATTTAATTGGAATTTTTCCGCTGAGGAAAAGTTTTTTTGGCAATTATATGTTCCAGTCTTAACAACGATACTGGGAGAAAGTTTAGATGAAATAGATAATACTGATAGTTCTCAAGTATCAGTTGCAACAGAAGGAACGTTAGCTTATACATCCCGCATCCATGATAATTCATTCGAAGTGTTTTTAAACGGGAGTTGGAGTAAGTTACAGATAAAGGGTGTAAATATGGGGATGGGCAAGCCAGGTGCTTTTCCGGGAGAAGCAGCGATAAATGAAGCTGAATATTTCCGCTGGTTTCAATCTATAGGAGAAATGGGCGCAAATACAATTAGGGTTTATACACTTCACCCTCCTAGCTTTTATAATGCACTTAAGGATTATAATGAACAACATGATGACCCAATTTATTTACTTCATGGGGTATGGATAGATGAAGAACCTTTAGAAGAAAGCTTGGATGCATTTATACCAGAAATAACGAAAGAGTTTCAAGAAGAAATGAAACGTATCGTAGATGTCATTCACGGAAATGCATTTATTGAAAGACGTCCTGGCCATGCTTATGGCTTTTATCAAGCTGATGTATCTTCTTATGTAATTGGTTGGATATTAGGGATTGAGTGGTATCCTTTCATGGTAAAAGAAACGAATGAAAAGCATGTTTCAATAGGAGACTACGATGGAAAGTATGTTATGACAAATGGAGCTCTTCCATTTGAACATTGGCTTGCAGCACAGTTTGATAAAATAATCGACTATGAAATAGAGCAATATCAATGGATTAGGCCGATGAGTTTTACTAACTGGGTAACAACCGATTTACTTAACCATCCTGCAGAGCCTAATGAAGAAGAAGACATGGTTAGTGTTGATCCAAATGTAATAAAGTTAAAAGGTCCACTTATGGCTACTAACCAATTTGCATCATATCATGTTTATCCTTATTACCCTGATTTTCTAAACTATGAAGAAGATTATGTAAATTACATAGATCACCGTGGAGAATTAAATAACTATGCAGCCTATTTAAAGGACTTGCATGCGGCTCACACAATTCCGGTTTTAATAGCTGAGTTTGGTGTTCCTGCGTCAAGAGGCATAACACATGAAAATCCATTTGGTTGGAACCAAGGCTTTTTAAATGAAGAAGAACAAGGTGAAATTATTGTTCGGCTTTATGAAGATATCGTTCACGAAGGATTGCTTGGTGGGCTCATTTTTACTTGGCAGGATGAGTGGTTTAAAAGAACTTGGAACACGAAGGATTATGATAATCCAGAGCGTAGGCCATATTGGTCGAATGCTCAAACAAATGAGCAACAGTTTGGGTTGTTAAGTTTCGATCGTCATAAGATTAAAGTAGATGGTGAAATAAACGATTGGGAGACTGTTTCGCCGTTTATTACAAAAGAATTAGGATTATTGAGAAACCTTTATATGGATCATGATGAACGATACCTTTATTTCCGTTTAGACATAAGTTCAACAAATGAAGATTTTTTTACAAAAGGTTTTCCATTAATTCTACTAGACACAGTTCCCAATCAAGGTAATTCTAAGCCTGAAATGATTGAGGAAGTAACGTTTGAAAACGGTATTGATTTTATCATTAACTTAAATGGTCTAAATCAATCTAGAGTATTAGTTGATACCTATTATGATTTGTTTTCTTTACAATACCGTAAGGATTTACAATTAAGTGAAGATCCTCCTATTAATAATAGCGGGAAATTTGCGCCAATCCATTATGCTCTTAATAGAGAAATGACAATACCATCACAAAATAAAACATACCCTTTCAGCTATTATGAAACTGGGAAATTACGATATGGTAATGGTAATCCTCATTCTTCAGACTATGACTCGTTAGCAGACTTTTATATTGATCAAAATCAAGAAGTACTTGAAATTCGAATTCCTTGGTTATTACTTAATTATAGGGATCCAAGTCAACGTGAAGTAATTTCTGATATTTATGTTGAAAAGGAAGGAGAAGAGGAAGAGGAAGGAGAAAAGACAGATGGAATTTTCGTCAGTGCATTGTTAGTGAAGCCTTCAGATTCCGAAGGACTTAAGGTCATAGATTCTTTCCCTTCATTTAAACTATATTCGTGGGAAGAGTGGGACCTTCCAGTTTATGAAGAAAGGTTGAAGAAATCCTATGAAATCGTAAAAAAGACATTTTCAAAATGATAAATTGTTGCTCTAGAGGATGTATAGTTACATCCTCTAGTTTACTTTTTTATGGAACGAGTTGGGAAAAATGAAAAAAAGAAACTATAAACTAGTTAGCATCGTATTTTTAGTAGCAATTTTATTTCTTTTATATTCCTTTATTCAAGAAAATAAGGAATTAGAACGTGCTACTTGGTTGTGGGATACTCAATTGATTAAAGATGATGCAAAAACAATTACAAATTTAATTAAAGAAAAAAATCTTACGACTGTTTATGTCCAAGTTTCAACGGACATTGAGATGAGTTATTACCAGAAATTCATCAAGGAATTAAAGTTGATAGGTGTCAATGTTCACGCATTAGATGGTTCACCTACATGGGCAAACTCACTCGATGAAGAAGAAAACTTTCTGACATGGTTTCGTACATATCAACAAAACTCAAACCCAGAAGAACAATTTAAAGGAATCCACTTAGATGTAGAACCTTATTTGCAAGAAGGGTGGGAGTCAAAACAAGAAGAGATAGTAGAAGAGTATCAAGCAATGGTAAAAAGGGTAAACGAGATAAGTATTGAATTGAACGTTGTTTTCGGTCTTGATATTCCATTTTGGTATGAAGAAATTAATTTTTATAATCAATTTGGACAAGGGAATCTTGCAAAATGGTTAATAGAAACCGTTGATGAAATAACAATTATGGCATACCGTAATTTCACCAAAGGTGAAGGCGGCATAATTGAAATTAGTCAAAATGAAATAAAATGGGCAAACGAAGCAAATAAAAAAGTAATCATAGCTGTTGAAACAGTAGAATTACCTGAAACCTATACTTCTTTTTATGGGATGTCCAGTAATTACTTAGATAATGAGTTAGAGATTTTGAGGACAAATTTTAATAGAGATAAATCTTTTTCGGGAATAGCTGTTCATCACTTAATATCTTGGAAAGAACTGAATATGGACAGGTAATAAATAAAAAGAAATATTGAGGGACACCTATTTAAATCATTAGCCCCCTCCTGTAAAGACCTAGGGCTAACCAGTAAAGACCTAGAATAAAAAAACGTTTTGAGGATACTGTATCTTTCATCAAAAACCACAGAGGTGAAGTAACTAAAATAGCTGTTTGTTTTGATGAAAACCCTGTTAATAGAGAAATCTATGAAACGTATATTATTAATAAGCTTAAGGCAAAGTACAATCTGGAGAAAGTGTTTTTTAAAATAAAAACCGCGAAATAAAGTAATAAGTGTAGTCATGGTGACTATATTTATTGCTTTATTGTAAATGTCAACCTAAAAGTTGACCACCCTCTTGTTAGTACGAATAGGTTTCTTTGAGACGATAGTTTTCATCGAAAATAGGTGGCATTGTGAGTGATTCGATCTAAGAAGGCGGCGGTCATTTGATCATCGTGAAAGCTTCATTCCATCTGCTGAATTCTACTTTGCTTGTGATAATCATACTTCCCGGCTCGTAACGAAGATGACTCCTTTCGGTACCGTCTTAGACGTTAGTTATGATCGCTTAGTTAAGTGTAATTCTAGGATTAGCATTTCGGTTTCCAGAAGCGATGTGGGCCCTGCTTTTATTAAGCGTTTCAATAATATGCAATGACAATCTTTTTAACCGTAGGTGCAGTAACCGAAAAAAGTGGTTTATTACCAGCCAGGACTCGCAGAAAGAACAGAAGGATTTATCCTGTTTTTGTTAATGATTTTACTACCTAATTACATGATCTGGATAACGCTTGTCTTTTTAGCTGTAGAGATCTTTACTTCATTACAGAGATTGAAAGAGGCGAAGCGGATACTAAAGGGGTCATGAATGTAGCAGAGGATATTTTAAGATTTGCAAGAACTATTGTTGCTTTAATATTATAAAGTACCTTGTCATTGAAGCATCCTTATAGCCTTTATTTTGTGTTAGAAAATTGTTTAAGATTGATAATTAGATAATAAGCAGCCCAAGGATAAAATTCTCTAGATTGTATTTCTGCATATTTGACCAGTAATAACAGACAACTATAAATAAAAATCTATATTCGAATATTCTTCTCTTCAGTAATGCATTTAACGAAACTTTTCCTCAAAAATTTTAATTTACATAATCTTCTAATGTACGTATAATTTGTTTAGTAGTAGAAGTTTTAGAAGGGGAGTGAGTACGCTGAGTACAATGAAAAGACTAGTAAAACAAGCTTATCAATCAGACCATGGTCTTGAAATCATTTTCTCTTCGTTAAGATGGTTATTTCTTTTGTTGTCTATCCTGGTTTTTTACATACAATATAAGAGTAATCCAGTAGATTTATACTTATACTTGTTTATAACCCTAGTAATCTTTGGATTTATCTATATGGCTTTATCGGACCTTTGTTTACACCTGACTCCAGAAAATTCATTTGTTTATAATACGATGACAAAAGGTGGGCCATTTTTTGATTATATTTCTTATTTTGCCCTAATCGCACTAACTGGTGGAATATATAGTCCACTAATTCCAATTGCATATTTAATTATTTTACATGTGACGGTTTATTGGAAATTCATTGGTGGAATGATAGCTTCGCTCTTGTTTATGGTAGGGTATACAATCGTTTTTATGATCCAAGCTAGTAATAAATTATCATATGACTATATGACTTACTCAACACAACTTGTGTTTTTGCTGCTGATTGGCTTTTTAGGAGGCATTGTTGTATCTAGAGAAAGACAGCTTTTTACTGAAAAGAATGTTTTAGAAAACTTGGCCAATAAGGATCACCTTACCAATCTTCATAATCACCGCTCTTTTCAAGAACAGCTAAGAGTATCAAAAGAAAAGAATTTAGTATTCTATCTTGTATTTGCTGATATTGACGAGTTTAAGAAAATAAATGATAAATACGGACATGTTGTTGGAGATCTCGTCTTGAAGAAGATTGCTAAAGTTCTAAGTACAAACATTCCCCAAAACGTTGGAACCGTTTATCGTTACGGTGGAGAAGAGTTCGCTATTTTATTATTTACAGATCAGTATTGTCTTGTAGAGAGACTTCTTGAAAATCTAAAGCTGAAAATTTCTGAAGAAGTTCATTACTGTCATGGTGGTAAGTTTTCAGTAACGATGAGTTTTGGTTGTAGTAAAAATGGGAGTGAAGAACCAATTCAGTTAATTGAAGAAGCAGACCGGTTATTATACGAAGCAAAACGGCAGGGTCGTAACCGGATTATACATAAACAAGAGCTTAAAAGCGGGTAATTATCTTCGGAATCAATTCGAGTCTTTGTCGACATAGAAATTAAATTAACATTCAGAAGCTGTCCTAGAATATTTCTAGGCCTTTTGTCGTTTTTTTAATAAAAAAAACAAAAAATAGCAAGCTTACTCGAATTGTAGCAGGAAGAAGTAGCGAAGATGTCGAATTATATAAGGATATATTATAAACATTCACGGTTTCGCATAGGAGGAAAGAACCAAATGCCCCGACACAAAATGAGAAATTCACGTCTTGTCAAAATTACAAAGTTAATAAGTACAAGTATAGAAGTACAGGAAGTATTTGAGCATGTAGTTAATGCTATTTCGGAAGAGTTTGTAAACTGTAATTCGGTGGGGATTTTCTTGCTACAGCAAGATGGGACATTTCAATGGTTCTTTGGTAAGACAGATTTGCTCTATGGAGCATTGTTGGAAAAGCATGTTATTGACCCGAAAAACGATATGCTAGCTAAAGAAGTTATTGAAACGAACAAAACGGTTACTGTTTGTAAAATAAAAAAGGAAGACCTTTTAGATAAGCAGCTAGTTGATGCTTTACATGTTAATTCGTTACTTGTTTCACCTATTTCAAATGGTGATGAAGTATACGGCCTCATATACTTAATCGACCATGAAAATCCATTAGGGATAACTGAAAAAGATATAGTTTCAGTAGAAAGAAATATTAATTTGGCTGCAGTAGCTATGTTAAATGCTGACAACTTAACACCTGTAGAAACTTTACTTTATGAGAAGCAGTTGTTACTAGACGTTACAAGAGATTTAGCACTTTGCTCAACAATGCAAGAAGTCTTAGATAAATGTTTCTATTACCTATCACAAGTCTTAAATAACGATAATATAGGTGCTCATATTTTAGATCCAATTGCTGATAGAAAAATTAAGCCGGCCCGACTAAATAGGGATAGTGATATGTCTGAGGAAGAATGGTTAGAAAAACATCGACAGTTAGAGATTGATCATAGCAAAGACCCGCTATTCCAAGAGGCTGTTAAAACGAAAAAATCGATATTTATTCCCGATGTTTTTGCCGATGCAAGACCTAATCATAAAGCATGTCGAGCATTTGGAATTAAAGGCTTATTCCGAATTCCTTTAGTTGCTATGGGAGAAGTTCTTGGTATTATATCTGTTGTAAATTTAGATGATAAGAATAGAACTTATTCAAAAGTTGAAATGCGCTTAGCACAATCTATCGTGGATGCAACTGCATTAGCATTGTCTAATTTACTTTTCCGAGAAAAACAAGAGATTATTATTCAAGAACGAACAGAAGAAATAACCTTAAAAAATAATGAACTAGAGAAAGTTGTTAGGGAACTGCAGCGTTTAAGTCGAGAAAAAGAACTAATTCTAAATTCAGCTGGAGAAGGGATTTTCGGATTAGGAACTGAGGGTGAGATTACGTTTTGTAACCCGGCTGCAGCAACGATGTTAGGCTATGAAAACAAGGAAGAATTGATAGGTAAAACATATTATAGTATTTTTCTTCGAATTAAAACGAGAAACTTACGTAAACATAAAAATTTCTCATTATACATTGAGAACAATCTTAGCAGTCAAAGTAATAATGAAGAATTTTTTAGGAAAGATGGAACACGTTTTCCTGTTGAATATGCAGTATCACCGATAAAAGAAGGTAAAAAACTAACCGGTTATGTAGTCATTTTTAAAGATATAACAGTCCGTAAGCAAATGGAAGAAAAGATTAAATACCATGCTTATTATGATAATTTAACGAATTTACCAAATCGTGTTCTATTAAAGGATCGCTTAAGTCAGGCACTTACGTATGCTCAGTTACATAACGAAAAATTAGCAGTTATGTTTATTGATTTAGACCGTTTTAAGCTAGTTAATGATACTCTTGGCCATAGTTATGGAGACTATTTATTACAACAAGTAGCGAAGCGTCTAAGAGGTTGCGTTCAAAAAGGATCTACTGTTTCAAGGCAAGGCGGCGATGAATTTACGATTATTTTGCCTAGTATTCATAAAGAAGCTGAAATTACAGCGGTCACGGATAGGATTTTAAAAGCTTTTTCTAGTTCCTTTGATTTGAAAGGGAATGAGGTTTTTATTAAACCTAGTATTGGAATTAGTATTTTCCCTGAAGACGGTGATTCAGTGGATTCCTTAATTAAAAATGCCGATACCGCGATGTATAAATCAAAAGAATTACACGGAAACAACTATCAATTCTATAAACCGTCGATGGAGAAGCGAAATTTAAAGAGTGTAAAAGTAGAAAATGCCCTTTATAGAGCATTAGATAATGACGAGTTTATCTTACATTATCAACCACAGATTAATTCCAGGACGAATAAGGTGGTTGGTGTTGAAGCCTTATTACGCTGGAATCACCCGACAATGGGGTTGATTTCACCGGCCGAATTTATTCCTGTTGCAGAGGAGACGGGTTTAATTGTTCCAATTGGGGAATGGGTACTTCGTAATGCTTGCAAACAGGTTAAGGCTTGGCATGAATTAGGTTTCACCTCAATCGTTATGTCTGTGAATTTATCGGCAAGGCAGTTTGAGAAGAAAAATTTAGTTGAATTAGTGGAAAGTATTTTAGTAGAAACAAAGTTGGATCCAAGTTTCCTAGAGTTAGAGCTTACTGAAAATTTAATTATAAAAAATACAGAATCTACGCTAGAAACAATGGAAAAGTTATGCGATTTAGGTATTAAAATATCTATTGATGATTTTGGAACTGGTTACTCATCATTAGGATATTTAAAGAGTTTTCCAATTAATACGTTAAAAATTGACCGTTCCTTTGTACACAATGTCATCGGTGACTTAGCAGATGCAGCGATAACCAATACAATTATTACTTTGGCTGATAATTTAAGTTTAAATGTTATTGCCGAAGGAGTAGAAACAGAAGATCAAAAGAACTTTCTCTCTTCTAAAGGATGCTTCCTTATGCAAGGCTATATGTTCAGTCCACCGATTAGAGCCGAGGAATTCAAGGAGAAATATTTTACGCATAAAGAAGAGAACATACTTTTGAATTAAGGAGACCACTATGAAAGCCGTACGTGCAGTATTGCATTTTTTAAAAAGGGGCGGAGTTAAGTATATTTTCGGAATACCAGCGGGTTCCGTAAATGCCTTTTTTGATGAATTGTATGATATGAAAGAATTAACGCCAATCATCGTAAAGCATGAGGGGGCCGCGTCTTATATGGCTGCGTCTTATGCAAAATACGGTAATGGTTTAAGTGTTTGCATTGCTAGTAGCGGTCCGGGTGCTACTAACTTACTTAGTGGCTGCGCAAACGCGATGCGTGAGCATCTCCCGGTATTGTTTTTAACAGGTGCAGTACCTGTGCAGGCAGTAGGGTTGAATGCATCGCAAGAGCTTAATGCAGTGCCAATTTTTCGTTCAATTACAAAGTATAGTGTAACGGTGAACAACTCTAAGGATTTACTTTCAGAAGTAGCGAAAGCTGTTGAGATTGCGATAAGTGGTGTACCTGGACCTGTTCATATTGAAATGCCTATTGATGTACAGCTTGATCAAGTAGATTTAGCTAATATCCCACCATTTCCAAAACGCGAACCCGTTTATCCCGATATGACAATTATCAAGCAAGCAGCTATCGCCTTACGGAGTGGTGAGACAGGCTATATTTTCGTAGGGCAAGGAGTCAGGGGTTCTGTTTCTGCGTTATTAGAAGTGGCAGAACTGCTACAATGGCCGATCATTGTCACTCCTCAAGGAAAAGGGTTAATCCCTGACGATCATCCACTATTTGCTGGAGTTTATGGCTTTGCTGGTCATGAATCTGCTTCTAAGTTAATTAATGATCAAGATCGAAAGGTTGTCCTTATTGTAGGTTCCAGTTTAGGAGAAACGGCAACAAATAATTGGAATGAAAATATAACAAAAGATCGCTTTACACTTCAGCTAGATTTTGATAGTACGGTTTTTCACCGCAAATATCATATTGATCTTCCGATACTAGGTGATATTGACTTAAGCTTACTATACTTAATTGAATACCTAAAAGATTTAGGTTTATCGAAAGAGAACGGAAAACAAATCGAGAAAAGCACATATATTTCAGCGAAGGAATATATTTCTCAAGATGTATTGTTAAAATTGCAGGAGCATTTACCATCATCAACTCGTTATACGATAGATGTTGGCGAGTTTATGGCGTATGTAATTCATTATATGAATGTCAAAGATTCGGATACGTTTGATATTAATATTCACTTTGGTGCTATGGGACAGGGGATAAGTGCCGCCTTTGGTTCAAAACTAGCTGAACCTGACAGGCCGGTTGTTTGCATTACTGGAGATGGCTGCTTTTTCATGCACGGTATGGAAATGTTAACAGCCAAGGAATATAAACTACCTATTTTATTTGTGATTATGAATAACGCACGTTTAGGGATGGTTTATCATGGTCATTCGCTACAGTATAATCGTTCCCATCCCCGCTTTGAGCAGCAGGCAGTAAATATTACGGCTATGGCTGAAGCCCTTGGAATTCCAAGTGTTCGGGTTGAAAGTATGGATGATATTAATAAATTTATTATGAATCATCTAATGAGTTTTGAGGGACCAGCAATTTTAGAAGTCTCATTAGTAGATGATAATCCACCGCCTATGGGCGAAAGAGTTAAGTTTCTCTCTTCATTTGGTAAGTAGTCTTTAAAGCCCCTTTAAAAAGGGGCTGTTTTATTTTGGAAAGGATATTTTAAAAGTCGTATTAAAATATATGTGTATAACTTTATTCTCCACTCAACGCCCTCAAATAACCTTTTTGACCTAATGTTTCTTTACCATTAATACAATCTAATATATATTCTCTTAAACGTTGATTTTGTTTAAACATTTGCTCGTTAGCCGCTGTTAGATATTCAATTTTTGTATTAGTAGATTGTGTAAGGTCTTGATTTGAAACTGAATTTGGTTGAAATTTTTCAATTAGAAGCTGAAGTTCATGGATATGTGCAATCATATGCTTTCGGTCTTTTTCGAGCTGTAGTAAACGAGTTTCAATAGTCTCTAGCCGTTGTTCAATCATTTTTTCCCCCTTAAACATAATTACTTGTTTTTTACTGATGTATGAATAATAAAGATATATTATTCCTATTTATGATTTTCTACGCACCTGACTTCACTAAACTACGATAAGACGAATATAAATAACTATTCAAAGTTAAATTGGATTGGTGGGAAACAGGTGACAGACGATTACAAACTTGTAACAGGCGCCTGGATGGAGGCAATCGGGACAATCATCTCAGCACTTGCTGAAACGAGGGAATTGGTTGGAATTACGGAATTTAATAATAGAATAGTTGCTGTAGGCAAAGGTCTTCAGGCTGTTGGCTCTATGTTAATCGGGACTGTTGAAACAGATGACCCACTCAATTTTGCTGGGAATTGGATTGATGGAGCGGGGGCAGCAGGGAGTTCAATTGCATCTTACTTGAAATATCTTGAACCTGAAAACAGGGAGGCGAATATTCGCCTTGAAATACTCGGGGACTCTTTCCAATCGATGGGAGCATCAATTAGTGCCCTAGCTGACCATTTAGCAGGTGAGGAAGCTTTAGCACTAGGTAACGCGGCACAAGGCTTAGGCGCTGGGCTAGAAGCTATCGGTGCAAATTATCGCTTAAAAGATCGCAGAGAAGAAGGTCAATCTCTGATTACAATTGGAGCGATTATCCAAGCTATTGGTGCTAATTCTAACGCTATTGTCATAACAAGGCAACTAATTGATACTGAAAGTTAAGAAAGCTACTCAACCGTTAATAAAGGAGAGTAGCTTTTTAGTGTTGTTAATAAATTATTCTATTACAAAAGTCATTTCTTTACTATCGTCGAAATTGTCATTAGACAACCTATGCTTTACTTCAGTCCTAATTGTATAAGTACCAGTATTTGTAGGGTACCAATTGTAGTAGTTTTGCTGAGAATAGTCCTGAAGAACAGACCATTCTACGCCGTTGTAAATAGAAAATTTATATAAGTGGTCATTTGTCTCGTTTGACTGAGCAGAAAATTGAATTTCAGTATTAGCCAATTCCGGACTAGTTTTATCTACATCGAAATTCGTTAGCAGTGCAGGTGTGAAAACGGTGTAATCAATTGTTTTTTGACTATCATATTTATTCTTTGAATCTTTATGTTTGGCAAGTACCTTGATTTGGTATGAACCGGCTTTAGTTGGTTTCCAAGATGTTTGGTTTTTACTAGCAAAGTCTTGGATGGTTACCCACTTATCACCGTTATAGATTTGAAATTTGAATACGTTATTGTTTTTGCTGTTAGATTGAGCTGTTATATTAATAGTACTATTAATAGGTTGCGGGCTTTGCTTATTTACCAATAGTTTGTTTATTTTAGCCTCGTTGAAAATGTCATAACTGATAATAGTTTCTGACTCAAACTTTTTATTGGAATTTTTATTTTTAGCTAGAACTTTAATTTGATAGGATCCAGCTTTAGTAGGTTTCCATGTTGCTTTATTTTTACTAGAAAAGTCTTGAATAGTAACCCATTTGTTACCATTGAAAACTTGGAATTTGAATAGATTATTTTTGTTATTATTAGATGAAGCTGTGATACGTAAAGAGCTATTAATAGGTTGCGGGCTTTGCTGGCTGACTACAACTTCATTTATTTTAGCTTTATCAAAGATTTTATAGTTAATTATCTTTTCACTATCAAATTTTTTCTTCGAAAGTTTATGCTTGACTTGAACTCGAATTTTATAAGATCCTGACTTTTTAGGAGTCCATGTAGCTTTAGATTTTGTAGAGAAATCTTGGATAGTAACCCATTTCTCGCCATTGTAATAGGAAAACTTATATATGTTATCCGATTTATGATTCGTTTGAGCTGAAATTGTTAACGTTGTTTTAGTAGGTTGAGGACTAACTTTATGAACTTTTAAAGAATTAACTTTAGCTTGTTCAAAAACAACGAAATTCAATATTTCTTTCTCATCATCAAAACTATTTTTTGAATGTTTATTTTTAACTTGGACTTTAAGCGTATACAATCCAGGTTTGGCTGGTTTCCACTCAATTTTATTAGTTTTTGAAAAATTATTAAGAGTAGTCCACGATTTGCCATCATGCACCATAAACTTATATAACGTATCTGATGTAGATCCACTAGATAAAGATGTAGTAACTGTTATGGAGGTATTGACTGGCTGCGGACTTGTCTTATTGACTATTATTTTATTAATCTTACTTCCTACAATATAGCCATTAGCTGTTGCGATGCGATCAAAACTATCTTTTGAACTTGTAATAATGACAGGAGTATTTAGACTAACTTGTTCGAACAACCAACGTACATCGTCATTGTACATCCGAACACAGCCAGCACTGGCATATGTTCCAATAGAATTTGGATTATTATTACCGTGTATTGCATAAGTAGTTCCATAAGTTCCTCGAGCATTTAGGCCAAGCCAACGATCTCCTAATGGGTTGCTTGGATCTCCACCAGGGATATTATCCTTATAATATGGACGGTTTTTAATCTTGTTAACAATCTTAAAGCTACCTTCAGGAGTGTAGTTACTCTGTCTACCTGTGGTGACTTTGAATTTTTTTTCAAGTTTACCTTGATTATAGTAGGCAAGCTCGTTTGAGTTTTTATTAATAATAATCATTTTACTACTATTACTTGCAAAAGCAGAAGTACCTCCAACAAAAAGGAAAAGCAATAGAAATAAACATGTTAATTTTTTCATAATCCACCCCGATTTATACAATAAATATTGGATTCTATCATAAAAGTAAGTGTATTTTAAAATAATAGAAATATTTGTAAAAAGGTAGGGTGAAAACAATAAAATGTTTCGACAATTTTTATGGGAAGTTTACAGGTTTCAAGAACAAAAAAGTTGTTTTATAAAGATTGACCTATTAACTAGGGTGAACTTTTAACTAAATAAATAACCAATTCTTTTAGTTCAAAGCGAAGTTATGAAAATTAAATTGACGGGTTTATTCTTTTACGGACTCAGATACAATACATACATAGATATATTTGATTTTTTATGATATAACTACAATTAATGTTAACTAGAGACTGGAGAAAGGTTGGTATTAAATGGAGAATAAATCGAGCAGTTCTAATTTTATAAAACATATTGTCGTAGAAGACTTGAAAGCAGGAAAGTATGATCAAATTGTTACTCGCTTTCCCCCAGAGCCCAACGGATATTTACATATTGGACATGCAAAATCAATCGTACTTAATTTCGAATTAGCTGACGAGTTTAAAGGAAGAACAAACTTACGTTTTGATGATACGAATCCTTTAAAAGAAGATGTAGAGTTTGTTGAATCTATTAAAGAAGATGTGAAATGGCTTGGATTCGGTTGGGATGGATTATTTTTTGCATCTGATTACTTTGATGAAATGTACGATCGAGCAGTTCTTCTTATTAAAAAGGGGCTTGCTTACGTTGAAGATATGTCACAAGAGGAAATTCGCGCTTACCGTGGTACATTAACTGAGCCGGGTAAGGAAAGTCCGTCTAGAAGCCGTTCTATGGAAGAAAATTTAGACCTTTTTGAAAGAATGAAAAATGGTGAATTCCAAAATGGTGAAAAAGTTCTCCGTGCAAAAATAGATATGGCGTCGCCAAATATCAACCTACGTGATCCAGTTATCTACCGTATTTCACATACAACTCACCATAATACTGGTGATAAGTGGTGCATTTATCCGATGTATGCTTTTGCACACCCATTAGAAGATGCAATTGAAGGTGTGACTCATTCTATTTGTACGTTAGAGTTTGAAGACCAACGCCCATTTTATGATTGGGTGGTAGAACAATGTGAAATGGAATCAACGCCAAGACAATATGAGTTTGCGCGCTTAAACTTAACGAATACGGTTATGAGTAAAAGGAAGCTTAAGCAATTCGTTGATGAAAATATTGTTGATGGTTGGGACGACCCAAGGATGCCAACAATTTCTGGCTTAAGAAGAAAAGGCTATACGCCAGAAGCGATCCGTCAATTTTGCCGTGAAATAGGTGTTTCCCGTGCATTTAGTACAGTTGACGAACAAATGTTAGAGCACTTTATTCGTGAAGATTTGAAGTTAAAAGCACCTAGAACAATGGCTGTTTTGGAACCATTAAAAGTTGTAATTACAAACTACCCAGAAGGACAAGTTGAGTGGTTAGATGCTGAGATTAACCCTGAAAACGAAGAAATGGGCTCGCGTAAAATCCCATTTTCCCGTGAAATCTATATTGAACAAGATGATTTTATGGAAAATCCACCGAAAAAATACTTCCGCTTATTCCCGGGAAATGAAGTCCGCTTAAAGCATGCGTATTTTATTAAATGTGAGGAAGTAATTAAAGATGAGAATGGAAAAGTTGTTGAACTTCATTGCACGTATGATCCTGATACAAAGAGTGGTTCAGGATTTACTGGCCGCAAAGTAAAAGGAACGCTTCATTGGGTAGAGGCAACAAATGCAATTGAAACTGAGTTTCGTTTATATGAGCCGTTAATTCTTGACGATGCTGGGGACGATGGCGAAGATAAGAACTTCCTTGAAAAAGTTAATCCTAATTCAATGGAGATCTTGAAAGGGTTTATTGAGCCGAATATGGCTGATTCAAAAGGTCATGATAAATTCCAATTCTTTAGACACGGATATTTCAATGTTGATCCGAAGCAAACGATTGAAGGCAAACCAGTTTTTAATCGAATTGTTTCGCTGAAAAGCTCGTTTAAAATATAAGATTATAAAAACCAAGTCTTAGAAGGAAGTGCTTCTAAGACTTGGTTTTTTTAGTGTATTGAAAAGGTCATTTGCAGAGAGCGTTGCCAAACAAGGCTTGGTTGTTCATGCATAGTGTGCGAAGTTTGTAGCCTATTTAGGTGGTGGGATATAAAAAAAGCACGAGGGATTATTCTGGGTATTGTCAGTTTCTATTCAAATAAAATTTAGGGATGTACGCACTCGAATTCTTAAAATCAGCCTCTATTCTGTCCAAGGTTGGGACAACCTTACTCTTTTTCAGCTAGAAGCAATCCGAAGTTGACTAAGTTTTGGACTACTTTTCGTTTTTTCAGCTAGAACTGCCCGAAGTTGACCAAGGTTGGGACTACTTTTCGTTTCTTCAGCTAGAACCTGTCCGAAGTTGACCAAGGTTGGGACTACTTTTCGTTTTTTCAGCTAGAACCTGTCCGAAGTTGACCAAGGTTGGGACTACTTTTCGTTTTTTCAGCTAGAACCTGTCCGAAGTTGACCAAGTTTTGGACTACTTTTCGTTTCTTCAGCTAGAACCTGTCCGAAGTTGACCAAGGTTGGGACTACTTTTCGTTTCTTCAGCTAGAACCTGTCCGAAGTTGACCAAGGTTGGGACTACTTTTCGTTTTTTCAGCTAGAACCTGTCCGAAGTTGACCAAGGTTGGGACTACTTTTCATTTTTTTAACCTGCTCCTGTCCAAATCTCAACCGCAGTCGTTACTAATTTATCCTGCATTGATAACCACTAATTGACATAGGCTGTACCGCACGGAAGTATGACTGCAGGCCATGTGACAAGTATAGTTACAAGTGAGATTGATATAGATATCTATAAAGACCCAGAACAACAAATTGAAATTTCAGCATAAATAAAATAGGAGGCTGACGTTGTATCAGTCTCCTACTTTTCATGGGTTTTTGATCTTGATCAAATCAGAAAATTTTAGGTCAGTCCTGCTCAAAAAATTACTTTAATATTCCACTCAAAGAAACAAAGGTTGGTTTTCGTTGACGAAACGTCGTAACATACTTAAACCCTGCTTGCTCCAATAACTGATAGCCAAATTCCAAATGTTTGCCAACAAAATGCTTGCTATGGGCATCAGTTCCGACAGTGATAATTTCACCGCCGACATCCTTGTAGAGTTTGAGAAAAGGAAGGTCCGGTAGAGCGCAATCGATCCGGTACCGAAACCCGGACATATTGACCTCAATGCCTCGTTCAGATTCAATCAGAATTTTAAATGTATTCTCAATAATGTCGTAATAATTTTTCCACTGCACATCAGCCCAATAAGCTTTTACATAATGCAAATAACGCTTAATAAGAGTCAAATGACCCAACACATTAAAGTCAGCAAATTCCTTCACATATTGATTAATCGTTAGAAAGTATGTTTCGAGAGCCTCGTCCAAGGATTTTCCCTTAAAGTAGTCGCCATTATGAAGATCAAGGTCGTCAGCTAGGTGTACCGAACCAATGATAAAATCAAAATCATTAGCTTTAGCAAACATGCTGTTCTCTTTGTGTTTAAACGGATGGATTCCAATTTCCACCGCTTTAAGGATCTTGAGTTTATTTAAATATTGTTCTTGGACCTGGTCAATGGCTTTAGCATATTCCTGATAATCAAAGTCAAAAATAAGATCACAATTCGGATAAAAATAGTCAATGTGCTCAGTGAAGGCAATTTCCTTTACTCCGGCTTCAATAGCAGCTTCACATGCTTCTGCTAACTTCATTTTTGAATCGGCGCTAAACAGTGAATGTACATGATAATCAAACATACCCAAAATCCTCTCCATGTAGTTTGATCATATTTTACCACATAACAATTCTGAATAAGTGAAAATGAGGTCCTCCAAGTAAAGCCGATGTATTGTTTTTCTATTAAGCTAACGTAGTGAACGTGTTTGAATATATAGATCTAGGTTAGGGTTTGCACCTTGAACAATTAAGTCACGGATTATTTTGGCCAGCACCATATTGTAGACGGTCCCATTATCACCGTAGCCGTAAAGGAAGTAACAGTTAGGATGGTCATCGTACAAGCCGAGTATTGGCATTCCATCATGAGTACCACCGTAAAAAGCAGCTAAGTAAAATTCAGGTTTGAAGTGGATATTAGGAAAAAATTTATTAAATTCTTTGACTAACTGATCACGTTTATGGAGTAACATTGAGTCACGTCGGTCTACGAATGAAGTAGACTCGTCTAGCCCACCAAAAATAATTCGATTGTCATGGGTTGTTCGCATATAGAAATAAGGGCGGTCAGTCTCCCAAATTAACGTTCGATTATACCAAAATTCTTCAACAGGGTTACTAATAATTGCATAAGAGCTAGTTATATCAGCATTTTTTTCTTTTTTAAATTCCAATCCTTCATACCCAGCAGCAATAATGACATGCTTTGCCTTAATAGTTTTCTGTTCTTTCGTTACAAATTGTACAAAATCGGGTGCAATTTTTTTCTTGCTTACTTCAGTGTTGGAATAAACTCTTACACCGTTACTCTCTGCTTTTTCTAAAAGTCCGTAAGTAAAAGCTAATGGATTAAGTTCAGCGTCGTTTAAAGAGTAGATAGCAGCAGGTGCATAAAAAGGGTAATGCTTTTTAACTTTATTTTCATCAAAATATACAACATTAAAATCATGCTTTTTCAACAAATTATATTCCCTATCAATTTTTTCTATATCTTCTAAAGAGCTAGCAAAATACAAACTATCTCTCCGTGTAAAGTGGCAGTCAAGGGGAAGTTCTTTTGCTGCTTTTTCAATTTCATTAATCGCTTGCTCGCAAAGCTTTAGATGACGAGTTGCCCGGTCTTCACCAAATGTTTGAGCAAGCTCAAAAAACATTTTATCACCTGAATATTGAATTAAAGCAGTATTTGTACTTGTACTTCCTAAGCCAATCTCTCGTTTATCAACGACAACAACATTCAAATTATCTTGAGATAAATAATAGGCACATTGTGCCCCTGAACTACCGCCACCAATAATTAAAACATCACAAGATACATCTTCTTCTAACGGTGGATATGTAGGTTTATTTGTAATCGTTGTAGGCCAATAAAATTTGCCACTCTGTAGGTCCATTTACTTACAACTCCTTAAAAAAATTGTACCGTTAAATAGTTTCTCCTATTAAAAAATAAAAATAATCCTTTATTTAATTGTTAAATAGTAGTAAGATAGGTAGGTTGCATTCATTCTTGAATTTTATGGTTAAAAAACTGTTAGGTAGGGAATGAATGAAATGAGATGAAAGAAATGTTAGAAACATCGTTTTTAATGGGCGGTTATGGGGTTGACTTGGATGGAGATAAATTCTCCCATGTTAAGTGCGCTAAAATTGGGCACTCTATTTTTATACTTAAGTTAGATAATGAAGTATAAAATGGCAAGTTTTATTGTAAACTTGGTTGTTGTTATTTACAACAACCAAGTGGGGAAGTTTAATAAAGTCAACCTCTTATACCGCCCGTCAGAAGGGATAAAAACCACTTATAAAGGAGAAATGAATTTGGCAACTTTTAACGACTTTGGTTTAGACCAAAAAATTATTCGCGCAATATCAGATATGGGATTTGAGGAAGCAACTCCGATACAAGCACAGACGATTCCTACGGCAATCGCAGGTAAGGATTTAATTGGACAAGCGCAAACAGGAACAGGGAAGACAGCAGCATTTGGTATCCCACTTATTGAAAAAGCAGATACTAGTCAAGCGGATATTCAATCAGTTATCCTTACACCAACACGAGAATTAGCAGTCCAAATCGCAGAAGAAATAAACAAAATCGGTCAATATAAAGGTGTAAAAGCATTACCAATTTACGGTGGGCAAGATATCAGTCGTCAACTTAGAGCATTAAAGCAAAGACCGCAAATCGTTGTTGCAACACCTGGTCGTTTTATGGACCATATGCGTCGTAAAACAATCAACCTACAATCGATTAGTATTGTTGTTCTTGATGAAGCAGATGAAATGTTAAATATGGGCTTTGTTGAAGATATTGAAACAATCTTAAAAGAGGTTCCTGCATCTCGCCAGACATTACTTTTCTCTGCAACAATGCCAAAACGTATTCAAACTCTTGCTCAAAAGTTTTTACGTGAGCCAGAATTTATTACTGTAAAAGCAAAAGAGATGACAGTAGAAAATATTGAGCAACAGTACATGGAAGTTTCAGAAAAACAGAAATTTGATGCACTATGCCGTATGCTTGACATTCATACACCAGATCTTGCAATTATTTTTGGACGCACAAAGCGTCGTGTTGACGAGCTTTCAGAAGCGCTACTTAAACGCGGTTATATTGCTGAAGGAATCCATGGCGATTTAAACCAAGCAAAGCGTGATAGTGTTATTCGTAAGTTTAAGGAATCAACAATTGAAGTCCTTGTAGCAACTGACGTAGCTGCCCGTGGTATTGACGTTAGTGGCGTAACTCACGTTTACAACTTTGATATTCCGCAAGACCCTGAGAGCTATGTTCACCGTATTGGGCGTACAGGTCGTGCTGGGAAAACAGGTTTAGCATTAATGTTTGTAACACCGAGAGAAATTGACCACTTGAAGTCAATTGAAAAGATGACAAATCGTAAAATTACTCGTATTGCAGTACCGACTTTTGCTGAGGCGATTGAAGGTCAGCAACGATTAACGATTGATAAACTTTTAGAAACTATTGAAGAAAAAGAATATTTAGCTTATAAAAATAGTGCAGAGCAGCTTTTAGAAGAAATTGACTCGGTAACGCTTGTAGCTGCAGCTTTAAAAATGTTGGTAAAAGAACCGAATACAACACCTGTAAAAATTACTGGTGAAGCGCCACTTCGTGTCAAAAAAGCCAAGTTTGATGGTAAAAAAGGCGGCGGTGGTAACTACCGTGGTGGTGGTAGCGGCGGCGGAAGAGACCGTGATCGTGATCGCAACCGTGGTGGGGGCGGTAGTCGTCCACGTAAAGAGGGCGAAGGACGTCCACCAAGAAATAATGCAGAACGTAGCTTTAAAAAGAGAAATAAGAGTAAAGAATAAGAAAAAGGGGGATCCAAATTGGATCTCCCTTCTTTCATTACTAGCAATAAGATGTTGATCATCTATATTATTAGGGTTAAAATTACGGTTGGAGTCTTCTTTTTGTTTACTATACCTGAAGTTTTTTAGATGAGAAGGATTGATGAAATATTATGAAAAAGTTAGCAGCGGTTATTTTTGATTTAGACGGTGTCATCGCTAATACAGTCGAATTATATTTTGAAGCAGGAAAACGGCTTGCCGATGAACTAAATGTCCCTTATAGCAGAGAATTAAATCAAAAACTTCAAGGTTTAAACCGTTATAAAACAGTGGAGATTATGTTAGGAGACAAAGTTAATCTATATAGTGAGGCTGAAATTTGCTCGCACGGGGACCTGAAAAGTGAATATTACCGAGAATTGCTGGAAACATTATCAGAAAAAGACGTCCTCCCAGGGATATTAGACTTTCTTAATGAAATTAAAGAATTTCGAATTAAAACTGCGCTTGCTTCTTCAAGCTCTAATGCTGATCTAGTGCTTAAGAAACTAGGAGTTGAAAAATACATAGATTATGTTGTTGATATTAGAGAAGTAAAAAACGGCAAACCGTCACCAGAGATCTTCTTATTGGCAGCAGAAGGTTTAGGTATTGCCCCACATAATTGTGCCGCAATAGAAGATGGGGAAGCAGGGTTAGCGGGCATTATGGCAACAGAGATGTTTTCAATTGGAGTTGGAAAACATAAAGAAATGGCTAAAGCTAATTGGTATATTGAATCGACTACAGAATTGCAGCTAAATACATTACTAGAAAAATGGGGGGATTTTCATGAAAAAAGGTGTTATTAGTTTAGGAGAAGCGTTAGTTGACTTTATTCCAGTAGATAGTACAAATACGAGCTACATGAAAAGTCCAGGAGGGGCACCAGCAAACGTAGCTGTGGGTGTTGCCCGACTAGGAGCAAGTTCAACTTTCCTTGGTAAGGTGGGTGATGATGTTTTAGGGCAATTCCTAAAGCAGACACTGAAAATAAATGGAGTTTGGACAGATCAATTATTTTTTACTGATGCTGCAAAAACAAATTTGGTGTTTGTAACGTTAGGTGAAAATGGTGAGCGAAGCTTTGATTTTTTCATAAAGCCTAGCGCAGATCAATTACTACATGAGGATGATATTCAAGAACGGGTTTTTCAAATTAGTAAAATTTTGCACTTTGGTTCAATTAGTTTAATTAATGAACCAGCAAGAACTGCGACAAAAAAGGCCGTGCAGATAGCTAAAAAAAATGGCATGATTGTATCATATGATCCAAACATACGCTTGGGGCTGTGGGAAAATGAAGACATAGCACGTCAAACAATCATATCCATGTTACGTGAAGCAGATGTGTTAAAAATTTCCGAGGAAGAGCTTGAATTCATAACTGGAGAAAAAGATATTGAAAAAGGCTTAGCTAATTTAGCTGAACACCAAATTACTTTAATCCTCGTTACATTAGGTAGCGAAGGGAGTTATCTATATTTAAATGGCGAAATAGCTCATGTAGAAGCGATGAAGGTTGAAGCGATCGATACGACTGGGTCTGGAGATGCTTTTGTTTCAGCGATATTATATAAATTAGAAAAGCGAGGCAAGGGTCTCCTAAACTTGACGCTAAATGATGCGATAGAGATCGTGCGTTTTGCAAGTGTTTCCGGTGCTCTTGCAGCATCTACAAAAGGAGCAATGACAGCCTTGCCAACATTAGCACAAGTAAAAGAGATATTAGAAGGAAAATAAAACAGTGTATAAGTTATTATTAACGGGTAGGAGTGTAGAGAATTGTAATGCTCTACACTCTTACTTTTTAATCTCTTACATCGTAACGACCATCAATTTCTTTTGCCCACTGTAAATCATCATCAGTAGTAGCTATGTCTTTTTTAGGTGTTTGCGGCAAGCTATTTTTATTTTTATCACGTGTTTTTTGTTTACGAGCACGTCCCATTCATATCAGCTCCTTTCGTTTTCTATTTTTTGCGAAGAGTTAAATGGATATGTAACGAAAAATAACTTATTAATATGTATAAATTTCATGCTTTTTTCTGAGAATAAGTTTGACGAGACGTGTAAGATTTGATATGATGAACTACAATAAAATTTTATACAAAAACAGTGAAAGACGAATAGTAGTTAAATTAAGCTTCCAAAGCGAGCTAGGGATGGTGTGAGCCTAGTGAAGAGCTTTAACGAAACGGCAGTCTGGAGTTTTTATGATAAAGTGGGTATATGACATCGTATACCAACTAGGGTGGAACCGCGGGAGCTAAACTCTCGTCCCTAGGCTAGAAAAGCCTAGGGACGGGAGTTTTTTTTATTTACTCTTACGTCTGTTTTGGCTTTTCAGACAAATTAATAAGGTGTCCGCCTCAGATGGAAAAACTAGTAGTTTTGTCCATTTAGGGTGCCAGGCACCAATGAAAGTTCACTTTCACCAACACAGGTGTAAAATTGATCGACACAAAAAATCCAATTGAAGAAAGTGAACTTTCCTGTAGATACTATTTATAGGGTAGACACCAAATAAGGAGTGGGTAAAATGTCAAAGGTAACAATGGATCAAATCGTATCACATGCTAAACACCGTGGGTTTATCTTTCCAGGGTCTGAGATTTACGGAGGCTTAGCTAATACTTGGGATTATGGTCCCCTTGGTGTTGAGCTAAAAAACAACGTGAAAAAAGCTTGGTGGCAAAAGTTTGTTCAAGAGTCACCTTATAATGTCGGTCTAGATGCTGCGATCTTAATGAACCCTCGTACGTGGGAAGCTTCTGGTCATATCGGCAACTTTAATGATCCGATGATCGATTGTAAAAAGTGTAAAGCTAGACATCGTGCTGACAAAATTATCGAAAATGCCCTAGATGCAAAAGGAATTGAAATGATTGTTGATGGACTTTCGTTTGAAAAGATGGAAGAATTAATTCAAGAGCATAACATTGTTTGTCCTGATTGTGGTGCGATGGATTACACATCAATTCGTCAGTTCAACTTAATGTTTAAAACATTCCAAGGGGTAACTGAAACAAGCACAAATGAAATTTACCTTCGTCCAGAAACAGCACAAGGAATCTTCGTAAACTTTAAAAATGTTCAAAGAACAATGCGTAAAAAGTTGCCGTTTGGAATTTGCCAAATCGGTAAAAGTTTCCGTAATGAAATTACCCCGGGTAACTTTACGTTCCGTACTAGGGAATTTGAGCAAATGGAGCTTGAATTTTTCTGTAAGCCAGGAGAAGAACTAAAATGGTTTGATTTCTGGAAAGAAGAAGCTGACAAGTGGTTAACTGGACTTGGGTTATCAAAGGAAAATGTCCGTATGCGTGATCATGCAGATGATGAGTTATCTCACTACAGCAACGCTACTACTGACTTTGAGTATAAGTTTCCGTTCGGTTGGGGCGAGCTTTGGGGTGTTGCTTCTCGAACAAACTTTGACTTAAAGCAACATATGGAGTTTTCTGGAGAAGACTTCAACTATCACGATCAAGAAACAAATGAGCGTTTTATTCCATACTGCATCGAGCCTTCACTAGGTGCTGATCGCGTGACATTAGCCTTTTTGATTGATGCATTTAAAGAAGAACAGCTAGAAGATGGCACAAGCCGCACAGTGATGCAACTGCACCCAGCCTTAGCACCATTTAAAGCTGCAATCTTACCACTATCAAAAAAATTATCTGAAGGTGCTCAAGCTGTGTTTGCTGACCTTGCCAAGCACTTCATGGTTGATTATGATGAAGCTGGTTCAATCGGAAAACGTTACCGTCGTCACGACGAAATTGGAACGCCATTCTGTATTACGTACGACTTTGACTCCCAGGAAGACAATATGGTGACTGTTCGTGATCGTGACACGATGGAGCAAACTCGCGTTGCAATTGCAGAACTAAAGAGCTTTTTAGAAGGGAAAATGCAATTCTAAGTGAGAAAACGAGTGAGGCCTGTGCCTGCTCGTTTTTTTTTGCATATGGCTTGTCTTGCACTACTTTTCTAGAATAAAGAAGCCTTAGAAATAAATTCGACACAATTCAACATATTTAATTTGTGAATTCAAGTGAGATCTATAATGATATCCTAAAATCAAAAGTAGACAATTGTTATATTAATATAATTAATTATGGAGGTGTCGGTCTCCTGTTCACTTACAGAATGCTAATTCCCACACATTGCTATTTTTGTCAGTGCCAAATCTTATTGATAGTTTAATTTTATTGAAATATAATGAAGTATAAATAAGATTTTAAGTTTACTAGGGGAGTAGGGGAATTATGAAGAGTATTAAAACGAAGTTAGTTCTACTTTTTTCGACAATTATCTTTTTAGCGTCATCCGCATTAGGTTTCTTTGCATTGAACAATGCTAGTCAATTGATTGTTGCAGAAGCCGAAGCTGGACTAGAAGCAGTAGTAACAGAGGGAGCGCGACTTACAGAAAGTCGTATTGAAAGTCAGTTCAGGTATTTAGAAGGTTTAGCAAATATTGACGTATTGTCAAATCCAAATGAAGACATTGAAAAGAAAATGCAAATTTTACTTGAAAAAATAGATGAAAGTGGTTACATCAGAATTGGTGTTACTGATTTAAAAGGGAATCTTTATTTGTCTGACAGCTATGGCTTAAAAAAGCAAATTGTTGATGTAAAAGAGCGAGGCTACTATCAAAATTCTCTTCAAGGTGAGCGTCAAATTATGCCACCTGCAATCAGTGTTAATCCTGATGATAATGGTGGGATGGTTATGGTAAGTTCAATCCCGTTATATCATAATAAAAAAGTAAGTGGCGTATTGGTAGCAGTAGGAAAAGCAGATTTTTTAAATAATATTGTTGACGATATGAGTTACGGCGAACAAGGCTATGGCTATATTATCGATGGCAAAGGAACCGTAATTGCTCATCCGAACCGTGATCTTGTTATTGAACAATTCAATCCAATTATCGGGCAAGAAACAGATGACAGTCTGAAGTCGTTAGGAAATATATTTACACAAATAATCGAAAATCATAAAGGTATTGATGAGTACACCTTTAACGGAAATGTTTTGTATGCTGGCTATGCTGAAATTCCAAGTACAGACTGGTCTTTAGTAATGGCTGCACCTGAAAAACAAGTACTTGCAGCAGTGCCGGTCCTATCAAGGGAAATATTGTTCATAACGCTAATCGTTTTGGCCATTAGTATAGTTATAACTTATTTTGTAGGATCTTCAATAACTAAGCCTATCATTTCAGTAATTAGGCACTCCGACAAAATTGCATCACTTAATCTTACTGAAGATGTGCCAAAATCACTATTAAACAAAAAGGATGAGGTTGGCGGTCTAGCAAAAGCACTTCAAACGATAACAGATAGCTTGCGTTCAGTAATTAAAGATATTACAGAATCGGCAGAGCATGTTTCGGCTTCATCAGAAGAGCTTACAGCTACCTCGCAACAATCAGCAAGTGCTACTGAAGAAGTAGCAAAAACAGTCGCAGAAATAGCTAGTGGTGCTTCAAGTCAAGCTCAAAGTACAGAACAAGGCTCAGAACAGGCATTTATGTTAGGGGAAACAGTTGCCAAAGATCAGGCTTATTTGAGACAGCTGAACGCCGCTTCACAAAAAGTTAATCAAGTTGTTGAAGAAGGGCTATTGGAAATCGATAATCTAATAAAAATTTCGAACGAAAGTAGTAAATCTACAAAAGAGGTAGAAGAAGGTATCATTAAAACGAATGAAAGTGCTCAAAAAATTGGTGAAGCAAGTAGTGTCATTGCAACAATTGCTAATCAGACAAATTTATTGGCATTAAATGCAGCGATTGAGGCGGCACGTGCAGGCGAGGCGGGAAAAGGATTTTCTGTTGTTGCCGATGAAATTCGCAAACTAGCAGAACAATCAACGAACTCTACTAAAGTCATTGACGAAGTTGTTCGTGAATTACAGATTAATTCAAAAGCAGCTGTAGAAGTTATGGAAAGAGTCTCTGCGATATTAAGAGATCAAGAAGTTAGTGTTAGAGAAAGTAAGAAAAAATACGAGACTATTGATCAAGCTATGAAAGAGGCTGAAGCAATAGAAGAAAAACTTAATGTATCAGGAGACGAAATGGAGCAGATGAAGGATGCGATTATCGACACGTTGCAAAGTCTCTCGGCAATCGCTGAAGAAAATTCCGCTTCAACTGAAGAGGTAGCAGCAACAATGGAGGAGCAAACAGCCTCGATTGAAGATATCTCACGAGCTAGTGAAGATCTTTCCAACTTAGCACAAAATTTACAAGCGATTATTACGAAGTTTAAAGTATAAATTCAGTGAGGCTGTCCCATAAGTGTCAGAGCACCTCAAGTCAGACTATAGATAGAAGTGTATGTTTTGTACAAAATCTATTTATAGTAGGCGAGGTGACTGATACTTTGCTTTTGGGACAGCCTCATTTGTTTTGTTTTCCGTTCTATTTAACTGCAACTTATAAGTGTTTCAACCGTTGGCAAATCAGCAGGTGCCCATTTTAATTCGGCTAAGTTTTCTTTTCTCACCCAACGTATCTCAGCATGTTCTAACGCAATCGGTTCACCCTCTTGAATGGTCGCCAAATACGTAAGCAAGTTAACAGTAATGGTCGGATATTCATATGTAATATCTTTTAGCAAAGACCCTATTTTTAGTGTGCATCCTAACTCTTCATGGATTTCTCGGACTAGAGCAGTTTCCGGCAATTCACTACCCTGAATTTTCCCGCCAGGAAATTCCCATAAGTTTGGCATCGACATGTTAGCCGATCTGATTGCACATAAAATTTCACCATTCTCATTTTCAATTACTGCACCAACAACTTTTACAGTTTTCATACTAAGAAACATCTCCTGAAGAATTTTTATTCTTTCCTATTTTCTATTTTATCACTTTCTTTAGACTCGCAACTAAAAGTATAATAATGTTAACATAAAGCAAAGGAAGCAAATGGATGAATAAGATAATAAATGACTGGAACGAGTTATTACAAGACGAATTTCAACAGCCATACTTTCAAGAATTACAACATTTCTTAAAAGAAGAATCAACTATTTTTTTTCCTGATCAAAGAGATATTTTTAATGCTCTTAATTACACAGCTTACAAACATACAAAGGTTGTCATTCTTGGCCAAGATCCTTACCATGGCAAAGGACAAGCGCATGGCCTTAGCTTTTCTGTACAACCTGGTGTAAAACAGCCACCTAGTTTGAAAAACATCTTTAAAGAGCTAGAGACTGACTTAGGGCACCCCGTACCAAACCATGGCTATTTACAATCCTGGGCGGATCACGGGGTACTATTACTGAACACAGTACTAACAGTTAGAGAAGGTCAGCCTAACTCCCATAAAGGAATAGGTTGGGAAAAGTTCACGGATAAAGTAATCTCGCTACTAAATGATCGTCAGCAACCAGTTGTTTTTATCCTGTGGGGTAAACATGCATCCCAGAAAAAAGAACTAATCTTGGCACCGCAGCATTTTATCATTGAGTCACCTCACCCTAGTCCTTTTTCGGCACACCGTGGTTTCTTTGGTAGTCGACCTTTTTCTAGAGTAAACCAATTTTTACAGTCCATTCATTGTAGCGAAATCGACTGGGAAATCCCAAGTGTTTACGAAGAAGAGTAAAAGCAAAATAAATTTTATTTTAAGGAGGCGTATGTATGGTATTTAAAAAGATTGGTTTCATCGGTATCGGCGTAATGGGTCAGAGCATGGCATCGCATTTAATGAAGGCTGGCTATGAAGTGATTGTTTACAATCGAACAAAAGAAAAAGCTATGTCTATCATCGAAGAAGGTGCTAAGTGGAAAGATTCAGTAGCCGAAGTCGCTGAAGCAGCTGAAGTTATTATTACAATTGTAGGTTATCCTCATGATGTGCAAGAAGTTTACTTAGGAGAAGCAGGGTTATTGAACAATGCTAAGCCGGGTACATACTTCATCGATATGACAACTTCGAAACCTTCACTAGCACAACAGATTTTCGAAGAAGCGAAAAAACGCAAGATGTTTGCATTAGATGCACCTGTTTCCGGTGGAGATATTGGTGCGAAAGAAGCTCGTCTGGCGATTATGGTTGGTGGAGAAGAAGAGGTATTTACTGAACTACTACCAATCTTTGAAAAAATAGGTAAAAATATTATCCTTCAAGGTGGACCAGGGGCAGGACAATATACTAAAATGTGCAATCAAATGGCAATTGCTACCGGTATGATTGGTATTTGTGAGGCATTGGCATATGCCAAAAAAGCTGGTCTTTCTCCTGAAAAGGTACTACAAACGATCGAAACCGGAGCTGCAGGAAGTTGGTCGTTAAGCAACTTGGCACCGAAAATAATCGCCGGAAATTTTGAACCAGGCTTTTACGTAAAACACTTTATTAAGGATATGACAATTGCGCTTGAAAGTGCGGAAGAAATGGGTCTACTAACGCCTGGCTTAAAGTTAGCTAAAGAATTATATGAAAAGCTTGCTGAACTTGGTGAAGAAAATAGTGGAACACATGCATTGTATAAATTATATCGCTAAAATGTATAGTGAAGAGGCGAGCTGTGAGGGATAAAATGATTATTGGAACAGAAGTCATTATTAAAAAGCTAGAAGAAAAAATGATAGCTATAAAAAGTACGATTTATGAGGGAGATAATCAAAAACTTACAGAGAATTTGATTAGTATAAAGGCATACTGCGATTTACTCCTTGAAGCACAAAAAAATACTAGTTCATTATATGAGCCGATTAGCCCAAAAGTTAGTCTAGAGAAAAAGAGTCCTGAGAAACATAAGCGTGTTTTCAGTGAGAAGCCTGAAACTGACAGTTTGTTTGATTTTTAATTCATAAGAAACGATGATTAAGACCAAATTAAGATACGTAAGTATAATTTCTTGGAGGTCTTAAAAAATGATCAATAGTAGCAACAATAATTTTGGCAATTTAGGAGTACCACTGTTTTTCAATTTGCGAGATGACGCCCTTGATACAACAAAGTTATTTGAAGATCGTTATGAGGTCTTTGTAGAAGGAAAATACGTAGGGGAGAAAGCGCTATATGCACAAAATGAAGATATTCATGATGTCGCTGATTTTTTGGAAAAACAGGGCTACGAAAATGTTCAGGTTGAACTAAATGGCGACCATATTATTGTTCATGCTGACAATAGTGGTGAAGCAGAGAAAATGAGACAAGCTCTTGAAGTATATTTAAAGAACCGATAATCCAAAATTTTGAAGAAGCTTAGGAACTATGCTATTCTGTTCTCATGAAGGCAACAAACTAAAAAAGGAGCATAGTTACTATGTTAAAAATATTTTTGATTATTGGAAGTATTAATATGGTTTTAGCTGTAGGTTTAGGGGCCTTTGGTGCACATGGTTTGCAAGCTAAATTGACGGAGAGAATGATGGAAATCTACCAAACAGGAGTACAGTACCATATGATCCATGCAGTTGGGATATTAGTTATCGCAGTAGTAGCAGATCGGTTTGCTAATCCTACATTGCTATCTTGGGCAGGATGGACAATGTTCCTTGGTATTATCTTTTTTTCAGGAAGTCTATACATATTAAGTATTTCTGGAATTAAGGTATTAGGTGCAATAACGCCTATAGGTGGATTACTCTTTATGGTCGGTTGGGTGTTGCTAGCTTTAGCGGCGTTTAAAGGTATATAAGCGAAAAATAATGAGGCCATTCGGTTAAGAATTGGCCTCTTAATTTTTTTTACAATGTTACCATTAAGAACGTTAAGTAGAAAAATCTATTTATCTAGGTGAATAAGTAGCAACTTGTGCTGGTGCAGCTCCAAATGGATACTCATATTCGATCGGCTCATCAAATATTACATAATCCAAATTAAGCATAAGTAATAAATAATACTTCCCAGCTTGTGGATCGCTAATAATAATATGGTCGCGTCCGGCTTCTTCGACAATCCCTCTGAAAATCTTGGCATTCCATTCAACGTTATTTTCATATGTCATATAAAATGTTCCGACTTTTCCTCGATTTAATCGTAATATATTTTCTATATAAGATTGCTCAAGAGGAAGCATACCTGGCTGTGGAGGTGGTGTCAAAGGAAACTGCTGTGTGAAACCAGGTGGAACTGGCATAGGAGCACCAGGTAAAAATTGTTGCTGTTGTGGAATTTGGTACGGTAATGCTGGTGCCTGTTGAGTTGTTGTTAACGGTTGTTGCATCCAAGGTTGTTGATACAAAGAACTCACTCCTTTTATAAATAATAAATACACTTAATATGTTGAATAAACTGACGGACATTCACTGGCTAAAGGTGTGTAGAAGCAATGTAATTTATATCTCCCAGAGTTCCATTGTCCCCACCATTGCGCTGGGCATCCAGCTTCAGGGCGAAAAAACCAAAGCGCAAAATCTGCTGGATGGTGACGTTCTCCATTAATAAGTTTACGAGCGAGACGAATTTCTCTTTCCCTAGCGCCTTGATAAAAATAACCTTTCTGCACAGCTTCAAATCCACCTGGCGATTGAAATGCCATTCTATCGACCGAGTTTATATCTCTAAAATCTAGACAGTTAGCACGAACTCGGTTAACCATGACATTACCTGCCATCAGCATACCCAAATCGCCCTCACCTTCAGCTTCAGCCCTCATTAATCGAGCTAGAACTTTTACGTCATTATCTGTAACTTTAATGACTGCCATTTACTCACCTCCTCTATTTATGTAGGCTACAAAGATGAACATAAGGAGAAAGATAATTACTATGGTTAATGCGAATTTGGCAAAAATTAAATTACAGATAATCTACATAAATTGTCGTCTACTTCTTCCACTATCTTATGCCTATGACTTACAATTAAGAATAATGAATTAAAATATAATATCGATTGAGGTCGTACTTCTAGCATCTCAAACTAAAAAAAGCCAGATCATTAAGATCTGACTTTAGTTAATTATATGTGTAAGTAATTAGGCACTGACTCTTTTAATAAAAGGTTTCCAACGAAAAATGATCCGAATTCTCCGTAGCGGGCGCTCACTTCATCAAAACGCATTTCATATACAAGCTTTTTGAACTGAAGGACATCGTCTGAGAATAGTGTTACGCCCCACTCCCAATCATCAAACCCTACGGAACCAGTAATAATTTGTTTTACTTTCCCTGCATAACCCCTACCGATCATCCCGTGACTACGCATTAGTGTTTTACGTTCGTCCATAGGTAACATATACCAATTGTCATTCCCTTCACGACGCTTATTCATTGGATAGAAACATATATGTTTTGATTTTGGCAATGTAGGCTTTAAGCGTGCCTGAATTTCTGGATCTTGATTAGGATCAACATTGGCAGGAAGGTAGTTACTTAACTCTACTACAGAAACATATGAGTATGTAGGAATTGTGTATTCGGCGAAACGTGTTTTATTGAAGGCATTTTCTATTTCATTGAGTTCTTCCATTGTTGGACGTAACAACATAAACGAAAGGTCAGCTTTCTGGCCAACGATACTGTAAAGTGCATGGCTTCCAGCCTTTTGTGCTTCTGTTGTTTCCCATTTTTCTAATAAGCCTAATAATTCATTTGTAATTGATTGTCGCTCTTCTGTTGAAAGGTACTTCCATTTCTCCCAGTTAATCGCTCTAAAATCGTGTAAACAATACCAGCCTTCTAATGTTTTAGCTGCTTCACTCATTCATTATCCACTCCTTAAAACATATCTAATTTTAAAAAAACGATACTAATTATTTTTTGGTAATTACTATATCTAAGCTCATTATACTATTTACAAAGTGAAAAACCAAATTAACTGGTTTAAATAATGAATTATCAGAAGTAAATAAATTAAATTCAAATTCCAAATTCAAAAAAGAGAATGCCCTCATTAGCATTCTCCGATTAGTAGTTTTTACTTCAATTTTTGGACAAAGTTTTGAATTGCCTTTATATGCTCAGGAGATTTACCGGCTTTTCGTTGGCTTTCAACTTCCAACTGTAATACTTCGGCAAGTGATTTATCATAAGAGTTCCGGATATTTTTTTTCATTAATCCAAATGTTGTTTTGGGTACTAGTGTTAGCTTTTTCGCAAATTCATCGGGAGAACCTATGCTATTAATGAGACCGCAACGAAGTGCCTCATCTGCTGTAATTGGTTCCCCTAAACAAAGCTCTAATGCCTTTTGTAGCCCAACAATTCGCGGTAGATAGTAGGAAGCACCTGCATCAGGGACAAGTGCTATCTTTAAAAAACTAACCCCTAAAACTGCCTCTGGGTTCGCATAGCGAAAATCACAAGCTAAAGCAATACTTAAACCTGCGCCAACACTGATTCCGTTTAAATAAGCAATAATGGGTTTGTCAATATTTTCAATAATCTTAATGAGCTTATTATACGTGTTCGCAAGGTAATCACCGTGGTCAAACGAAGCAAAATCATCAATAGGAATACTTTTTAAATCTGCTCCACTAGAAAATGCGCCATCTTTACCCTGCAGTATAATCACCTTTACATCTCGGTCAGTACCGGCGATAGTAAAAGCTTGCTGTAAATCTTCGTGCATTGCTAAATTAATAGCATTTTTGACTTCTGGCCTATTTAAAGTAATCTTCGCAACTCCTTCGTGAGTTTCAAGCAATACAGTTCCATTTTTCATGTTTTTAACTCCTTTTTTTAAATTAGCCTTGCAACGATAGCCCCGTCGTAAATTGCTTTTTTGGCATCTAGGTCTCCGGCGTCTTTCGCTCCACCGATAATGTGAACTTGTTTGCCTTTTTCTATTAGACGGTTATATAAGCTGTTGTTAGGTAGTTGTCCACTAGCATAAACGACTAAATCGGCAGCAACTGAGTGTTGTTTTCCATTTTGTAAATAAGAAACTGCACCATTCTCAATCGATCTATACTCGCTGATACCACCAATCATCTCGACTTTTTTCATTTTTAATTCCATTATCGTTGCCCAACGGGTTGTTTTCCCAATCCCTCTTGCAAATGCTTTGCCCCGCTGTAGCATTGTAATATGCTTAGCTCCTTTTTCCTTCAATAAGAAAGCCAAATCACAGGCGATGCCACCGCCCCCAATAATAACAACGTTCTCAGTTGTGCTTACTCTATCTTCAAAAATATCTTTATAGGATACGACATGTTCACTATCTATACCTGCTATATCAGGCTTTCGAGGTACGATACCTGTGGCGATAACAACTTCATCCGCCTCATTAACTAACGGGTCATCACTAGTAATAGGGTGTTTTAAGCGAACGTTGACGTTAAGTTTTTTTAATTGCGTCTTATAATACCGAATTGTCTCGTTAAATTCACTCTTTCCAGGGACAATTCGTGAAAAATTAAGCTGACCACCAATAGCTTCAGCTTGATCGGCAATCGTAACAGTATGTCCTCGTAGTGCTAATACTCGAGCAGCTTCAATCCCACCTGGACCTGCTCCAATAACTAAGACTCGTTTCTTTTTAGTAGCTGGGATAAGTTGCATTGCTAATTCACGTCCAGCCTCTGGATTTACGAGGCACGATGCAGATTTCAACTCGAAAACATGATCCAAGCAAGCTTGATTGCAAGCAATACATGTATTGATGTCTTCAGTCCTTTTTTCATAAGCTTTCGTTAAAATCTCTGGGTCTGCTAGAAAAGGTCGAGCCATAGAAACGAGATCAGCATCTCCATTTACAAGAATTTTTTCTGCATCATCAGGATTATTAATTCGATTACTAGCAATCACAGGAATTGTAACCGCACTTTTAATAGCAGCTGCTATGGGGACAAACCGATTTCTTGGCACTTTCATAGAAATTGTAGGGACTTTTGATTCGTGCCAGCCGATCCCGACATTTAATAAATCAACACTTACTTTCTCCAGTTCCTGCGCCCATAGTTTTGTTTCTTCATCAGTTGTACTATTTTCGATCAGATCGAGGCCCGACATTCGAAAAATAATTGGATATGTTGGTCCGACGTTTTCTCGAACTGCTTTAACAATTTCAAGGGAAAATCGCATTCGCTTTTCGAATGAACCGCCCCATTCATCGGTTCGTTGATTCGTTACGGGCGATGCAAACTGATTAATTAAGTAGCCTTCTGAACCCATAATTTCAACAGCATCAAAACCAGCTGCTTTTGCACGTTTGGCAGCGCTTCCAAAAGCGGTGATTGTTTCCTCAATTTGTTCACTTGTTAACGCTACCGGTTTATCTGGGTTAATTGGTGATTGTATTGCAGAAGGTGCAACAACATCGCAGCCAGTTAGGGCTTTATAAGCATAGCGACCAGCATGAAAAAGCTGCAAGGCAATCTTGCCACCAACTTGGTGAACACTATCTGTTAACGGTTTCCAATATGTGATATCTTCATCTTTATGGATTGACATAAAGTGAACACCACCACTCCCCTCTGGACAGACAGCAGCTCCACCTGTGACAATTAACCCAACTTTGTTTTTTGCCCGTTCTTGGTAAAATGCGATTAATTTTTCTAGACCATTTTCTTCCCCCTCTAAACCGACATGCATTGACCCCATAATGACTCTTGATGGTAATGTTAGCTCATTAATTGTGATAGGATTAAAAAGTAATTGATATGACATACAATAACCCCCTAATTGATTTTATATTGAACGGTCAATATAAATAAAAGCTTATTTAATAACTTATCATCACCATTATATAAATGAAGTTACCATTTATTCAATATATTTTTTGAATATTTCAACAAAATCACGATTAATTTTATCTTTATGTATTTTTTCATTTGTAATTAAGTAGTAAAAGGCGATACCCATCGCTTGCGAAAGAATTAAATTAGCGGCAACTCCTTTTTCAATTTTTTTAATAACACCTTCTTTATAGCCAATTTGCAAAATCCCTTCAATAAATTGACCTAAGTTTTGAAAAAAGCGAGTAATAATTTTCTTCAAGTCCTCATTGTACGGCGCTTGGGCCAAAAAGTTTAACAAAATAAGATAAAAATCAGGGTTTTCGTCTGGTACTTTAGCTACCGTTTCTAAATAGGCACTCATTTTATTTTTGTAGTCAACAGCGCTTTCAACATTTCTTTTTACAAGTTGTTCGGTTTCAGAAAAGGAGTCTTTCAATACTTCTACAAGTAAATCGTCCTTATTTTCAAAATAATGATAAATAACACCCGTACTTAATTTTGCAACTTTGGCAATGTCTTTAATTGAAAAATGAGGTAACCCCTTTGTTGCGATACAATGTTTTGCAGCTTGAATAATTTGTTGTCTACGAATTGGTTCCATACCAATTTTCGGGCTCATCCGATCACCTCTTTTTCTTTATTTTAGCATAAAAAACTTGATAGGTTGTTTTAATGAGTCTTTTGAGGGAAAACTAAAAGTATGTAAGTTTATTAAGTCAGAAAATTTAAACTTTGTCTACAATCCCAAACTTAGTTTATTTTTCTTTAAAGAAGGAGTATTCTAGACTATATGATGATCTGATGTTTATTTAGGAGGAAGAAAATGAGCAGGTTATTTGAACAAATTGAAGCAAATGTAAAAGATCAGTTTCCAACGATCGTTTTTCCAGAAGGAACAGACGAAAGAATATTACAAGCTGCAGTTAAGTTAGGTGATAATAAGGTCCTGCACCCAATTGTGATAGGAAGTAGTGAAGCGGTACATAAAAAGGCAGAAGATCTTGGTCTTTCTCTTGACCAAGTAGAAGTTATTGATCCATCAAACTATCCTGGATTTGATGAACTTGTTGCTGCCTTTGTCGAACGTCGTAAAGGAAAAGCCTCAGAAGAAGATGCACGGAAACAATTATTAAATGTAAACTATTTCGGTACAATGCTTGTTTATGTAGGGAAAGCCGCTGGACTAGTAAGTGGTGCTGTCCATTCCACAGGAGATACGGTTCGTCCAGCATTGCAAATTATTAAAACAAAGGCTGGAATTCGTAAAACTTCTGGTGTATTTGTGATGGTAAAAGGCGATACAAAATTAATCTTCGGTGACTGTGCCATTAATATTGCACCAGATAGCAATGATTTGGCTGAAACGGCAATTGTAGCTGCTGAAACGGCCCGCGTATTCAATATTGACCCGAAAGTTGCAATGCTGAGCTTTTCAACGAAAGGCTCTGCAAAATCACCAGAAACAGAAAAAGTAATAGAAGCAACACGTCTTGCTAAAGAAATGGCCCCAGATTTAGTGATTGACGGTGAATTTCAGTTTGATGCAGCCTTTGTGCCATCAGTTGCAGCGAAAAAAGCACCGAATTCTCCACTAAATGGTGAGGCGAACGTATTTATCTTCCCGAGCCTAGAAGCTGGAAACATTGGTTATAAAATTGCGCAACGCCTAGGTGAATTTGAAGCAATTGGGCCAATCTTACAGGGGTTAAACATGCCTGTAAATGACCTATCACGTGGTTGTAACGTAGAAGATGTTTACAAACTAGCGTTGATTACAGCTATGCAAGGAGTAAACGGGTAAAAAACGGACTGACTAGAAAGGTTAAACAGGCCTTTTTAGTCAGTCTTTTTGAGGATTCACTAAACCTACTACAAGACTACACAAACTCCTCATTTCTTTTCTTCATCCGCATAAGGTTAGTCTCAAATAGTGGTAATTCTTCCGTAAGTAATTGTGTTTGTTGAATGGTAATAGAAGAATTATGCTTTATAGTTTTTAAAAGACGTATCATTACATCTGGAATGGTTAAGTTAAGCCCAAGTAATTCATTTAATGATGCCATCGTGTTTGGAATAATAACTGGGTAAGTAAACTTTGTTTCGCTTTCATTCACAGCGATATCATAGAATTGCTTGATTAGAGCAGCGCGCTCACTACCACTCCCCTTTACACATAAGTAAATTTGCACTGCAACCCCACCGCGCACCCTCCGCTGGGATATGCCTGCAAATTTTTTACCATCGATGCTTAAATCGTATGTGCCAGGACAGTAAGAACCGACAATTTCCCGTGCTTCAATCCTGGTTGTTTTATCAGCAAACATAGTCTTTATTAGTTCATACATAGCATCATAGCCATTATTTATCGATATTTGTTTATCTTCCTTAAAGATTAACGAAATGTTAAGAATCCCATCATCTAAAACGACTGCTAAGCCGCCCGAGTTTCGTACAATCGCTTCGTAACCATACTTTTGTAAGTAGGCAACTCCATCATTAATAAACGGTAACCTACTGTCTTGAATTCCAAGTACGACAGTGTGGTGGTGAATCCATGTTCTAATCACTGGCTCTGACACACTTTCGCCTACAGAAGTACATAGGGTATCATCGGTAGCGAAAGATATAAGTGGACTAAAGGTTGGTCCAAAGGTTGTTTGATCAATAAATCGCCAATTTGTTATCGTATGTATACTCAACGTTTAATAGCTCCTTAGTAAAATGCTAATGTTCCTTCATAATAGCAAATCTTTCATTTGCATAACAAGTACTATCAAGTGTAAAATACAGTTTAGACTTTATCTCAAACATACTAAAATTTTTCTAATACTATCAGCGGATTTTTATGAACAAGATAGTAAAATGAAAGGGTTTTGATATATGAATAATGAAATAAAAATTTGTGATGTTTGCCAGGCTACGAATATTAAAACACTTGTACCTCGCTTAAAAGATTTAGATCCAAAGGCAGAACTTCACATTGGTTGCCAATCGTATTGTGGCCCTGGCCGGAAAAAATCTTTTGCTTTTGTCAATAATCGTCCAGTTGCTGCGCCAAATGAGGACCAACTAATTGAGAAAATACAGAAGAAGCTTAAGTAAGACCGTCGCTTTGCTCCTTGAAGGCGACGTTTTTTTTTGAAAAAAGTAAAAATAAAAAAGTATAACTTTTTTGAACTTTAAAAGTTGTCTAGCTCCGAGCGCTCTGCGCTTTTCTTATAAATATCAAGTAGCAAATATTACACTTTTTAATTTATAATAAGTTTGGTAAAGACGGAATAGTTGAAAGGGGTGCTAGTTGTGACGAATATATTAGGAAAACTTGAAGAAGAAAAGGTTTTTAAAGATCCTGTACATAGATACATTCATGTTAGAGACCAGTTAATTTGGGAACTAGTCGGAACTAGAGAATTCCAACGCTTAAGAAGAATTCGTCAATTAGGAACTACCTATGTTACGTTTCATGGTGCCGAGCACACAAGGTTTAATCACTCTCTAGGTGTTTACGAAATTATGCGACGTATTATTGAAAATTTCGATGGTAGGGAGCACTGGGACGAAAGTGAAAGATTAGTATGTTTATCAGCCTCACTCCTCCACGATATCGGTCATGGACCGTTTTCTCACACCTTTGAAAAAGTTTTTCATACAGATCATGAAGAATGGACTCGAAAAATTATATTAGGTAATACAGAAATTAATAAGGTTCTCCGTAAAGTTAGTAGTGATTTTCCAAACAAGGTCTCAAATGTTATTGCCAAAACGTATTCAAACAAACTTGTTGTCAGTCTGATTTCCAGTCAAATTGATGCTGATCGAATGGACTATTTACAACGAGATGCTTATTATACGGGTGTAAGTTATGGTCACTTTGACATGGAACGGATTATGAGGGTCATGCGTCCAACTGAAGAGCAAGCTGTTTTTAAACAAAGCGGTATGCATGCGGTTGAAGATTATATTATGAGCAGGTATCAAATGTACTGGCAAGTGTATTTTCATCCAGTTACAAGAAGTGCTGAAGTAATTTTGAGTAAAATTCTCCACCGTGCAAAATTATTATATCAACAAAATTACCAGTTTAAACAGGCACCGACCCATTTTTTCTCCTTATTTAATGAAAAACTGAGTTTAGAAGATTATTTGAGGCTAGATGAGGCGATAATCATGTATTATTTCCAAATTTGGCAAGATGAAGAAGATAGAATTTTAAGCGACTTATGTGTTAGATTTAATGATAGAAAATTGTTTAAGTACGTCGAATTTAATCCTAGTAAGCAATGGAATGAGTGGCCAACACTGATTGACCTTTTCAAGCAAGCAGGGATAGACCCTGAATATTATTTAGTCATTGATTCCTCATCTGACTTACCATACGATTTTTATCGGCCAGGTGAAGAAGGAGAACGAATTCCGATTTTCCTATTAACTCCTGGTGGTGATTTACGAGAGTTATCAAGGGAATCTGATGTAGTTGAAGCAATTTCAGGGAAAAAGCGAACAGACCATAAATTATATTTTCCATTAGATGTTTTAGCTGATGAAACAAAGCATAAAGAGGTTAAGAGACAAATTAAAGCAATACTTTTTAAATAGGGGGAGAATAGGTTGTTAAATGAGCACGCAAAAATTATGGCGTTAATTCGTGAAGCAGGAGAAGTCATTGGACGTAAAAAACTGCAAAAAATCATTTATATCGCCAAAAAAATCAATTTCCCATTTCAAGAGAGATATAATTTCCACTTTTATGGACCTTATTCAGAAGAGTTGACTTTAAAGATTGAAGAGATGTGCAACCTAGGTTTTGTTCATGAAACAAAAGAACAAAAAGGTGGATACTACCAATACCGCTATACACTATCAGAAGAAGGAACGAACTTCTTATCAATGTCGAGCTTAGAGATGCCAAACTTAAGAGACTTTACGTTGGATATAAATGAAAAGAGCTCCCGTTTCTTGGAGCTCGTCTCTACTCTTCTCTTTTTTGAAGATTTAACAAAAGAAGAAATGATTGAAAAAGTCCAAACCGTAAAGGCAAAGTTAAACTACACGGAAGAAGAAATTACTGATGCCTTTACCTATATCGAAAATTTACGGCAATTAACCTAAAAAATTGGACAAGCCTTAGCTATAAAAATAGGCCGGATAAATAAAATGAGAGGGTGACTCAAGCAAAGTGACTGACACTTATGAGTTACCCTTTTTGAATTAACTTTAGGACACAATTTTTTTATTGGTCACTTTTAAGAACGCCGCCCACCGCTAAGTGGTTTTTAGTCATTTCTTCAATGATCACAAAAATATTTTCTTTAGGTGCATTTGCAGTTTCACTAACTGCTTCAGTTACTCTTTCTACTAAAGCCTTCTTTTGTTCTTCTGTTCTTCCTTCTAGCAATTTAACGGTTATAAATGGCATAGCTGTTAATCTCTCCTTTTAAATAAATCAAAATTAGGTACACTATCTATTATCATTCGACAAACAAAAAAAAATTCCTTCAGTAAAAATGGAAGCTCCGAACGTGCATAGAGGACTTTCATTATGATAAACTGAAAAAAATCAGAAAAAGGTGGGATAGCAAGTGGACCTTTTAAATAATAAAAACAGTAAAAAAGGCAGTGGTTTTAATATTTTAGGCGGCGAATCGACGCATGGCGGCTACGGTGCTGGTACTTTAAATTTAGATAATATGACTCCTGTATTTGTAGATGTTCTTTCAGGTGAAACTTACGTTGATATGGGGGCAATGCATGCAAGAAGTGAGGTAGAAAAAGGAATTAAATTTTTACCGAACAAAGATGAAGTGCCAAATGGTAAGCCGTATTGGTTAATTTGGATTACGGTTGATCATAATGCAAAAGGTGCATATTATGCAGGGGTAACTGCTTGTGAATTAACTGTTGATCGTGAAATTCGTCGCGGCTATAAAAGTTTACCAGACCATGTCAATAAAATGGATAAGTCGTTAAAAAGACAAATTATCGTTGAACATATGGATAGCGTATCTAAACAAGCTTTAGGTAAATTTCTAAAAGGCTTCAACGAAAAAATGTGGGATAATTCTGAACAGAAACTTCGAGAGGACCTCGGTGTTTAGTTGTGAACAAATTGTGAATTCCTTGTAATTTGTTTACACTATAAGTAAACTGGAATTAGTATAAATGTTCTTTATACTAGGACACTAAAAGGAGCTAACTTCTACTCAAAGTTAGCTCCTTTAACTATAGATAAAAATCCCACAGTTACAAATACCTCATTCTCCGCCGCTAAACCACTTTAAAAAGCGATCAAATACCTTTTCTTTTTTTGTCTCTTCAATTTCTGCAATCTCTTCTTTTGCTCTTTCTATACTTTCTGGGTTACTAAGATGCTCTTGGCAATATTCTACAGGTTCAGTGCCTTTTACAAAATAGCTAACATGTTGTACTGGGCAAGCATCTGTGGCAAGACGGCCGTTATCAGGGTTAATTTTCACTGCTACAACATTTGCAGGTTTTGCAAATGGAAGCTTGAGCTTATCTTCTAATGCATCTTCAAGAAACTTAGCCCAAATTCGCTTCGCATGTTGCCCTTCTCCGCTTTTCAATTTACCTCTGTCATGCCCAACCCAAACACCAGTTAGTAATTGTGGTGTATAGCCGATCATCCAACTATCTGATTCAGTCGTTCCACTCTTTCCTGCGACGGGTCGATGTAAAAGATGAAGAATACTTCGCCCTGTAATGTCACTATGGTCGCTACTAAGGTTTAAATTGAACATTCCTCTCATTAAATCGGTCATAATATAGGCTAAATTTGGATCAATTACTTGCTCAACAATAGGTTCTTGGTCGATTATAACTTTTCCATTACTGTCAATCACTTTTGTAATAAAACGTGGCTCGACTCTCTTTCCACCATTAGCAAAGGCGCTATAACTGTTGGTGATTTCTAAAACTCGTACAGGTTTTGTTCCAAGCGCTAATGAAGGAAGTTCGGTGAGAGTACTCTTAATTCCTAGTGTTTTTGCAGTGTTTACTAGTTGATCAAACCCAAGAAAAAAGTGCGTTTTCGTCGCATAAATGTTATCAGATAAAGCAATAGCTTTTGCTAATGTCATAAAGTCATTTGCGAATTTTCCGTTAAAGTTGCTCGGAGAAAAAGTATCTCTACCTTCATCAAAAACAAAAGTCGTTTCTTCACTTGTTAATGGTGTAGCTGCAGTAAAACCATTTTCCAAGGCAGCATAATAGAGTAACGGCTTCATAGCTGAACCAGGTGATCTTCTTGCCATAGTTGCACGGTTATATTGACTCTCTTGATAGTTTCTACCCCCGACCATAGCCTTGACGTCGCCAGTACGAGGATCGATCGCAATAAGTGCAGTTTGGAGCTCGGTTCCTTTTAATTCTTCTTCGACCCACTTCTCTGCTTTTCTTTGCATGTTAGGGTCCAGGGTTGTGAAGATTTGTAAACCGCCGGCTTCAATGAGTTGCGGGTCTACCCCATATTCAGCAGTCAAAATTTGGTCGACAACGTCTTGAAAGTATGGCCCAATAGCAGCTGAATGCATCGCTTCTTCATGATCTAGCTCTAACGGTGCATCATAAAAGTCTCTAGCTTCTTCTATGGTAATATAGCCTTCTGCTGCCATTGCGTTTAGAACTTGCTGTTGTCTTCCTCTAGCACGTTCATAATTTCGGATCGGTGAATAGTATAAAGGTCCTTTTGGAATACCAACAAGCATAGATGCTTCAGCGATGTTTAAATCCCTAGCGCTTTTCTGAAAATAGAAGTTCGCTGCAGCCTCAATGCCGTAAGCACCGTGACCATAATAAATCGTATTTAAATAGCCCTCTAAGATTTCTTCTTTTGAATAGTTCATTTCAAGCCGCAAAGCATAAATCGCTTCATTCCATTTACGTTTCCACGTTTTATCGTGACTTAAAAATAAGTTTCGCGCATATTGTTGGGTAATTGTACTAGCACCTTGTGCTTTTGTACCTTGTTGAATATTTTTAACTATCGCTGAACCAATTCTTAAAAAATCAAAGCCATAGTGGCGGTGAAATTTTCGGTCTTCAATGGCAATTGTAGCTTCGATAACTGAAGGGGTTATCTCATCAAGAGAGATCCAATGTCGATTTTGACCGACAACCCGCTGGCCGATAATAGATTGATCACTGCCGTAAAAGACAGTTGTTTGTTGAACTTGCAAAGGTGGAGGTCCTTGCATTTTGGCATACGTTAATAAACCAATAACGCTTCCCATTACTATAATACCTACAACTAAAATTAGCCTGATAAGTCTCCTTACTAGACCAACTCTTCTATGATATTTTTTTCTAGTGATGACTTCCATCGTATCCACCCTTTACTTAAGAAGATTGTAGTTTTAGGTGTAGAATATTGAAACTAGAGCTTCAAGTATGCTTTTGTAATTTTTGCATTCTACATCGTAAATTCTACTTGCTTACGATTTTTTGAAATTGTGTTTAATACAACTATTTTTAAAGACGTTAAGTTAATTTCCATTGTTGGATTTAACAGGCATTTTTATACTCCTAAGGTGAGATTTGAGAAACAATGAAAATTTTTCTTGATTTTTAAGAAAAGTCATATATACTTTTTTTGTAGTGCGCATGATCATATTGGTAGGAACTAAGCAACTCGGTGCTAATATTCCGGGTTTTTTATATTTTAATAAGCAGCTAAAGTTCGATTTTTACGAAGCCTCATCGTTTTTTATAGCTAAAGAAAAAAGCGTTATTGTACCAAATTTAGGGAAAGATAAAGAAAGAAAAATATAAATGTAGAGGTGAATTAAAATGGGATTATGGTTTACAGAGAAGCAAACAGAGTATTTTGGGATTACAGCAGAAATTAAGCGTACGTTACATACAGAACAAACAGACTTTCAAAAATTAGATATGGTCGAAACTGCTGAGTTTGGTAACATGCTCATTTTAGATGGGATGGTTATGACAACAGAGAAAGATGAGTTTGTATATCATGAGATGGTAGCTCACGTCCCATTATTTACACACCCGAATCCTAAAAACGTTCTAGTAGTAGGTGGCGGTGATGGAGGAGTTATTCGTGAAGTTCTAAAGCATCCATCTGTTGAAAAAGCGACTTTAGTAGAAATTGATGGGAAAGTTATTGAGTACTCTAAAAAATACTTACCTAGCATTGCAGGAGCATTAGAAGATCCTCGTGTTGATGTTAAAGTCGATGATGGCTTTATGCATATCGCTAAAAGTGAGGCAGTTTATGATGTAATTATGGTTGATTCTACAGAGCCGGTAGGACCTGCAGTAAACCTATTTACAAAAGGTTTTTATGAAGGAATTGCAAAAGCACTTAAAGAAGATGGTGTTTTCGTAGCGCAAACCGATAATCCTTGGTTCCATAGTCATTTAATTACAAACGTTCAAAGAGATGTGAAAGAGGTATTTCCGATTACAAGACTTTACACAGCGAATATCCCAACGTATCCAAGTGGACTTTGGACATTTACAATTGGCTCGAAAAAATATGATCCACTAGAAGTTGAAGAAGAGCGTTTCCATGAAATTGAAACAAAATATTATACAAAAGAGCTTCATAAAGCAGCATTTGCCTTACCGAAGTTCGTTCAAGATTTAATAAAGTAAGGGGGAAAATAAAATGCGATTTGATGAAGCCTATTCAGGTAATGTGTTTATTGCAACAAATAGCACTTATGAAGAAAGTAAGGCCGTTCTTTACGGAATGCCTATGGATTTTACGGTGAGTTTTCGTCCTGGTTCTCGTTTTGGTCCAGCTAGAATTCGTGAGGTGTCTCTTGGATTAGAAGAATATAGCCCATATTTGGACCGACATTTGGAAGAGGTAAACTTTTTTGATGCGGGAGATATTCCGCTCCCATTTGGAAATGCCCAAAGAAGCATTGATATGATCGAAGAATTTGTTGACAAGCTTTTAGCTGACAATAAATTCCCGTTAGGACTGGGTGGAGAGCACTTAGTATCTTGGCCGATTTTCAAGTCGTTAAAGAAAAAGTACAATGACTTTGTCATTATTCATATTGATGCGCATGCTGATTTACGTGAACACTATGAGGGTGAGCCATTAAGCCACTCCACTCCAATTCGCAAAGCTTGTGAATTAATTGGACCACAAAATGTCTATTCATTCGGAATTCGTTCAGGAATGCGTGAAGAGTTCCAGTACGCAAAAGAGTCAGGCATGTACATGGCTAAATTTGATGTTGTAGAACCATTAAAACAAGTCCTACCAACATTAGCAGGTAGAAATGTTTATGTTACCATCGATATCGATGTATTAGACCCGTCCGCAGCTCCTGGAACAGGAACAGCTGAAGCAGGAGGAATTACTTCAAAAGAGCTTTTACAAGCAATCCATTTAATTGCCGATACGAATATCAATGTGATTGGTGCTGACATTGTAGAAGTAGCACCAGTTTATGACCATTCTGAGCAAACACAAATTGCCGCTAGTAAATTTGTTCGTGAAATTTTATTAGGTTGGGTTAAATAAGAAATGCGAAGAGCGCCTGCTTAGCGGCGTCAAGCAAATGTTCTGACAGGAAAAAAAGTGTTTTTTACTTTTATTCCTGTCAGGTTGACCTCGAGCCAAATACTTCTGTGAGCTACTTCTCCGCAATTTTGCGACGAGTAACCGCAGGAGCAGTTGGCGCTTGTAGCTGGATAACTTTTCAGTTTCTAAGGATATAACAATTTAGAGTTTAGAGTGTAGAGTGTAGAGTTGTGAAAGCCGTGCTTCGTAGCCTACATTCTAACTTTAAACTCTTTTTTCTATGTTGTATAATAGTGAAGGCTTATTTGAAAGAGCTTTACGCGGTGCCGGGCACCGTCCTAGACGTTATGGTTAGAAAAGGATGAAGAACATTGGCTAATCAAGAAGGGACTTTAGTTTCTGTCTCCCTAAAAACACAAATAACAGATGGTGATCAAAAACAAGTTATCGATCTATCTACCGAGGGAAGGCTGTTTAGAAAAGCTAGCGGTCTTTATCTTCAATTTAAAGAAGAAAATCAAGAAGTCGGCCCAGTCAACCAAATTGTAAAAATTGGTGAAAGTGGTACCGTGTCAGTCATCCGTCAAGGTGCAGTCTCGATGAAGCAACTTTTTATTGAAGGGGAAACAACGGAGGGTGTTTATCGTAGCACTTTTGCGACAATGCTGATGAATACAACAACGAAGCAAATTAACATCGAAATAACTGAAAAGGAAGTGCTAGGAAGCATTCACCTTTCTTATCAATTACATATGCAGTCAGAATTTGCAGGGAACTATGAAGTGACGATTAATTTTAGGAGGAAATATTTATGAATACTGTTGAGCAAGTGAAAGAAAATTTAAAGCAAGAAATAATTGCCTCAATTGAAAAGGCTGAACTAGCTACTAAGGAGCAAATTCCTGATATTGTTTTGGAAATCCCAAAAGATAAAGTAAATGGAGATTATGCTACAAATGCAGCAATGCAGCTTGCCCGGGTTGCCAAAAAAGCGCCACGCCAAATTGCAGAACAGCTAGTTGCTCAATTTGACAAAAGCAAAGCTTCTATATCAAAAATTGAAATCGCTGGCCCTGGCTTTATTAACTTTTACATGAATAATAGTTATTTAACAGATTTAATTCCAGCGATTTTAAATGCTGGTAGTGAATATGGCCAAACAAATGTAGGGAACGGTAAGAAAGTCCAAGTCGAGTTTGTTTCTGCTAATCCAACGGGAAGTTTACATCTTGGACATGCCCGCGGCGCTGCAGTAGGGGACTCACTATGTAACATTCTAGCAAAAGCAGGCTTTGATGTTTCTAGAGAATATTATATTAATGATGCAGGTAATCAAATTAATAACCTTGCCTTGTCAGTTGAAGCTAGATACATGCAAGCATTAGGACTAGCTGGCGAAATGCCAGAAGGTGGTTACCATGGTGAAGACATTATTGGCTTTGGCAAAGAGTTGGCCGAAGAGTTTGGTGATCGTTTCGTGAATGACACAGAAGAAGAGCGCTTAGCGTTTTTCCGTGAATACGGTTTAAAGAAAGAGCTTGAAAAACTAAAGAATGACTTGAAAGAGTTTAGAGTCGAGTTTGACCATTGGTTTTCAGAGACTTCTCTTTATACAAATGGGAAGGTAGTTGAGACCCTCGAGCTTCTTAAAGAAAAAGGCGAAACCTATGAAAAGGATGGAGCTACTTGGTTCCAATCGACAGTTTACGGTGACGATAAAGATCGTGTTCTGATCAAAAATGATGGTTCTTATACCTATTTAACTCCTGACATAGCGTATCATCGCGATAAGCTAGAAAGAGGTTTTGAGAAGCTAATTAATATCTGGGGTGCTGATCATCATGGTTACATTCCAAGGATGAAAGCGGCAATCCAAGCATTAGGCTATCATAAAGATCAGCTAGATGTTGAAATTATCCAAATGGTTTCTCTTTATCAAAACGGCGAAAAAGTAAAAATGAGTAAACGAACAGGTAATGCTATTACATTACGTGACTTGATGGAAGAAGTAGGCATTGATGCCACTCGTTATTTCTTCGCAATGCGCAGTGCCGATACGCAACTAGACTTCGATATGGACTTAGCTGTTTCCAAATCTAATGAAAACCCAGTCTTCTATGCACAATATGCTCATGCTCGTGTTTGCAGTATTCTAAGGCAAGGAGAAGAAATGGGACTTTCAATTAGTAATGATATTAACTTCTCCCTAGTAGAAAGTGAAAAAGAATTTGATTTGTTGAAAAAATTAGGTGAGTTTCCAGAAGCAGTTTCAGAAGCGGCCCAAAAGTCAATACCACATCGAATTACGAATTATGTCTATGAGCTAGCAGCAGCATTACATTCTTTTTACAATGCTGAAAAAGTTCTTGATCAAGATGACCAAGAAAAAAGTAAAGCGCGTCTTGCGCTTATGAAGGCGGTACAACAAACAATTCAGAATGCGTTAACGTTAATTGGTGTAACTGCACCAGAGCGAATGTAGGCAATTGTACAATTTAGTTTAGTCGATTATGAGGTTTTCCCATAAGTGCCAGCGCACCTCGCTGCTATAGATGTGTATGTACGTACACAATTAAAAAATAGTGAACGAGGTGTCTACCCTGTAAATAGTATCTACAGGAAAGTTCACTTTCTTCAATTGGATGTTATGTGTCGGTCATAGTTACATCCGTGTTGGTGAAAGTGAACTTTCATTGGTGTCTGATATTTGCTTTTGGGAAATCTTATTTTTATATAGTCGTCTGACATCAGACGTGTTACAATAAGTGTGGATTTCTCTTAATAGAAAATATTTAATATTCATTTTAGTAAGGAAGTGAACAATTGTGAATGAAATTTTCATGGCATTAATTGCAGGGTTAATCGTTGGCTTTATTTTTGCTTTTCTAAAATTACCTATACCGGCACCACCTGTGCTATCAGGTATTATGGGTATTATGGGAATTTTCTTAGGTTATAAAGCGTTCCAAATGCTACTACCACTAATTACAAAGTAGATAGCAAGTCTATAGCTTCAAAGGCATTAGTTCTTGCAAACTATGATAGATATGTACCTTTGAAGCTAATTCTTTTCACTAATAAAGCATAAATTCGCCATCTCAGTAAACAATACTAATATCGAAAAATACTTTGGTGGTGTACATAATCATGCCTTTTGCAAAACATCGTGATTCAACTGAAATTTACTATGAAACGTATGGAGAAGGAACGCCGATACTATTTATTCATCCCCCGGCGATGGGTCATGTTACCTTTAAACGGCAACGTCCTTTAGCTGATCATTTTAAAATGATTACTATCGATTTACGTGGCAATGGTAGAAGTACCAATGAAGCTGCAGAAATTACGATGTCTCTCATTGTAGAAGATATATTAACAATAATAGATGAAATTGGTGCTGAAAAGGTCGTTGTTTGTGGTTATTCTAACGGTGGTTCAATCGCCCAAGAATTTGTATTGACTTATCCTGATCGTGTTCTTGGTCTTATTCTTTGTGGGGGTTTCCCTGAAGTTAATAGCTTTTTATTAAAAAATGAGTTTCGTTTGGGAATTTATGCCGCTCAGTTTAAATTAATGAAGCTTATGTCCTTTGCGCTAGCTACCTCGCATACAAGGTCTAAGCTTTACGAGTTAGAATTAGCGGATTATGTAAAAAAAACAGATCCAGAAGTGTTGCGTCATATGTACAACGAAGGTCTCCATTACAAATCGACTGACCGTCTTCATGAATTAACTGTGCCACTACTACTTGTGTATGGTGCAAACGATCATTATGTTCATGATTATCAAGAACTCTTTTTGAAAAATGTTCCAACCAATGTTGATATCGTTTATATCACCGGTGCAAAACATCAAATTCCCACTAAACATAGTAATGAATTAAATAAAATCATCTCTAATTTTATCAAAAGAAAAATCGAGCGATAAAATGACATAATACAAAGAGGTAGTAGGGTGCTACGCATTACTACCTCTTTATAAAGTTATCCTCTCAGTAACCTCAAGCCATTAAGTATAACTAAAATGGTACTCCCCTCATGTCCAATTACGCCCAGTGGTAGGGATACTTGCTGAAGGAAGTTTCCAATGATCAAAAGGACAATGATCGAAAGAGAAAAAACTATATTTTGCTTAACTATTCGGTTCATTTTTTTAGATAGTTCAATAGCCTTTGCAATCTTTGCTAAATCATTTTTTACTAGAACAATATCTGCTGTTTCAATTGCTACGTCTGTGCCTGTTCCCATTGCAAAGCCAACAGTAGCGACTGCTAATGCTGGGGCATCATTAATGCCATCACCCACCATAGCTACCGACCCATACTTTTCCTTTAATTGTTTTACTTTCTCAACCTTCGCTTCAGGTAAGCAGTTTGCAATATGTTCATCGATGTTTGTTTCTTTGGCGATTGCCTGAGCTGTTTTTTCGTGATCACCAGTAATCATAATTGAGTGAATTCCTGCTTCGTGGAAGCGGCGAATAGCTTCAATAGCGACATCGCGAACGGTGTCTTTAAGAGCAATTATCCCATAAATGCCTTCTGAGTCAGCAACATACACTAATGTTTTTCCAGAGCTAGAAAGTTCTTCGGCTTCATCTTTATAAAATTTATCTGCGATCTCATCACCAATAAAGCTACGTTTGCCGATCTTAAATTGCCTACCATTAAGAGAAGCTTTAATTCCCCAACCAGTAACATCTTCAACATCATCAGGGTGAGTAAGCGAATTTATGTTTTGTTTTTTTGCGTAACTAACGATAGCTTCTGCCAATGGATGTGTAGAGTAACTTTCAACCGATGCCACTACATAAAGGAAATCTTCCTCAGAAAAACCATCTCTTATAATCACGTTTGTCACTTCAGGTTTGCCCTTTGTCAAGGTCCCTGTCTTATCCAAGGCAATCGCTTTAATAGAGGATAAAGCTTCAAGGTGAACACCACCTTTAAATAAAATGCCATTTCTGGCACCATTAGAAATGGCTGATAATGAGGCTGGCATGATTGATGCTACTAGCGCACATGGCGAGGCGACCACGAGCATTACCATCGCCCGGTAAAACGTTTCTGTCCAGCTCCATCCTAGTAAATAATGTGGCGCAAACAACATTAGAGTAACTACAATTAAAACTCCTTTTACATAAGTTCCTTCAAACTTTTCAATAAAAAGCTGTGAGGGTGATTTTTCATCTTTAGCTGTTTGAACTAATTCAATTATTTTGTGGAAAAGTGTTTCATCATTTGGTTTTGTAACAGCGACGGTGATAGCTCCATTCATATTGACTGTTCCCGAGAAGACATGATCTTCGATTTTTTTTACGACAGGCATTGACTCGCCCGTGATTGCAGCTTCATCAATAGTCGTTTGCCCTTTAATTATCATTCCATCAGTCGGAATTCGTTCACCAGGTTTAACTAAAACATGATCTCCAATTTGTAATGCAGTAACTGCAACAATCTTCTCAAGTCCATTAACAAGCACGGTTGCTTCCTCGGGTTGTAACTCCATTAAAGCAGATATCTCGCGATGACTCTTATTCAATGTATACGTCTCTAGTGCTCCGCTAAGTGAAAATATAAAGATCAGAATTGCACCTTCTGTCCAATAGCCAATAATTGCAGCCCCAATCGCAGCTAAAATCATTAATAACTCAACATTTAAGGAACGTTCAACAATTAAATCGGTAAGACCTTCTTTCGCTTTATAAAAACCGCCGATTCCATAGGATACTAGAAAAGCAGCGATTGCAAAAGTTTGTAAGTCTAGTTTTTGTAAAATAAATCCTAAACCTAAAAATAAACCACCAAGTAAAGCGAAGATTAACTCTTGATGTTCCGCAATTAATGATTGATTTGTTTGTAATGGTTCTTTATCTTTATTTAACTCTAAATTATCTTCCATGTTCTCATCTCCCTTTGCTATTTTGTGAGGACTTTTATACATGTAGTAGGTACAGGTGGATGTAATTGAGAAAAACAATCAAACTCATTACCCCTAAAAATGACGAAATGCTGCCACCCATAAAGGATGACAGCAAAATTTAAAAATTAAATGTAAATTATTATATTCAGTTTAACATGAAAAAGGGAGTTTAGATATAAGAAAATTGATGGATATAAGCAATACGATAATTAAGCTTAGCGAATGGCTAAAGTAATGGTGCTAGTGCTGTCGCAATTTTTTCTTTGCTTCTATGAAAGAAGGAGCGCTTTTCAAGCTGTTTGATTGTTAATCTTTCTGAGATAGAAATGTCGTGTTCCATCACTGCAATGACATCTTTTATAAACTCTCTGTTGAAAATTAGGCAGTTAATCTCATGGTTAATATGAAAACTGCGGGGATCAACATTAGCGGTACCGATGTCACAAATTTTCCTATCAATAACAATTGTTTTTGCGTGATAAAAGCCCCGATAATAGCGATAAACTTCACAGCCTGCTTCTAAAAGTGGCTGGAAGTATGGAAATGAAGCTTCCTTTACTAAAGGGTGATCACCTTGTTTTGGGACAATAAGTTTTACTGAAACCCCTCGTTTAGCTGCTTTTATTAATTCGTTCTTTATTGCTTTTCCAGGAATAAAATAGGGTGTTCCGATATAAATGGACTCCTCTGCTTCTTTTATAAATTCTATAAAAGAGTCTTCGAGAAACGAGCCGTCCGATGGAATGATTTTTAGTTCATGTAGTCCCTTAGTTAAAGGGAGGTAATAATTGTTTTCAACAATTTTTTCTTTAGTTGCGACTATCCAATCCTGTAAAAACTGCTCTTGCAAGTCTTGACATCCGTCGCCTTTAATTCGAAGGTGAATATCACGCCATTCGCCGAATTTAGGATCTCTCCCTAAATACTCATCACCAACATTGTACCCACCAATATATCCTATGTGTCCATCGATAACCGTAATTTTGCGGTGATTTCTTCGATTTAAGGTGAAAAATAGATAAGGGAATTTGGGAGAATGTGAATAGGCAAAACGGACTCCTGCTTGCATGAGCTGACGTCTCATTTTTTTAGAAATATTACAACCGATTCGGTCAACAAGAAGGCGAACTTCTACACCTTCTTGGGCTTTCTCTTTTAAAGCTGTTAATACTTCTGTTCCGATATGGTCGTCACGAAATATATAGAAGAGTACATGGATATGTTTTTCTGCGTTCTGAATATCACTAATTAGATTTTTAAATAAATCATGTCCGTTAATAAGCATTTCACATTGACCGTGGCGAATTTCTTGGATAAATCTTTTTCCTTCCTTTTTCTGCTTTTCAAAGCCTAGTTTGAAATCGATTCGCATCCAAATAACTAGAAGTAATATTACCGCAATCACTGTCATAAGTACCATTGTTACCCCTCCAATTTAAAGGTTTATAAAGTATTGTGCCCTAAATAGAACATTGTAATTTGGCAACGAAAAAAAAAACTAAAAAATAATCGACTGAATGCTCATTCACAAACTGTAATATGTTATAATAAAAATAAATTTAGTATTTTCAGAATTATAAATCACAGATAATTGAGGAGGTTGTTTGCATGGATATATTCTTATATATCAACTGGGCATTATTTTTAGTGGTTACTGGATATGCAGCTTATTTGTTTATTACGTTAGTCCGTACTCGTTATCAATTTATTAAGTTAGGGAAAAAGGCGGAATGGACGAATACGACAAAAGAACGAATCGAAGCTGTAGTGGTAAATGTTTTTGGTCAGAAAAAGCTTATGAAAGATAAAAAAAGTGGCATCATTCACGTCATGCTTTTTTATGGTTTTCTACTAGTTCAGCTTGGTGCCATTGATTTAATTTGGAAAGGGCTTGCGATTGGGTCACATCTTCCATTAGGTCCACTATACCCAATCTTTACGGTTTTTCAAGAAATCGTCGTGTTGATGATTATCATTGCCGTTGTATGGGCTTTTCACCGTCGCTATGTAGAAAAGCTCGTACGATTAAAACGTAATTTTAAATCCGGATTGGTTCTAATTTTTATCGGTGGATTAATGATTTCGAAATTGCTCGCCAAGGGAATGGAAATCATTTGGCTTGATAAAACAATTACATGGGCAGAACCTGTGGCAGCTACAATCGCAACAATATCAGGAGGATTAGGTTCTTCAGTTGCAGGAGTTTTATTTTTCATCTTTTGGTGGAGTCACCTTTTATTCTTACTTACCTTCTTGGTGTATATTCCACAATCGAAGCACGCTCACTTAATAGCAGGTCCTGCAAACGTTTACTTAGGGAGAACACATAAGGTAGGGCAGCTAGCATCTATTAACTTTGAAGATGAAGATCAAGAAGTGTTTGGAGTTAATAAAATTGAAGATTTTAACCAAAAGCAACTTTTAGACCTATATGCCTGTGTTGAATGTGGGCGCTGTACGAGTGTTTGTCCCGCAGCAGGCACAGGAAAATTATTATCACCAATGGACCTAATTGTAAAACTTCGAGACCACCTTACAGAAAAAGGTGCAGTCGTTACCTCAAGGAAACCTTGGTTACCTGCGTTTGCATTTAGTAAAACAAAGGCAAATCAGTTAGCAATGCAAGGAATAGGCTCTCAAGAAGCTGCAGCAGGATATGACGTTTCAATGATTGGTGATGTGATTACAGAAGAAGAGATTTGGGCATGTACAACGTGTCGCAACTGTGAAGATCAATGTCCAGTGGCGAATGAACATGTTGATAAGATTATCGACTTGCGTAGATATTTAGTTCTTACAGAAGGAAAGCTCGATGCAGATGCTCAGCGTGCAATTACAAATATTGAGCGTCAAGGAAATCCATGGGGTATTAACCGTAAGGAACGTGAAAACTGGAAAGACTTGCGTGAAGATATTCATGTTCCTACCGTCAAAGAAATGGAAAAAGCTAGCGAAGAGATTGAGTACTTATTCTTCGTAGGCTCTATGGGTTCTTTTGATAATCGAAGTCAAAAAGTAGCGCAATCATTCGCTAGAGTGATGAATGAAGCTGGGGTTAAATTTGCCGTTCTTGGTAACAAGGAGAAAAATTCAGGGGACACACCTCGTCGGATTGGAAATGAGTTTTTATTCCAAGAACTTGTGACGTCGAATATTGAATTATTCCAAAAACATAATGTTAAAAAGATTGTTACGATAGATCCTCATGCCTACAATACGTTCAAAAATGAATATCCTGAATTTGGGCTAGAGGCAGAAGTATATCACCATACTGAACTTTTGGCGGCTTGGATCAAAGAAGGAAAAATAACGCCTAAATATGAAGTGAAGGAAACTGTTACATTCCACGACTCTTGTTACTTAGGCCGTTACAATGAAGTGTATGAAGCGCCAAGAAATGTGTTAAGGGCTATTCCAGGTGTAACTTTAGTAGAAATGGAGCGTAACCGTGAAAACGGCATGTGCTGTGGTGCAGGTGGAGGGCTGATGTGGATGGAAGAACACGTTGGTACGAGAGTAAATGTAGCTCGAACTGAGCAAGCACTTGAAGTAAATCCAACCGTTATTAGTAGTGGCTGTCCATACTGTTTAACAATGTTAAGTGATGGAACAAAAGCAAAAGAAGTTGACGAAACAATCCAAACTTTAGACATTGTTGAGATTTTAGAAAAATCTTTAATAAAAAAAGATCTAGTTTCATAGAAAACAATAGAAAGAAAATTATAAATATTGTAAAATTACAATAAAGAGGAGCTGTTCCAAAAGTATCAGAACACCTCGAAGCCAAACTAAAGATAGATGTGTATGTTTGTACAACATCTATCTTTAGTAGACAAGGTGACTACCCTGTAAATAGCATCTACAGGAAAGTTCACTTTCTTCGATTGGATGTATTCTGTTGATCATATTTACATCCTTGTTGGTGAAAGTGAACTTTCATTGGTGACTGATACTATTGGTTTGGGACAGCCCAATTACTACAAACCTAGATCGTTTTCCAGACAATCATCCTAAGAATATGCCAAACCTATTTGCTACGTTAGATTCGATATTTTAATGAATCTATGTCTGTTAGCTGAGCGAGCGTTCGATCAAACCATTTATTCCTAAGGGGGAAGTTGAGAATGACAAGAACAGTAATTGTAAGTGGAGCAAGAACACCATTTGGTAAATTTGGTGGTAGTTTTAATAATCTAAAGGCTGTCGAACTAGGCGGTATTGCCATTAAAGAAGCGTTAGTACGAGGAAATGTAAACGCTTTAGAAGTTGATGAGTTGATTATGGGTATGGTTCTCCAGGGTGGGCAAGGTCAAATTCCATCACGCCAGGCAGCCGACCTAGCTGGTCTACCGTGGACGGTTCCAACTGAAACAATTAATAAAGTATGTGCCTCTGGAATGCGAAGTATTACGTTTGGTGATCAATTAATTCGTGCAAACGATGCTGAAGTAGTTGTTGCTGGTGGAATGGAATCGATGAGTAATGCACCTTACTTTATGTCAAAAGCTCGCTTTGGCTTTCGGATGGGTGATGGGAAAGTCCATGATTTAATGGTTCATGACGGCCTTACTTGTTCATTTAACGGTGTACACATGGGTACATACGGCAATGGTGTAGCCAATGAGCTAGAAATTTCGAGGGAAGAGCAAGATGATTGGGCACTTCAAAGTCATCGCAAGGCAGTTGCAGCAATTGAAGCCGGACGCCTCGCTGATGAGATTGTAGCAGTCGAAGTACCTGTGAGAAAAGGTAATCCAATTGTTGTTGATAAAGATGAATCGCCAAGAGCGGATACGTCTATTGAAAGACTTGCTAAATTAGCACCTGTATTCGACCCTACTGGAACAATCACAGCAGGAAACGCCCCTGGTGTAAATGATGGTGCATGTGCAGTTGTACTCATGTCGGAGAAAAGAGCACAAGAAGAAGGTAAGGATACTTTAGCGACAATTATTGGTCATACTTCGTTAGCAATAGAGCCGGAAAATTTCCCGAAAACTCCTGGTTTAGTTATAAATAAACTTTTAGAAAAGACCGGTAAATCTATTAACGAAATCGATCTATTTGAAGTTAATGAAGCTTTTGCAGCAGTAGCTTTGGCGAGCAAGAGTCTTGCAGGACTTGATCCTGAGAAAATAAATGTCAACGGCGGAGCAGTAGCGCTTGGACACCCAATCGGGGCAAGCGGAACTCGTATAGTTCTGACATTAGCCTACGAGCTAAAACGACGGGGTGGCGGTATTGGTATCGCAGCTATTTGTAGCGGTGGCGGTCAAGGTGATGCGGTGATGATTGAAGTGCAATAGTAACACGACACTTTGATTAGTTGAAAATTAACAATCTAAAGAAAGTTGGGGGATCAGATAATGGAAATAAAAAAGGTAATGGTAATTGGTGCCGGCCAAATGGGCTCAGGAATTGCTCAGGTTTGTGCTCAAGCAGGGTATGAGGTTTTACTAAATGACTTAAAAGGCGAATTTATTGTTCGCGGTTTAGGGAGCATTAGCAAAAATCTAAATCGTCAAGTAGAAAAAGGTAGATTAGCAGAAACAGAGCGGGATGATATTCTCAATCGCCTTACAGCTTCTGTGCAGCTAGAAGATGCTAGAGAAGTTGACTTAGTTATTGAAGCTGCTGTAGAAAATATGGAAATTAAAGCAAAAATCTTTGCGCAACTAGACGAACTCGCTCCAGCCCATGCCATCTTAGCGACAAATACATCATCGCTCCCAATTACAGAAATTGCAGCTGTTACAAAGCGTCCTGAAAAAGTAATTGGAATGCACTTTATGAACCCAGTTCCTGTTATGAAATTAATTGAGGTCATTCGTGGCTTAGCAACTTCAAGTGAAGTATACGAAGTTATTGAGGATATGTCCCGTAAACTAAATAAAATCCCAGTAGAAGTTAATGATTTTCCGGGCTTTGTCGCGAACCGCATTTTAATGCCGATGATTAATGAGGCAATTTATACAGTATATGAAGGGGTAGCAACTCCAGAAGCTGTCGATGAAGTCATGAAGTTGGGAATGAACCACCCAATGGGTCCACTAACGCTAGCTGATTTTATCGGGTTAGATACTTGTTTATACATTATGGAAACGCTTCATGAAGGTTTTGGTGATGACAAATATCGCCCATGTCCATTACTAAGAAAATATGTCAAAGCTGGCTGGCTTGGAAAAAAATCAGGCAGAGGATTTTATCAATACTAAGTTTAGAAATATAGAAGTAAAAACATTATTAAACTGTTTCTAGTTCAATGAATTTCATAATTCATTATTTTCGCTATTAAATCCTAAATGTAGTTGCGTTAAAACCATTCGCCACTACATTTAGTTTGAAATAGCTCGATTAAGGTAATTATGAAATTCACTTACTTATCATACGGGGAGTGAAGGCAATGGAACTACGATTTACAGAAGAACAAGAAATGATGCGAAAGATGGTAAAAGATTTTGCCCAGGAACAAATTGCCCCAATGATTGAAGAGATGGAGGAAACGGATCAATTCCCTCAAGATATTATTAAGCAAATGGGTGAATTAGGACTTTTAGGTATTCCTATTTCAGAAGAATATGGTGGTGCTGATATGGATTTCACTTCATATATTATCGCCATCCACGAATTATCAAAAGTGAGTGCAACGGTTGGTGTCATATTGTCGGTCCACACTTCTGTTGGTACAAATCCTATCTTATATTTCGGGACGGAGCAGCAAAGACAAAAGTATCTTCGGAAACTAGCATCTGGTGAATATTTAGGAGCTTTTGCGATAACAGAGCCAGGAGCGGGCAGTGATGCAGCTAGCATTCGCACAACCGCTGTAAAAAACGGTGATCACTATATTTTAAATGGCTCAAAAATTTTTATTACAAATGCAGGTGCCGCAGACACCTATATTGTATCAGCAAAAACAGATACTGCTGCAGGTGTGAGAGGGATTTCAACCTTTATTGTTGAGAAAAATACGCCTGGTTTTTCAATTGGAAAAAAAGAGAAGAAAATGGGGCTGTACGGTTCAAATACATGTGAAGTGATTTTCGAAGATGCAAAAGTTCCAGTTGAAAATTTTCTTGGTGAAGAAGGTGAAGGATTTAAAATTTTGATGGCTAACTTAGATGTTGGCCGAATCGGGATTGCAGCTCAAGCACTAGGAATTGCAGAAGCCGCGCTAGAAAGTTCCCTAGCCTATGCCAAAGAGAGAAAGCAATTTGGTAAACCAATTGGAGCACAACAAGGTCTAGGTTTTAAACTTGCAGACATGGCAACAAAAGTAGAAGCAGCAAAATTACTTGTTTACCGAGCCGCAGCACTTCGCGAAAAAAGGTTACCTTGTAGCAAGGAGGCTTCGATGGCGAAATTATTTGCTTCAAGAGCAGCTATGGAGGTTACTACCGAAGCAATCCAAGTATTTGGTGGCTATGGATATACGAAGGACTATCCAGTTGAACGATTTTTCCGTGATGCAAAAATCTGTGAAATCTATGAAGGTACAAGTGAGATACAGAGAATCGTTATTAGCAAGCATTTACTAAGAGACTAGGGGGAGAGAAAATGAATTTTTTATTAACGGAAGAACAAGAAATGATTAGAAAAATGGTTCGTGACTTTGCAAAAAACGAGGTGGCGCCAACAGCTGCCGAACGTGATGAAGAAGAGCGTTTTGACCGTGGGATTTTTGACATGATGGGTGAGCTTGGCTTAACAGGGATCCCATGGCCTGAAGAATATGGCGGAATTGGTGCGGACTATGTATCTTATGCGATTGCAGTTGAAGAACTTTCTCGTGTCTGTGCCTCTGTCGGGGTAACATTATCAGCCCATACATCATTAGCTGGCTGGCCCGTCTATAAATTTGGAACAGAACCACAAAAACAACAGTTTTTACGCCCAATGGCTGAAGGTAAAAAAATGGGTGCTTACGGCTTAACCGAACCTGGTGCAGGATCAGACGTTTCGTCAATGAAAACGACAGCAAAGCTAGATGGTGACGAATATATTTTAAATGGTTCAAAGATATTCATTACTAACGGCGGCGAGGCTGAGATTTATATCGTTTTTGCCGTAACACAACCAGAGTTAAAGCATAAAGGTGTTAGTGCTTTTATCGTTGAAAAAGGAACCCCTGGCTTTTCTTTTGGTAAAAAGGAGAAAAAGTTAGGGATTCGTTCTTCGCCAACATTAGAAATTATCTTTGAAGACTGCCGTGTACCTAAGGAAAATCTTCTCGGTAAAGAAGGTGAAGGCTTTAAAATTGCGATGATGACATTAGACGGTGGGCGTAACGGAATTGCTGCTCAAGCAGTGGGGATAGCTCAAGGTGCGCTTGATGCAGCTGTTGGTTACGCAAAGGAAAGAAAACAATTTGGTAAGCCTATTGCAGCACAGCAAGGGTTAGCATTTAAGATTGCTGATATGGCTACAAAAATTGAAGCTTCAAGATTATTAACTTACCAAGCGGCATGGCGCGAAAGTGAAGGACTTTCTTATGGTAAGGAATCGGCGATGTCTAAATTATTTGCTGGAGACACGGCAATGGATGTCGCCATCGAGGCTGTTCAAGTATTTGGTGGCTATGGTTACACGAAAGAATATCCTGTTGAAAGATATATGAGAGATGCAAAAATCACACAGATCTATGAAGGAACAAATGAAATTCAAAGACTCGTGATTTCCAAAATGCTCTTAGCAGATTAAACTAAGATGTAGTGGTGTAGACTGTATAGTTAATACTTAAATATTTTCATAATACAATTCTACATTTCTACATTAATTACAGGGGAGTGCATTAGTCGTTGAAAAAGAAGAAAGTACCTTCGATGGTAAAAGATCAACAACTTATTAAAAAAAGAAGAGAACAAATGATTAAGGCGGCCGTTATTCTTTTTAAAGAAAAGGGGTTCCATAGAACAACTACGAGAGAAATTGCGAAAGAGTCCGGCTTTAGTATCGGAACTCTTTATGAGTATATAGGCTCTAAAGAAGATATTCTCTATCTCGTTTGTGACGCGATTTATGATGAGGTTAGCGAAAAATTAAAAAAACGCCTGAAACAAGATGTAGAAGGAATCGATAGCTTAAAAGCAGCGATCGGAGCTCTCTTTAAAGTAATCGATGATTTGCAAGACGAAGTGTTAGTAATGTACCAGGAGTCTAAATCATTGCCAAAAGAGGCATTAGCTTACGTTTTACAAAAGGAAATAGATATGACGGCGATGATTGAGCATGTAATTCAAGATTGCGTGAACCTTGGTCATTTAAATTTATCAGATCAAGAAGTGAAGCTAGCTGCTCATAATATTCTCGTTCAAGCCCATATGTGGACATTTAGACGTTGGGCTGTTCAGAAAAGCTATTCGTTAGAGGAATATATTGAACTACAAACCCAATTGATTTTGGAAGGGTTACTAAAAGAGTAAGTGTATTTTTAAAATTGTAAAATAAAAGTTGCTTTTCATGTGGGGGATGAGTTAATGGAAAAGATTGAAATATATCGACCGAAAAACCATGTACGTTTTGTAACTGCCTCTAGTTTGTTTGATGGTCATGATGCCTCAATTAATATTATGAGAAGAATGCTACAAGCTTCAGGTGCTGAGGTTATTCACTTAGGTCACAACCGTTCAGCAGAAGAAGTAGTTAATGCGGCCATTCAGGAGGATGTTCAAGGTATTGCTCTATCTTCGTATCAGGGCGGCCATATGGAATATTTTAAATATATGTACGACCTATTAAAAGAACAAGGGGCTTCTCACATCCGCATTTATGGAGGCGGAGGTGGAGTGATTATCCCTTCTGAAATTAAAGAACTCCATCAGTACGGCATTGCGAGAATTTTCTCACCAGAAGATGGGAGAACACAAGGACTTCAAGGCATGATTAACATGATGATGGAGGAATGTGATTATCCAACAGTGAAAAGTGTTACTGTTGAAATTGAACAATTACGTGAGAAAAATGTTAAGGCAATTTCTAAGTTAATTACTCTAGCTGAAAAACAGGAGTTAAATAATCAAGAGATTGCGACTACTGCTGAAGCAGCCTTTGAAAAAATAAAAGCAATGGCAGAGGATGTTCCGGTTATCGGGATTACAGGAACTGGTGGAGCAGGTAAAAGTTCATTAACGGATGAGTTAGTTCGCCGTTTTTTATATGAATTTACAGATAAAACGATAGCAATTATTTCAATTGACCCGACAAAACAAAAAACAGGCGGAGCACTACTTGGAGATCGTATCCGTATGAACTCAATTAATTCACCACGGGTATTTATGCGTTCTCTTGCAACACGTGGATCAAGAATGGAAATTTCGGAAGGGATTCGCGATGCGATCCAAGTCGTTAAAGCAGCTGGTTTTGATTTAATCATCGTTGAGACGAGTGGAATTGGTCAAGGAGACGCAGCAATTGTTGAGGTAGTCGATATTTCGATGTATGTGATGACTAGTGAATTTGGTGCCCCATCTCAACTAGAAAAAATTGATATGATCGATTATGCAGATTTGATTTGTATTAATAAGTTTGAGCGCAAAGGCTCTGAAGACGCCCTTCGTGATGTAAAAAAACAGTATCAACGGAGCCGGACTCTTTTTGAAGAAGAGACTGACAACATGCCGGTATACGGGACGATTGCCAGTCAATTCAATGATCCTGGTACTAATACACTATTTGTAGCGCTAATTCATAAAATTAATGAAAAATTTCAGTTAGATTGGCAGACAACTCTAGAGACGACAAAAAACGTTGTCAAAAACAATATGATCATACCGCCTGAGCGTTCCCAATATTTATTTGAGATTGTCTCCACAATTCGTAGTTATAAACAATATTCAGAAGAGCAAGTAACCGTCGCTAGAAAGTTATACCAAATTAAAGGGACAATTGAAGCACTCAATTTAATGAGTGGCGAAACGTCTGAAGAAGTCCGTGCTGAACTCAATAAAGTTAAAAACTACTTTGAAGAAAAACTCCAACCAGAAACAAATGCGATTATCGAAAGATGGCCAACTTTAAAGGAGAACTACTCCAAAGATGAGCTAGTGACAAAAATTCGAGATAAAGAAATTCGTACAGAACTTATGACAACTAGCTTATCTGGATTAAAAATTCCAAAAGTATCTCTACCAAAGTTTGAAGATTGGGGAGAAATTGTGCGTTGGAGCTTCAAAGAAAATGTACCTGGAGAGTTTCCTTACACAGCAGGTGTCTTTCCGTTTAAACGTCAAGGTGAGGATCCGAAGCGGCAATTTGCGGGCGAAGGTACACCGGAGAGAACGAATAGACGGTTCCACTATTTATCGAAAGATGACGATGCAAAGCGTTTAAGTACCGCCTTTGACTCGGTTACGTTATATGGAGAAGATCCAGATTATCGTCCAGATATTTACGGTAAAGTAGGTGAAAGTGGAGTAAGTATTTGTACATTAGATGATATGAAGAAGCTTTACGCTGGTTTTGATCTATGTGCCCCTTCAACCTCGGTATCAATGACAATTAATGGACCAGCACCAATTATTCTTGCGATGTTTATGAATACAGCAATTGCACAACAAATCGAAAAATTTGAAACTGACCATAATCGCCAGGCTACAGACGAAGAACAAACAAAAATTAAAGCTCTTACGCTAGCAAATGTTCGTGGTACTGTCCAAGCAGATATTTTGAAAGAAGATCAAGGTCAGAACACATGTATTTTTTCAACAGAATTTGCCTTACGAATGATGGGGGACATTCAGCAGTACTTTATCGATTATAATGTACGAAACTATTACTCTGTTTCGATCTCAGGCTACCATATTGCTGAAGCAGGAGCGAACCCAATTAGTCAGTTAGCCTTTACGCTAGCAAATGGTTTTACGTATATCGAATACTATTTGAGTCGGGGTATGAAAATTGATGATTTTGCTCCTAATCTATCCTTCTTCTTCTCTAACGGACTTGATCCAGAATACACAGTTATTGGTCGTGTAGCTAGAAGGATTTGGTCTACAGTGATGAAAAATAAGTATCGTGGTAATGATCGCAGTCAAAAACTAAAGTACCATATTCAAACTTCAGGTCGTTCACTTCATGCTCAAGAAGTTGATTTTAATGATATACGTACAACGCTTCAAGCATTAATGGCAATTTACGACAATTGTAATTCACTGCATACAAATGCTTATGATGAAGCCGTTACAACACCAACTGAAGAGTCCGTGCGTCGCGCGATGGCAATTCAAATGATTATTACAAAAGAGCTTGGTCTAGCAAAAAATGAGAACTCTCTTCAAGGTTCCTTTATAATTGATGAGTTGACAGATTTAGTTGAAGAAGCAGTGTTGCAAGAACTCGAAAAATTAAGTGATCGTGGCGGAGTGTTAGGTGCCATGGAAACACAGTACCAACGTGGGAAAATTCAAGAAGAGTCAATGTATTATGAAATGAAAAAGCATAGTGGAGAACTTCCAATCATTGGAGTTAACACGTACTTAAATCCAAATGCAGCATCTGAAGAGGAATTCGCAATGGAAATAGCTCGAGCTACAAAAGATGAAAAAGAACAGCAAATTAACAATTTACGTGCATTCCAACAGCGAAATCAGGAATTTACAGAGTTAGCGTTAAAGCGGTTACAACAAACGGCCATGTCTAACGGTAATATTTTCGCAGAACTAATGGAAACAGTAAAAGTCGCTTCTCTCGGACAAATTACCCGAGCACTTTACCAAGTAGGTGGACAATACCGTCGTAATATGTAAAATATTTTTGGAGCTGAAAATCGCAAGTTTTCAGCTCCACTACTTTTGTGTGAAAAAAAGTTTGAGCATTAACTAACATATCATAAATACCAATTCCTAATGATAATAAAACTAATTTCTATTTGTTGTCGCTAGATTTGCTCGAACAAGCGTCTAAAATTCGATACAGTTTTAGTTTCTAGATTTTACATTCCATTTAATTTTTTCCAAGAGACTAGCATAATGTTTTCATTTATGTTTATAATGAAAGGTATGATTTTCCTTATAGAATTTTAAATACAAATCAAATTTTTTCATAGAAAAATGCTGGCTTTTAATAAGATAGTGTTTCTCTACCATAAATAATGATCAATGTTCATTGAAAGGATGTGTCAACTTTGACGCTAAATGAGTATACGCCAGAAGAAATTCAAGAAATGTCGATGATCGAAATCGCTTACGATTTAATGAAAGACACAAAACAGCCCTTTGTATTTGGCGATTTAGTTAAGCAAATTGCAGAAATTAAAGGAATGTCTGAAAGTGAGGTAATGGATCGAATCTCTTACCTGTATACAGATTTAAATGTTGATGGGCGTTTTATCTGTCTTGGTGAAAATCGATGGGGCTTAAGAACATGGTACCCGTATGAACAAGCTGATGAAGAAGTAACACAAACTGTTCGTCGTAAAAAAGTGAAGAAGACCGATGATGATGATGATCTGGTTGTTGAGTTAGATGAAGATTTTGATGATCTAGATGAAGACTTAGACGATGAATTCGAAGATTTAGAAGACGAACTTGATGAACTTGTTAGTGATGAAGACGACGAAGACGATGAAGATATCGACATAGATTTAGATGATGACGATGCAGATTCAGATGATGACCTAGATGTTGATCTAGAAGAGGATGAAGACGATATCCTATAAGGACAAGACTATAGGTAACCTTCTATTTTCATAAAAAAAATCTCATCTTGACAGATTTCGCTATTTTAGGTTAAAATTCTTTTTGGGCTTTTCTAATAAGCGAAATGAATAGAACTTAACTTATTATTTGAAAAATAGGGACGTTGCTAACTATTTAGCAAAATCTCTAGCCTTTCCAAATACTTAATGTAAAAACAAAAGTTCGCCCCCACTAAAATTGGGGCAGTGGCTTTTGTTTTTTTGTTTTTATACTTTAAATTTGATTAGATTGGAAAGTATAAAAGTGGAAACTATAAACTAAAATATTAAAGTGAGGGAACAAAATGGCGACGAAGTATATTTTTGTAACTGGTGGGGTTGTATCTTCACTTGGAAAAGGTATTACAGCTGCATCTTTAGGGCGGTTATTAAAAAATCGTGGGTTAAAAGTATTTATTCAGAAATTCGATCCTTACATTAACGTTGATCCAGGAACAATGAGTCCTTATCAACACGGTGAAGTATTCGTTACTGATGATGGTGCCGAAACAGATTTAGACCTTGGGCATTATGAGCGCTTTATTGATATTAACTTGAGTAAAAATAGTAATGTAACAACTGGTAAAATTTACTCAACAGTTTTGAAAAAAGAACGTCGTGGTGACTATTTAGGTGGAACTGTTCAAGTAATCCCTCATATCACAAATGAAATTAAAGAGCGTGTTTTCCGTGCTGCACGTGAAACGGCCGCCGATGTTGTTATTACTGAAATTGGAGGAACTGTCGGTGACATTGAATCACTTCCGTTCCTAGAAGCTATTCGCCAAATTAAAAGTGATGTAGGCGTTCGTAATGTAATGTATATTCACTGTACACTAATCCCTTATTTAGCAGCGGCAGGAGAAATGAAGTCAAAACCAACTCAACATAGTGTCAAAGAATTACGAAGTCTAGGTATTCAACCTAACGTTATCGTTGTTCGTACAGAACGTCCTGTCCCAGATGATATGAAAGATAAAATTGCGCTATTTTGCGATATTGATAAAGAAGCAGTTATTGAAGCTAGAGATGCTGAAACGTTATATGAGGTACCTCTTGAGTTGCAAAGACAAAAACTGGATAAGTTCGTCTGCGAGTATTTAAAGCTTGATTGTAAGGAACCTGATATGACAGAGTGGAAAGCTCTTGTTAATAAGGTGAAAAACTTATCTGGGAAAGCGAAGATTGGTCTAGTAGGTAAATATGTAGCTCTTCAAGATGCTTACCTTTCAGTTGCTGAATCGTTACGACATGCAGGGTATGCCTTTGATGCTGATATTGAAATTAAATGGATTAATGCTGAAGAGGTAACAGAGGAAAATGTAAGTGATTTGTTAAACGACGTTGATGGAGTTTTAGTACCTGGTGGTTTCGGAGATCGAGGGATCGAAGGGAAAATTTCTGCAATTAAATATGCAAGAGAAAACAAAGTTCCGTTTCTTGGGATTTGTCTTGGGATGCAATTAGCATCAATTGAATATGCTAGAAATGTATTAGGTTTAGAAGGAGCGAACTCTGCTGAACTTAATCCTGAAACGAAATATCCAGTTATTGACCTTTTACCAGAACAAAAAGACATTGAAGATTTAGGTGGAACTTTACGTTTAGGTCTTTACCCTTGTAAATTAACGCCAGGTTCTATTGCGTTTGAGGCATATCAAGAACAAGTGGTTTATGAACGTCATCGTCACCGTTATGAATTTAATAATGAATTCCGTGATCAGATGGAGAATGCAGGCTTTAAATTTTCTGGGACAAGCCCAGACGGTCGCCTTGTTGAAATTATCGAGATTGAAGATCATCCGTATTTTATTGCATCTCAATTCCACCCGGAATTTGTATCACGTCCAACTAGACCACAACCATTATTTAGAGAATTTATTAAAGCATCATTAAATAAAGCGTAGCCGCATGGCTACGCTTTTCTTTTTTTAGAGATCAAAAAAACTACATATTACTTGACGCTTGTAGTTTTTTATAAAAAGAAATTTTTGAAAATAGAAGGAGTTTCTGTCGCAAAAAAAGAATTAATATGTCAGGATATTATTGAAAATCTAGGGGAATGTGGTGAATTTATGAAGAAAAAAATATTAATTGTTGACGATCAATTTGGAATCCGTGTATTACTAAATGAAATTTTTCAAAAAGACGGTTATGATACATATCAAGCAGCAAGTGGTGTTCAAGCTTTAAGCATTGTTAAAGAGAATTTACCGGATTTAGTTATTTTAGATATGAAAATTCCAGGAATGGACGGATTAGAAATATTAAGAAGGTTAAAAGACTACAATTCAAGTATCGAAGTCATTATGATGACAGCGTACGGCGAGCTTGACATGATAAATGAAGCGATGAAACTAGGCGCCATTACACATTTTGCAAAACCTTTTGATATTGATGAAGTTCGTGCTGTTATAAAAAAGCAGCTTTTTCAATAAACAGCCAAAGGAAACGCTTACATTAAAGTTATGTTATTTGTCAAGATATTTTCGTAATTTTCTTTTCTTATTATGCTATAATTAGGTCTGTACAACTTGAATAACTATCTTATTAAGTGTAGCTCAGATCATTTGCGAGAAATAGCTTCCTTCTATACATAATTTCTATGCATTTATGTAAAAATTTAAGAGTAGAGCTACTTTTATAAATGGTTATTCGAGATAAGGGTACCTAAACGAGTGTTTTATATCAAAGGAGGAAATCACCAATGCCTTTAGTTTCAATGAAAGAAATGTTAGAAAAAGCAAAAAGTGAAGGGTATGCTGTAGGACAGTTTAACCTTAACAATCTTGAATTCACACAAGCGATTTTACAAGCAGCACAAGCGGAAAATTCACCAGTAATTTTAGGTGTATCAGAAGGTGCTGCACGCTATATGGGCGGTTTTAAAACAATTGTAAAATTAGTTGAAGCGCTAATGGAAGAGTATAAAGTTACTGTTCCTGTTGCTATTCATTTAGATCATGGTTCAAGTTTCCAAAAATGTGCTGAAGCTATCCATGCTGGATTTACTTCAGTTATGATTGATGCTTCACACCATCCTTTTGAAGAGAATATTGAAATCACTTCAAAAGTTGTTGAGCTTGCACATTTCCATGGCGTTTCTGTTGAAGCGGAATTAGGAACTGTTGGCGGCCAAGAAGACGATATTATTGCTGAAGGTGTAATCTATGCCGATCCTAACGAGTGTAAAGAGCTTGTAGAGCGCACTGGAATTGACTGCTTAGCACCAGCATTAGGTTCTGTTCATGGACCTTACAAAGGTGAGCCTAACTTAGGTTTCAAAGAAATGGAAGAGGTTCTTAACTTAACTGGTGTTCCTCTAGTATTACATGGTGGAACAGGAATTCCAACTGCTGACATTAAAAAGGCTATTTCTTTTGGTACAGCGAAAATTAACGTTAATACAGAAAGTCAAATTGCGTCTGCAAAAGTAGTTCGAGAAGTTCTTGCAGCAGATTCAGAAGTGTATGATCCTCGTAAATACTTAGGACCTGCACGTGAAGTAATCAAGCAAACAGTTATTGGTAAAATGCGTGAATTTGGTTCTTCAAACAAAGCTTAATTTATAATAATAAGAGTTGATCTTCTTAATTGAGGTCGGCTCTTTTTTATGAATATTTGAAAAGTTACGTATTTAGATAAAGGAATTAAGGATTGAACTATTGAATATAGTAGACAGGTAAAAGTCCACCGAAGGTTGTGTCTTTAAACCGCAAATCTTTAAAAAAAATTTCGATATTAAGATAAAATAGGGGTGAATAAAAATGAAATTCTTTATTGATACGGCAAACTTAGAAGAAATTCGTGAGGCAAATGAATTAGGTGTGTTAGCCGGTGTGACAACAAACCCTTCTTTGGTAGCTAAAGAAGGTGTCGATTTCCATACTCGACTGAAAGAAATAACGTCGATTGTATCAGAGTCTGTTAGTGCTGAGGTAATTGCTCTTGATTATGAAGGCATGATCAAAGAAGGAAAAGAGTTAGCTGCTATTGCTCCAAATATTACTGTAAAAGTCCCAATGACATCAGAAGGATTAAAAGCTGTAAGAACTTTTAGTGATTTAGGAATAAAAACAAATGTAACCCTTGTCTTTTCAGCTGTACAAGCGTTACTAGCTGCAAGAGCAGGTGCGACGTATGTATCGCCATTTTTAGGGAGACTTGATGATATCGGTCAAAATGGACTGGATTTAGTTGCACAAATTGCAGAAATGTTTTTCATTCATAACATCGAAACAGAGATTATTGCTGCCTCTATTCGTCATCCAATGCATGTTCATGATGCCGCTATGAAGGGTGCTCATATCGCAACAATTCCGTTTAAAGTCATTAGTCAACTAGTAAAACATCCTCTAACTGACCAAGGTATTGAAAAATTTTTAGAAGATTGGAATAGGCAAAAATAGTGGTATAATAGGTAAGAAGCAATGAATGCAGTTGCTCTTATAATAATAAATAATTTGCGACAATTTTTCGCAAGGTGTTAAGCTTAATATATTTTTAAAGCTAGAGAAGCAAAGAAGCGCCTAAAAAGGTGCTTCTGTGCTTCTATGGTTTTGAGTGCTGAGTTTTGAGTTATGAGTTTTTGGGTATGGTTCAAAGTCGAAGTTTGCATTCTGGCTTAAAACTCAACACTCGAATGATTGAAGATTTTTGTTTTTTAAGGTTGATTTCACTTAATGTGGTTATAATGGTAAAAAATGATTAAGGGTAGAAAAACGTACTTAACATATTATGTTAAATTTGTTTTTCTTAATTCAGAATATAACCTGAAAGTAATGAAAAGAAGAAGGGAAGCTGTTATGGAAAAGTTATTAATTGAGGGCGGTTATCCTCTAGAGGGAAGAGTAAATATAAGTGGGGCAAAAAACAGTGCAGTTGCACTCATTCCAGCTGCCATTTTAGCTGATTCAGAGGTAATTATTGATAATTTACCCCAAATATCTGACGTACAGTTACTAAGTGAACTTCTTGAAGAAATTGGCGGGAAAACAACTCTTGAGGGGGATTCTTTAATTGTTAATCCTGAAAACATGTTCGCTATGCCACTACCTAATGGACGAGTAAAAAAGCTACGCGCATCCTATTATCTTATGGGAGCAATGCTTGGTAAGTTTAAGAAGGCAGTCATTGGATTACCTGGCGGGTGTAACTTGGGCCCTAGGCCAATTGACCAACATATTAAAGGTTTCGAAGCTCTCGGCGCAAAAGTAACAAATGAACAGGGAGCAATCTATCTACGAGCTGATGAGTTGCGTGGTGCAAAAATTTACTTAGATGTAGTTAGTGTAGGTGCAACGATCAATATTATGCTAGCAGCTGTAAAAGCAAAAGGTAGAACAGTCATTGAAAACGCAGCAAAAGAGCCAGAGATCATTGATGTAGCAACATTGCTGACAAGTATGGGTGCGCAAATTAAAGGTGCTGGTACCAATGAAATTCGCATTGATGGTGTCGACTCTCTTCATGGTTGTCGCCATTCGATTATTCCTGACCGAATTGAAGCAGGAACGTATATGGTTTTAGCTGCTGCAATGGGTAAACAAGTATTGATTGATAATGTAATTCCATCACACTTAGAATCACTAATTGCGAAGCTTCGTGAAATGGGCATTAAAATTGAAACAAATGAAGATCAAGTTTATATATATCAAACTGGTAATTTAAAAGGTGTCGATATAAAAACATTAGTGTATCCAGGTTTCCCAACCGATTTACAGCAGCCGTTTACGTCGCTTTTAACAAAAGCAAGTGGCACAAGTATTGTCACAGATACGATCTATAATGCCCGATTTAAGCATATAGATGAATTAAGAAGGATGGGTGCCGATGTAAAAGTAGAAGGGCGATCTGCAATTATTAATGGTGGAAATATCGAACTTCAAGGGTCAAAAGTGCGAGCAAGTGACCTTCGTGCGGGTGCGGCACTTGTCGTGGCAGGGCTTATGGCAAAAGGTGTTACTGAAATATCTGGGGTTGAACACATAGATCGCGGGTATGAACATTTAGAAGAAAAGCTCATTGGTCTTGGAGCGAAAATTTGGCGCGAAAAAATGAATGCCGAAGAAATGAAAGAAGTCGAAAACGCTTAATAGTAGGGGATTTAAAGCTTATTTTAGGGGTCTTTAAAAGGGGGAGCGAAAATGGAAAGAAGTTTAACAATGGAACTAGTTCGGGTTGTTGAAGCAGCAGCATTAGCATCTGCTCGTTGGATGGGGAGAGGAAATAAGGAAAGTGCAGACGATGCAGCAACAAAAGCAATGCGTGATGTTTTTGATACAATTCCTATGAAGGGAACAGTTGTCATTGGTGAGGGTGAAATGGATGAAGCACCGATGTTATACATAGGTGAAAAACTTGGAAACGGGTACGGACCACGCCTCGATGTTGCAGTAGATCCTTTAGAAGGAACAAATATCGTAGCTTGCGGAGAGTGGAACGCGTTAGCTGTACTAGCAGTAGCAGACCAAGGTAATTTACTCCATGCTCCTGATATGTACATGGATAAAATAGCAGTAGGACCGGAATCTGTTGGTAAGGTAAGCCTAGACTTCACAGTTTTAGAAAACCTTCAAGCTGTAGCAAAAGCGAAGAAAAAAGACATTGAAGATTTAGTAGTAGCCATTTTAAAACGTGAACGTCATGAAAAACTAATTCAAGAAATTCGTGATACAGGTGCTAGAATAAAGTTAATGCAAGATGGAGATGTAGCTGCGGCTATTAATACTGCTTTTGAAGATACAGGTGTTGATATTTTATTAGGTTCAGGTGGAGCCCCTGAAGGCGTTTTGGCTGCAGTTGGTTTAAAATGTTTAGGCGGGGAACTTCAAGGTAGATTACTGCCGCAAAATGATGAAGAAATTGAGCGCTGTAAGAAAATGGGTATTGAAGACGTTAATCGCATATTGCTCATGGATGACCTTGTAAAAGGAGACGACTGTATTTTTGCAGCTACAGGAGTGACAGACGGAGAACTGCTGAAAGGTGTCCGTTACCAAGGGCAGGTTGGGTTCACTCAATCTATCGTTATGAGAGCAAAATCAGGAACAGTTCGATTTATTGATGGAAAACATAGCTTAAAAAAGAAACCGGATTTAGTTATTAAATAAACTGCATGAGAGTTTAGAGGGACTTTAACCTCTAAACTCTATAATTTTTCATTTTTACGAACGAATGTTCTTTTAATTTATACTCAAATTAGGTATAATAGAATAAAAAAGATCCGTTCCAACCTTGCTTCAAAACTCTTTCCTTGTATAAGAGTATTATTTGTGGTTAAAATAATAGTTGCATTTATATGTTTAATAGAAAAATGTATATGTATAGTTTGTAAGGAATTTAACGTCTTTCTCTTTCTGTAATTTTTTTGAGCACGCCTTCTATCAAAGGAAGAGGATAACAGTGCGAGAAACCAGCTGTCTGCCAATTACATGAGAGCTCATGGATGTCTTTTGAAATTATTCAGCTTTTACTATTCTTCTGAAAATGACAAGCGAACCTCAGTTTCAACTTCATTTAGTATATCCTTTCATAATTAAATTCCAGATTTAAATAATTATCGCATCTAAGTCTCTTCATAGAAGAGGTATTTTGTTTTTTAGGAAAAAATCTATTAAAAAGAAGTGGTGTAAATATGGGAGTAAATTTAGCCGAATTAGAAAATATGAAGTTACGTGAGCTGTACGAATTAGCTAAACAATATAAGGTAACTTCATACAGTAAGTTAACTAAGAGAGAATTAATTTTTGCCATCTTAAAAGGACAAGCAGAAGAAGATGGATTGATGTTTATGGAAGGGACGTTAGATATTGTCTCTGCAGAAGGTTTTGGATTTTTAAGACCAATAAACTATTTACCTAGCTCTGAAGATATTTATATATCTGCTTCACAAATCCGCAGATTTGAGCTTCGAAATGGTGATAAAGTATCCGGGAAAGTTAGAAAGCCAAAAGAGAATGAGCGTTTTTATGGACTTCTGCACGTTGAGGCTGTTAATGGTGATGATCCAGACACCGCCAAAAATAGACCGCATTTCCCTGCATTAACTCCGTTATATCCTGAAAAGAAAATCAAGTTAGAAGCTTCGCCAGAGAAAGTTTCATCGAGGATTATTGATCTTATCTCTCCAGTAGGGTTTGGTCAACGTGGTTTAATTGTCGCTCCTCCAAAAGCAGGTAAAACACTTTTGTTAAAGGAAGTAGCTAATAGTATATCGATCAATCATCCGGAGGCAGAATTAATTGTCCTTTTAATTGATGAACGTCCTGAGGAAGTTACAGACATTGAGCGTTCTGTAAATGCAGAAGTTGTTAGCTCGACTTTCGATGAAGTTCCTGAAAATCATATTAAGGTTGCTGAGCTTGTACTTGAACGAGCAATGCGTCTTGTTGAGCACAAAAAAGACGTCATCATCTTAATGGATAGCATTACACGTCTAGCTCGAGCTTATAACCTAGTCGTCCCTCCAAGCGGAAGAACACTATCAGGTGGTATCGACCCTTCAGCGTTCCATCGCCCTAAGCGTTTCTTTGGAGCGGCAAGGAATATTGAAGAAGGTGGTAGCTTAACAATTTTAGCTACAGCATTAGTTGATACTGGATCACGGATGGATGAAGTTATTTATGAGGAGTTTAAAGGAACTGGAAACATGGAACTTCATCTTGATCGAAAACTTGCTGAAAGACGTATCTTCCCAGCAATTGATATTTTACGTTCTGGAACAAGACGTGAAGAACTTCTATTACCAAAAGCTCAACTTGAAAACCTATGGGCAATTCGTAAAACGATGAAAGATTCTTCAGAATACGTTGATCACTTTATTCGTAAAATAAAATCGACGAAATCAAACGAAGAGTTCTTTGCATCAATAGAAGAAGACAAAGCTGGCCGAAAAGTCCGTTCGTAATAAGAAAAGCTGAAAAGCCCGGTTACCCACAAAATTACAGTTGCAAAATGTCTTTTAAGTTGATATAATTTCGACATGTGTGAAAAAGGTGTTTATTTTTTAAACATCTAGTTAACTCTGTTTCGAAGAGATTCAGGGCAAAAAGGAGATGAAAAGTATGAAACCGGAAATCCATCCTAAATATCAAAAAGTTGTATTTAAGGATACAAGTACAGGTTTTATGTTCTTAAGTGGCTCAACTAAGTATTCTAAAGATACTGTTGAGTGGGAAGATGGAAAAACTTATCCGCTAATTAATGTTGAGGTAAGTTCTGATTCTCACCCGTTCTACACAGGTCGTCAGAAGTTTGCTGACGCTGGTGGACGTGTTGACCGCTTCAAGAAGAAATACAACCTTAAGTAATAAAGAAGACAGGCAAGCGCAATTTTACTTGCCTGTTTTTTTTGCACAATCTCCTGCATTGGAGAGAATACTTGAACATCAGTGATGGGAGAGACAATAATATGCATTTGACAAGAAAAGAAGGCTGGTTGGAAATTGTTTGCGGAAGTATGTTCTCGGGGAAATCAGAGGAGCTAATTCGACGTGTACGAAGAGCTAGTTTTGGGAAACTAAAAGTTCAAGTTTTTAAACCAGCACTTGATAATCGATATAGTACTGAAGAAGTAGTATCACACAATGGTACCAAAGTGTTAGCCAAACCTGTAAAGGCTTCATTAGATATTTTAGAGCTACTGGATTTTGATACACAAGTTGTAGCAATCGATGAGGTACAATTCTTTGACGAAGCGATTATCTTTGTTGTTCAATCTCTTGCTGATCGAGGGATTCGCGTAATCGTTGCAGGGTTAGATCAAGATTTTCGTGGAGAACCATTTGGTCCGGTACCGACGCTTATGGCCTTAGCTGAAACTGTAACAAAACTACAAGCGATTTGTTTGTCTTGTGGTTCGCCCGCCAGCAGGACACAAAGATTGATTAATGGACAACCTGCAAACTATAATGATCCAATTATTTTGGTAGGCGCGTCAGAGTCGTACGAACCAAGATGTAGACATTGTCATGAAGTGCCAGGGAAATCAGAATTATTATCTATAAAGCAAGAACAAACCAATCTCTCCTGAGGTTGGTTTTTTATTATCGCAAACCAAATCTTTCTAGAAAGGCAATTAAAGTCTTTAAAATCAAGGAGCGCCATATAAAGGCAAAGTAGTTGCCGAAATTATTTGTTTGAACTGGGTAAGCTATTGGTAGGAGGTGTTTTCATGAAAAAAGCGAGTATCTTACTAGCTGCTCTATTCATGATTTCCGCATGTTCACCAATTACTCCGCTTGAGGCAGGCCAGAATAATCAAATGGATGCAAAACAGGTTGCTTACGGTTTATTAGGGCCGGGTCCAATCAATTATGGCGTTATTCGTGATGATGTCGATGAGTACCAATATGATGGGATGATCAATCAAACACCAAGCTTCCGAACATTAGATCGTCATCGTCAAGACTTTGGCGACGATAAAAATAAGGTAAGGACCATCTTATTTCAAGAAGGAACTCACCCAGAATCGGTATTCATCGTTGGTAAAGACATTTGGGTAAATGCCAGATTTGATGCAGCTGATAAGAAAGAACGAGATCGAAAACAAGCCCAACTCCAGAAAGTATTAACACAAGCGATGCAGCGCTACGATATTCATTTAAGTATTAATCCTTAAAAGAAGGAGGTTGTCCCAAAGCACCTCGACTACTCTGGATAGATTGTGTAGGTATAAACACTTCTATAAAGTAGCCGAGTTCCGCTAGTTGGACGACCTCTTTCACTATTTCAAAATGAGTTAAAAATTCTTAGTATATCGTAGAAGCAATAATGGGCGGACGGATACTTGTGATGGATTATCTACATAGAACCTTTGACTATATAAAGCAGGTGTACTATAATTAGAATGTTATGCTATAAAAAGAGGTGAATGAGCATGTTTGAACGATTACAGTCATTGGAAGATCGTTACGAAAGATTAAATGAGCTTTTAAGTGATCCAGACGTTATTAATGATTCGAAAAAACTTCGTGAATATTCGAAAGAACAATCCGATTTAACAGATACAGTGCAAGCATATAAGGAATATAAAGAAGTTGTTACTCAATATAGAGACGCTAAGTCTATGTTCGAAGAAAAGTTAGATGACGACATGTATGAAATGGTTAAAATGGAAATTAGTGAGCTTGAAGAGCAAAAAGAAGAGCTAGAAAAAAGGCTAAAAGTACTCTTACTACCAAAAGACCCTAATGACGATAAAAACGTTATTGTAGAAATACGTGGTGCTGCTGGTGGCGATGAAGCTGCATTATTTGCAGGTGATTTATACAAAATGTATTCTCGCTTTGCAGAAGCCAGAGGTTGGAAGACAGAAGTAATTGAAGCCAACTATACAGAAATTGGTGGCTATAAAGAAATTATTTTTATGATCAATGGTGCAGGTGCCTATTCTAAACTTAAATATGAAAACGGTGCTCACCGAGTTCAACGTGTACCGACAACTGAATCAGGTGGCCGCATTCACACATCAACAGCTACAGTAGCTGTTTTACCAGAGGCTGAAGATGTTGAATTAGAAATTCATGATAAAGATATTCGCGTTGATACGTTTTGTTCTAGTGGAGCTGGTGGGCAAAGTGTTAATACAACTGCATCGGCTGTACGTGTCGTGCATATTCCAACAAATACGGTTGTTACGTGTCAGGACGAGAAATCTCAACATAAAAACAAAGATAAAGCGATGAAGGTATTAAGAGCCCGCATCTTTGATAAAATGCAACAAGAGCAACAAGCAGAATATGATGAAGTTAGAAAGTCAGCTGTTGGTACGGGAGATCGATCAGAACGTATTCGTACCTATAACTTCCCGCAAAGTCGCGTGACTGATCACCGGATTGGTTTAACTTTACAAAAGTTAGATCAAATTCTGCAAGGGAAACTTGATGAAATCATCGATGCATTAGTTGTAGAAGAGCAAGCAAGCTTAATGAATCAGGCGGACGAGTAATGGCTATGCAATTGATTAAAATTTACGAAGCCCTCCGCTGGGCTTCTTCTTTTTTAACTGAACATGGTCTCGAACATCCGATAGCAGAAATTTTATTAAAGCATTTGCTTAATGTTGACCGCTCACAGCTTTTTGGGATGCTTCAAGATGAACTCCCTTTAGAAATTGAACAGGCGTTTAAAGACGCATTATATAAAGTAGCAGAGGGTACACCTGTCCAACATATAACAGGTGTCGAAGACTTTTATGGGAGACGCTTTCTTGTTAACGGAAATGTGTTAATTCCCCGTCCAGAAACGGAGGAGTTAGTTCTAGGTCTTTTCCAACGGATAGAAAAGGTATTTCCTAATCATTCTACGATCGATGTTGTCGATATCGGAACAGGTAGTGGTGCTATTGCGATTACCTTAGCGTTAGAAAGTCAAAAACTAAATGTCGCAACTGTTGATATTTCCGCTCTAGCGATCGAAGTTGCTAAGAAAAACGCGGCAAACTTAGCTGCAAATGTACAATTTATTGAAGGTGACTTACTTCAACCTCTGCTTATAACAAAAACAAAGGTTGACGTTGTAATCTCTAATCCACCATATATATCAGAAGCGGATTTTCAATTGCTAGCTAAAAACGTTCGAGATTATGAACCAACACTAGCATTAGTAGGTGGTAGTTCAGGCTATGAGCTTTATGAAAAGTTAATCGCACAAATTCCAGCTGTTTTAAATAAAAAAGGGATAATTGCTTTTGAGGTCGGTGTCGGGCAAAGTCAACGAGTTGAACAACTTATTAAAATCCAATTTCCTGATGCTTTTACAGAAATCGTTTTTGATATTAACGGTAAGGACCGAATGGTATTTGCAACAATCGTGTAGCAATTAGAGTGTTGATTTTAATAGTGGTAGGGCACAAGTAAAACTAGCCTCACTGAAAATTCAACACTCTACCAAAAAAATAATTAAATATGTTTATAATCTCTTAATCTTGTCCACACTTGTATTATTGAAAGGGTGGGGGATGAAAATGAGATTAAATCAAAAAGCTATTGTTTATATATTTACTAGTTTACTAGTGTTAGTAATGAGCTGGGAGGCTCAAAGGAGTATGTCTGTCGCTGCCGCAAATATGGTGGCCATTCCTGAGGAGGCAATTCGCCTTCGAATTCTAGCTAATAGCGACTCGCCGAAGGATCAGTGGTTAAAACGAGAAATTCGCGATCAAGTAAATGCAGAAATTACAAATTGGGTAACAGAATTAGAGTCTATTGAATATGCCAGAGATGTGATTGAATCTCAGCTTGAAAAAATTGAATTAATTGTTGCATCTGAACTTGCTAGAATTGGTGTTAGTGACAGCTTTACTGTAGAGTTTGACGAAGTGCAATTTCCAACAAAGCTTTATGGCAATGTTGTTTACCCGGCTGGGTTGTATGAAGCTGTTTTAATTACAATTGGTGAAGGGAAAGGTGAAAATTGGTGGTGTGTTCTATTCCCACCACTATGTTTTATCGACTTTGCTAATGGTGATGCTGCTGAAGCTGAGCAAGATGGCGAGGAAGTAGAAACTGAAGTGCGATTTTTTGTAGTTGAAGTTTTTCATACAATCAAGAATTTTATGTTTGGATAAATGTTAGTAGTTATGTTCTTGTGGTGCTGATAGTCTATTTTACTTACTGTTATTCTATAAAAAAGTGATATTTACGAGTTTCTTCTCATAAGATGGTAGTACAAGCCATTTTGTAGGAGGAGAAGGAATGGGAATCGTGATAAGAATAGCTACAGAAAAAGATTTGTTACCGATCCAGCACTTATTAGCGAAAGCTAATTTATCTGAACGAGGAATTGAGGATAATATTGATAACTTTCTTGTTGTAGAAGACCCAGACAAAAAGATCATTGGAACCGTAGGGATTGAGCCGATTGAAAATGACGGATTATTACGGTCTTTGGTGATGTCATCAGAAAGTTGGAATGCAAAAATTGGCTTAGATTTCATCGAATTAGCAGTTGCTTATGGCAAACAAAAAGGATATGAGACATTGTATTTATTAACAAATTCTTCAATGCCGTTTTTTGAGTATATTGGTTTTAAGATCCTTGAAGAAAACGAAATTCCTGAACACTTAAAGCTGTCAGAACATTTTGCTCAATACGTAGAAGGTGTTACGAAAGTAATGGCCTTATCCACAGCTGATATCTAAGATGAAATAGTTGTGGACAAACAGTTATATAATAAAGTAAATTTAGTAACATAATCATTATTTCAAACTGTTTTAAATTATCAACAGGTTATCCACATCCGTGGATAACTATTTTTTTCATTAAAAATATTGTATATTGTGATTGAATTTTTTTTTTTCAAAAGACATCGGTAGGTTGTTACAAAAACAATAGAAAGTAAGGTTTTTCATTACGAGAATAGAAAAAATATTGCGATAAAATGAAGATAATCTAGATTTAAGGAGTAATGACGATGGCTTATGTAGAGACAAAGAAGTGGATTGTAGAAGATGTTGACTTGAATTATCCACAAATTCAAGAGGCTGCTATGTGGATAAGAAAAAATGAAGTTATCGCATTTCCAACAGAAACTGTTTACGGTTTAGGAGCTAATGCGTTTTCTACAGAAGCGGTAGCGAAAATATTCCAAGCTAAAGGTAGACCAAGTGATAACCCGCTAATTGTTCATATAGCTAAGTTAGAGCAATTACAAGAGCTTGTTAATGAAATACCCGCTCATGCCAATACATTGATTAAAGCGTTTTGGCCTGGCCCCTTAACGTTAGTATTAAAAAAAGGAGAGGGGATTGCAGATAACGTTACGGCTGGTTTATCCACAGTTGGCGTTCGCATGCCGAATCATCCAGTTGCTCTTGCTTTAATAAGTGAGGCGAATGTGCCAATTGCGGCTCCGAGCGCCAATGTTTCAGGAAAACCTAGTCCAACGACAGCTGAGCATGTGTATGATGATCTCGCTGGAAAAATTGTTGGAATTGTCGATGGTGGAGCAACAGGCGTTGGAGTTGAATCGACAGTATTAGATTGTACAGCTGAAATACCGATGATTTTACGTCCGGGTGGTGTGTCAAGGGAACAACTTGAAAAAGTAATTGGTCTGGTAGCTGTTGACCCAGCTCTTGAAGAAGATGGACAAGCCCCAAAATCTCCTGGATTGAAATACAAACACTATGCACCAAAGGCGAAGTTGTATTTAGTTGATGGAAGTGTTTCTTTTCTACAAAAACAAGTAATATCTGCAAAAGAAAAAGGAAAAAAGGTTGGAATACTGACTACTGTTGAAAATGATAAAACTTACCAAGCTGATGTGATTCTGTCTTGTGGTTCGACGATTGATTTATCGTCAGTAGCCTTAAATCTCTATCAAGTTTTAAGGAAGTTTGATGAATATGACCTTGACGTTATTTTTAGTGAGACGTTTTCAGAGCAAGGTGTCGGCAAGGCGGTTATGAACCGTCTAACGAAGGCTGCTGGTGGCGATGTTATTAACGAATAGCAAGACACATTAGAAATGCATAGAGGGTTCTTTGCTTTTTGTCGAATAATATTTAGACGCTAATTAAAGTATTAAATAATGAAATAATTTTCCTTGGACGTGCATAGGGTAGAGTAGCATGTACTAGGGGGAGATCCTTTTGTTGAATGAATTGATTACGATTAGTATTATGGCATTTGCCTTAGGCATGGATGCTTTCTCCTTAGCAATCGGAATGGGAATGCTAGGGTTGCGCTATAAGCATATTTTTAAAATAGGAATCACAATTGGTGCTTTTCATGTGATTATGCCATTTCTAGGAATTGTTATAGGGAAATTTTTAACGCAATATTTTGGATTTTTAGCTATTATGATCGGTGGCGCACTTCTAATAATTTTGGGGCTACAGATGCTATACTCTGCTCTTTTTTCAGATGAATATAATGAAAAAATACTGCAACCCCAAGGAATAGGTCTTCTACTTTTTGCGTTAAGTGTAAGTGTTGATAGTTTTTCGGTTGGACTTAGTCTAGGAATGATCGGCGCAAAAACGGTCATTACTTTGTTGAGTTTTGGTTTTATGAGTATGACTTTGTCATGGTTAGGTTTAATTATAGGTAAAAAGGTTCAGGGGTACATAGGTGTCTATGGAGAATTGTTAGGTGGTTTTATTTTATTGGGGTTTGGAATAAAACTTTTATGGCCACTTTAAAAAACATATGTGTTATAAAATATATGAGTTATGATAAAATGTAAATGTTAACAGCAGTATTGCTGTTAACATTTTTTCATAGCTTTTTACCACTTTTATTAAAAAGGAAGTCTTTTCCTAAAGATATTATGAAAAAGCTCTTATATAATTTTGTATAACATTGTAACATTATAGCAGAAGGGAAGTGGGGAAATGGAAAAGTTCCTCTTCGTGTGTACGGGAAATACTTGTAGAAGCCCACTCGCACAAGCTCTTTTAAAAGAGAAGCGACCGGATATTGAAGTTAAATCAGCAGGTGTTAATGCTTTGCCGGGGATGAAGGCGTCTGATGGTACTTTAAAGATTTTGGCTGAAAAAGGAATTTCTTTTAATCATTCTTCAAGTCAAGTAAATGAACAATTGATAGAGTGGGCTGATATTGTCCTAACGTTGACGGAAAGTCATAAAGCAACCTTAATTAAACAATTCCCAGCTTTTGTCGATAAAATATATACGTTAAAAGAATACGCTTTCAACAAGGATTTGGAGGAAACATACCGAACGCTGCAACAGCATTATGTTGAAATGGAGCTGAAACAAGCGCAATTTATTCAAAAACATAAAGATGAAATAGAAGAATTGAGTAAGCGTCAAGACATCGGTGCCCAGAAACAACTCGATAATCTAAATAAATCACTTCAACAATTATTAACAGAAGAGCGTGAACAAATTGAAAGGCTGGAAAAGCTCTTACCTACTTTTGATGTCTCTGATCCATTCGGAGGTTCAATAGAAGTTTATAGAAGGACGGCTAAAGAAATAGAGGAGGCCATTGATAAACTGCTAACAAAGTTATAAACGCATTAAATATTAATGACTAAAGGCGAACTGGAAATTAGGAAAATGAAGATAAGTAAGGTACAGCGTCTATTAGGCTCTAAACAATTTCACTAAAAAGCGGAGGCACATGTAATGAGTAAAAAGAAGAAATATACGTTTAGTCTAAGAAAAAAGTTGGTAGTAGGTATTACTACCGTTGCTGCAATTACTTATGGAACGAGTGCCTTTTTTATTTTTTACTGGAGTGAGGTTTTAGGAACTAGACTTGGTGTTAACGAGGATATCTTTACAAGTGTTACACTGATCCTTGGTGTCATTTGGTGTGCAATCCTCGGCTATATCGGTGCCGGTTTTATTACAAAACCATTGACGAGACTCGAAGAAGCATCAAGGAAAGTAGCTAGTGGTGATATTAGTGTCGATGTAGATGTCACTAAATCTGATGATGAAATTCGTGCGCTAGGCTTAGCGTATCAAGAAATGGTCCAAAACTTACGTGGAATGGTTTCCGATATTGAAACAAACTTCCAATTAACAAATGTAAAAGTTAGTAATATCAAAAATTCGTCGCAATCAGCAGCTCATCAAGCTGAAAATATTGGACGAACAGTTAATGAAATCGCGGCGGGTGCAGAAAACTCTGCTAGCGCCATTCAAAGAACGGCAGAGTTAATGGAAGATGTTTCACAGTTAGCAGATCAAGTTCAAGATCGAGCGGTTGTATCCAAAGAACTTTCAATTGAAATGGTAGAAACATTAGCTGAGAGTAAGCAAGTGATTAACACGCTAGTATCAGGAATTAATCAGTTAGCACAAGATAACCAAAATTCATTAACAGTAGTAAACCGTTTAGAATCGCATGCGAAAAAAGTAGGTGAGATTATCTCTTTAGTCGGAGATATTGCTGAACAAACAAACTTACTTGCTCTAAATGCATCAATAGAGGCGGCGAGGGCTGGTGAGCAAGGAAGAGGTTTTGCTGTTGTTGCTGATGAAGTGCGTAAATTAGCAGACGAGAGTTCTAAAGCTGTGCAAGGAATTTCTGGCTTAATCAAAAATATTCAGGATGAAGTAGCTAACGTTGTTTCGCAAATATCGAAACAAGTCGAGGTAGCAAATAAGGAAGCTGAAAAAGGCTCACATACAAATGAAGCTATCGCAGAAATGACTAAATCAGTGAATGAAGTAGCGAATGCTGTTCAAGATATAACAGAGATTATTAATCGTCAGCGCCAAGCGATTAAAGTGACAACAAAGGAATCGCAAGAAGTAGCAGCGATTGCCGAGGAAACATCTGCAGGAACTTTAGAAGTGTCTTCTACAACTCAAGAGCAAGCGGCAGTGATGCAAGAAATTGCGTCTTCAGCCGAAGTTTTAGCAAGCCAAGCTAGTGAGCTACAAAAAACGATTGGTAAATTTACAACTTAATTTTGGAAGAGGGGCGTCAAATGAAAGTAGCAATTAGTTCAGACCATGGTGGCATTAATATTAAAGCTGAGATCATTGATCTTATGAATGAAATGAATATACAATATGAGGATCTAGGCTGTACTTGTGGGGAATCAGTAGATTATCCTGACTATGCATTACCAGTTGCAAAAAAGGTAGCGAACAAGGAAGTTGATCGAGGCATCCTTATTTGTGGCACTGGAATTGGTATGAGTATTGCAGCGAACAAAGTAAGAGGCATTCGTTGTGCTCTTGTCCACGATACTTTTAGTGCACAAGCAACTAGAGAACATAATGATAGCAATGTATTAGCAATGGGTGAAAGAGTTATTGGGCCAGGTTTAGCTAGAGATATTGCGAAAGTTTGGTTAGAAACTGAGTTTTTAGGTGGTCGTCATGCTCGCCGTGTCGAAAAAATCACCCTATTAGAAAAATAATAAAATTCTTAAATCCATCAGCTAGAGATGAAATCTCTGTCTGGTGGATATTTAGTAGTATCAAATTTTTTAAAAGAGGTGCTTTGAGCAATTAAGACAACTCGAAGTTCTAAACTAAAAACTATAAAAAGTTGGTGATTGTAATTGAGTTCTATAGGGCAAATTTTTGATCAGGTTAATCAGGCCTTAGTTGATTTAAATAATAAAATGGCATTCACTAAAGAACATGTTTTAGTCATTGGCACGAGCACAAGTGAAGTAGTTGGCCAACACATCGGTACATCTGGAACAAAAGAAGTAGCTGAAGTGATTTTTCGGGCATTACAATTATTTCAGGAAAAAACAGGTGTACAGCTAGCTTTCCAGTGTTGTGAACATTTAAACCGAGCCTTAGTTGTTGAAGAAAATACACAAAGACAATATAATTTAGAACAAGTGTCAGTTATCCCTATTCCTAAAGCTGGTGGTTCGATGGCAGCTTATGCATACCAGCAGTTCGAAAACCCTACGGTTGTTGAATTTATTAAAGCGGATGCTGGGATAGATATAGGTGATACGTTAATAGGTATGCACTTGAAACATGTCGCTGTTCCTGTAAGAAGCCAAATAAAAATGATTGGTGAAGCTCATTTAACGTTAGCGATCACAAGGCCTAAGTTAATTGGGGGAGTAAGAGCAGTTTATGAATTGCAAGAAGAAGAAGGTAATTGTGACTAAAAATTTTTCTTTTTCAAAAATTTCAAGTTCAAATCATGATCAAATGTGATAAAATAGTGAACGTGAGATTTCTTTAACGATTTAATGTATGGAAGGGGATTGTAAAATGGAACGTCTAAAGCATCAGGATCCAAAACTTTATGAAGCAATGCAAGATGAATTATCAAGACAACGCGATAAAATTGAATTAATTGCATCGGAAAACTTTGTAAGTGAAGCGGTAATGGAAGCGCAAGGCTCAGTCTTAACAAATAAATATGCTGAGGGCTATCCTGGGAAGCGATATTATGGCGGGTGTGAACATGTTGATGTCGTTGAGGATATCGCAAGAGACCGTGCCAAGGAGATTTTTGGAGCTGAACATGTAAACGTTCAACCACATTCAGGTGCTCAAGCAAATATGGCTGTTTATTTTACAATTTTAAACCATGGCGATACAGTATTGGGAATGAACCTTTCCCATGGTGGTCACTTAACTCATGGAAGCCCGGTCAACTTTAGTGGTGTTCAATATAACTTTGTTGAATATGGGGTTGATGAAGTAACGCACCTAATAAATTATGAAGATGTCCTAGAAAAAGCGAGAGTACATAAACCTAAGTTAATTGTTGCTGGAGCAAGTGCTTATCCAAGAGCGATTGATTTTAAGAAGTTCCGTGAAATCGCTGATGAAGTTGGTGCTTACTTCATGGTCGACATGGCTCATATAGCAGGACTTGTTGCTGCTGGAGTTCATGAAAATCCAATTCCATATGCTGATTTTGTTACAACAACAACTCATAAAACACTCCGTGGCCCTCGTGGTGGAATGATCTTATGTAAAGAAGAATGGGCGAAGAAAATAGATAAGTCAATTTTCCCTGGAATTCAAGGTGGTCCATTAATGCATGTTATTGCAGCCAAAGCAGTTGCATTAGGTGAGGTCCTTCAACCTGAATTTAAACAGTACGGTGAGCGAGTTGCTGAAAATGCAAATCGTCTTGCGAACAAGCTTGTAGAAAAAGGAATTGATTTAGTATCTGGTGGAACTGACAACCACTTAGTTCTTCTTGATTTACGAAGCTTAGAGATGACTGGAAAAGTTGCTGAAAAAGCCTTAGATGATATTGGTATTACAACAAACAAGAACACCATTCCATTCGATCCACAAAGTCCATTTGTTACTAGCGGAATTCGCATCGGTACAGCAGCAGTAACATCCCGTGGATTGGGGTTAGAAGATATGGACGAGATTGGTGAAATTATTGCATTAACGTTAAAAAATATTGAAAATGAAGAAAAGCTTGCTGAAGCAAAAGAGCGTGTTGCTGCGCTCATGAGCAAACATTCTTTATATCCAAATTTATAAAAATAAAAAAAGCACAAAGTGTCAGTTGTCGAACTTTGTGCTTTTTTGTCGTTTGGCTAGAAAGTCACATGATTTGGCTAGTAAGTGAGTGATTTTCGCTAGTAAATTCTTAGAAAAATAAATTAACAAGTTAAGTTATGCAATGATCAGTCTACAAAAGATGAGTAAATCGGCGAATTTTCAACAATATGTGGAGACTTTTTAATTATTTCTTGAAGTTATCGTACTTTTTATGTAAAATCTTCAAGGAGCAAAAAAGAGTTAACGTGGTATATTAACTTATAGTACATAACTCTAAAGAATAGGAGCGGGTAGCAGATGAGTAAGGTATTTGTTTTTGATCATCCATTAATTCAACACAAATTAACGTACATTAGAGATAAGAGTACAGGGACTAAGGAGTTTCGTGAACTAGTAGACGAAGTGGCGGCATTAATGGCATTTGAAATTACTCGTGATCTTCCCCTGAAAGATGTAACTGTAGAAACGCCAGTCGGACCGGCAAAGTCAAAAACGATCGCTGGGAAAAAATTAGGTTTAGTTCCTATTTTACGTGCAGGTTTGGGGATGGTAGATGGAATATTAAAGTTAATCCCAGCTGCAAAAGTTGGACATGTTGGCTTATATCGTGACCCTGAAACATTACAGCCGGTAGAATATTACGTAAAGCTTCCAACAGATGTGGAGGAGCGAGAGTTTATCGTTATCGACCCGATGCTTGCTACAGGGGGATCAGCTGCAGAAGCCATCAACTCATTAAAAAAACGTGGTGCCAAGAATATTAAATTGATGTGTTTAATAGCTGCTCCAGAGGGTGTAGAAGTTGTCCAAAAGGAACACCCGGATGTAGATATTTATTTAGCGGCAATGGATGAAAAGTTAAATGAAAAAGGATACATCGTCCCAGGCTTAGGTGACGCTGGAGATCGTTTATTCGGAACAAAGTAAATCTATTCCATTTTTTAAAAGGAATATGTATATCAACTATATTAATAAAAGATCTGTATCTCGCTTCCTAAAAGCGGTGCAGATCTTTTTGTTTTTTTAGGATCTTATATGTTTTAAGATGCTTGACAGAATTGTCGGGGCATACTAGGGCGTTTGTGCTTTGTTCTTTTTCTGAGTACTTTGTATTAGGAAGTCCTTACCGAGTAAAACATTCGCATGTTTTTGTCATAATGTGGAACGCTAAAAAAGCTAATTATACAAAAGGAATGATTTTCATGCTTTTAAGAAATTAGCTACTACACGGTTTTACTTAACTATCTAAGTGCACTAAAAATACTTGAAATTCAATAAAAACAGGGAGGGAAAAACGGAATCGGATGAAAAAAATATTATTATTGACCTTGATATTTACAGTTAGCTTTATACAACAAGTTTTAGCGGCAACTTTTCCAGAACGCCCTCCAACAAACAAAGGAAATGGCGAAGAAGAGACAGTCGTTATGGTAGAGGTCGAGGGAAATCCAAATGAGATATTGACCCAGATTGAACGAGAACTTCCTAATAGCCAACTTCGAAAAATATTTCAGTCGCTATTTACCGGTTTTTCTTTAGGAATACAAAAGCAGGATATTGAAGTGCTTGAAAAGATTGCAGGCATTAAACGAATCGATCCATTACGAACATATGAAGTAACATTGGATGAAAGTGTGCCGTTCATTGGTGGTGACAAAATCCGAGGCAAGTTAGATAAAAAAGGGCAACGCCTAACCGGTAAAGGGATAAAAATTGCAGTTATAGATACTGGCATTGATTACGAACACCCAGACTTAAAGAAAAATTTCAAGGGTGGATACGACGTCGTTGACCAAGATGGAGACCCGATGGAGACGACGAAGGAGCAAGGTCTTTCTACCATCCATGGTACTCACGTAGCTGGTATTATTGCTGCGAATGGGAAAATAAAAGGCGTTGCTCCGGAAGCTGAAATATATGCCTATAGAGCCTTAGGTCCCGGTGGAAAAGGGACGACAGAACAGGTTATCGAAGCCATTGAGAAAGCAGTGGACGATGGCGTTGACATAATCAATCTTTCTTTAGGCAATACGGTGAACGGTCCTGATTGGCCAACGAGTATTGCTTTAGATAAAGCAGTTGAAAAAGGTGTAATAGCCGTGACGTCTAATGGTAATAGTGGTCCAAATATGTGGACAGTAGGATCACCCGGTACATCACTGAGAGCAATCTCTGTAGGAGCTTCTACACCTCCATTAAAAGTACCTTATTTAACTTATGAAAGTGAAGATCGCGAAATAGCTCTGAATATGTTGGTAGGTTCAAAGCCTTGGACATTTAAAAGAGATATTCCTATTAAAGAAGTAGGGCTCGGTAGAACTGAGGATATGAAAGACGTCAAAAATAAACTTGTGCTTGTTAAAAGAGGTGTAATTCCTTTTGTTGAAAAGGCAAAAACTGCCCAACTTGCTGGTGCTAGAGGTGTCATTATTTACAACAATACGCCAGGGCCATTTATGGGTGCACTAGAAATGCAGTTAGATATTCCTGTAGTTTCGATTTCAAAAGAAGATGGTGAATGGCTAAAAGACAAGGTTGATCTAAAGGAGAGTAATTATCTGCGCACGATCTATCGAAAGGAAGAAGATCAAATTGCCCCATTTAGTTCAAGAGGACCAGTTACCCACACGTGGGGGGTAAAGCCTGATGTTGTTGCGCCTGGTGTTGCAATTGATAGTACGATACCTAAAGGGTACTTAGGGTTAAACGGAACGAGTATGTCTGCGCCGCATGTCGCAGGAACAGCTGCTTTAGTTAAACAAGCTCATCCAGATTGGACTCCTGATGAAATAAAAGCAGCAATTATGAATACAGCAAAACCTATTGAAGATAAGGAAGGGAAGCCGTACTCTCCGCATGAACAAGGAACAGGTCGTATTCAAGTAGGAAAGGCAGTGCAAGCTGAGACGCTAGTATACCCAGGGACAGTTGGATTTGGGAAATGGACAAGGGAGCAATCGAGGCATTTAAAAGAAGTAGAGATAACCATCAAAAACACATCTCAAAGAACGCGGACATATCACGTTAAGCCGCCTTTTATCGTCCCAGACGGAATTCAATGGAAGGTACCTTTTTCTATTACATTGAAACCGGGTGAAGAAAAGCAAGTCCCGGTCACGATCGACATCTTACCAGCTGTTTTTCAATCAGGTATTCATTACGGTGAGTTTGTCGTTGAAGGTGGTAGAGACCCGGTTCGCGTTCCATACATGTTTTTTATTGAAGAACCGAACTACCCTCGTCTAATGGCATTCTCATTTGAGTTTGGCGATGAGGAAGGCGAATATCGTTACGAAATTTATTTGCCGGGGGGAGCGGAAGAAGTCGGTATTGCCCTGTACGATCCTGACACGTTCCAATTTATTAAATATCTAGATGTAAAAGAAGATGTTGATCGCGGTCTACTCGAAGTAGAATTAGATGATTTACAACTTGAGGAAGGTATTTATAAAACACTCGTTTACGCCATGAAAGAAGGAAAAGAAGATCTTATTGAAACAACAATTTATATCGGTGAGGATATAGAGAAAATATCTGGGCATAACATGCATATTAGATAAGGTTAAGAAGCAGAATGCTATTTATGTTGTTAAAGTAGCATTCTGCATAAAAAACTGCTTAAAATTTGTGGTTAGGCACAATGTTTAATTAAAATAGAGTTATGGTTTTTACCGTATTTTTAATTTCAAACATTTACCACAAAAAAAATGTTGCATATGTTGAACATTTCTTGTCAATATAAGTTATAATGATTTTGTGAAATAGTAAACTTTTTTCACCGAATTGTCCTATTTTAGAATGGGAGTTAGCACTGTGCAAATAAAGTTAACTTAATTTTTTTTATTTTGTAAATCCGTTGACAGATGTTAGACCCTATTGTACGATTACAAAGGACATAATGATAGGGTTTACATTAAGAACTCTCTCTGCATAGTACTTCCATTTGTTACATAACAGTTTTTCAATGTTTAGAGTGTAGTTTAAAGTTTTTCAATTTATACTTCGAACATAAATAAGGGGTATTTATGCAAAATCCTGAACGCTTTAAACAAACAATGAGATCACTTGCCCTTATGTCTACGATTAGTTCCTATTTGCTAGGTTCGATACTAGTAGGTGTTTTTGGTGGTAGATGGCTTGACAACTACTTTGAAACAAAATCAGTATTTCTCATTATTGGACTTTTTATAGGCCTTGGAACTGGTACTTACGGGGTTGTTATCGCTGTAAAGCATTTTTTTAAGGGACAGGATCAATGAGAGATCAAGGGGAACAAGGCTAGTAGCATCTGTTTCTCTAAGGAGAAGATTGGTAATCGTGGACTATATATCTTTAACTAAGCGCTATACAGTATATGCAGCTATTATTATGGGTTTCTTCGTGGTTTTAGCCTTTACAACTACATACACTTCCATTTTTCTTGGGCTTTTGTTAGGTTCTGTCATCAGCTTGAGCAATTTATGGAGTACATATTTTCAAGTGAAAAGGTTAGGCGAATCGATGGAAATCGGACGAGCAAAGTTATCGTTAGGAACCCTATTTCGTTTTGCTCTAGTGTTAGGCGCAGTGTATATCGCGATCCAATACCCCGATAAATTCCACTTTATAAGTGTGGTCATAGGTTTAATGCTAACCTATATCATCATATTAGTTAATTCATTATTTCAACTTAAACATCTATAGTATGAAAAGAGGTGAAACGAATTGGTAACAAAACCTCCCATGAGGGAAATATTCGGTCTTGACGTCAATATGTCTAGTATTTTAATGACAACGGTAGCGGCAGCAATTGTCTTTTTTGTTTGTTTTTTTATGTCGCGTAGAATTCAAATGAAACCAACAGGTGCACAAAATGCTTTAGAATGGCTAGTTGATTTTGTTAAGAACATTATTAATAGTAATATGGACTGGAAAGTCGGAAAGAACTTTGTCATGCTTGGCTTAACAATTATTTTGTATGTATTTGTCGCCAACATGTTGGGTGTTCCTTTCGAGATTAAGTCAAAGATTGCTGAGGGTGTTTATGAAGTATGGTGGAAATCACCGACATCAGACCCAGTATTGACGTTGTCCTTAGCGGCATTTGTCATTCTGTTAACCCATTACTATGGCATTAAGCTTAAAGGTCCTAAAGAATACGGGAAGGACTATTTCCGTCCGGTACCATTCTTATTTCCGTTCAAGATTATTGAGGATTTTTCTAACACACTAACGCTTGGAATGCGTCTTTTCGGTAACATTTATGCAAAAGAAGTTCTAATGATGATGCTGGTAGGTCTAGGAACGGGTGGCTTTTTGCTGGCATTTGGTACAGCAATACCGCTTATGATTTGGCAAGCATTTAGTATTTTCATTGGTTCACTTCAAGCGTTCATCTTCTGTATGTTGACGATGGTATATATGTCACATAAAGTCAGTGAAGATCATTAAAGTTAGCAACAAAGCTTGTATAACATTGTTTTTCCATTTGTCTTGTTCATTCAGGGCGTAATAATAAAAAAAACTAATTTTTCATATCTTAAAGGAGGATTTTTTCATGGTATTTTTATCAGCGGCAATCGTAGCAGCATTAGCAGCAATCGCAGGGGCATTTGGGGTAGCAATCATCGTTCGTGCTACTTTAGAAGGAGTTACTCGTCAACCGGAAATCAAAGGTTCACTTCAAACAATCATGTTCATTGGTGTTCCATTAGCAGAGGCACTTCCTATCCTTGCAATCGTTATCTCATTCTTAATCTTAGGTAACGCTTAATCTTTTAATTTTTAAAAAAATGGCGGAGAAGGTTACTATTGATCAATCTTCGCCATTCCTTATGTAAGATTAGAAAAGGAGGAGAATGTTTTGTTTACAAATATTCCTTGGATCAACGCGGTCTATCAACTAGTAGTATTCTTGATTCTCCTTATGTTACTTAAAAAGTTCGCTTTTGGGCCAATCATTGCGATGATGCAAAAGCGTGAGGAGCATATTGCAAATCAAATTACTTCTGCAGAAAGAAACCGTGAAGAAGCAGAAAAATACTTAGTAGAACAACGTGAAGAAATTCAAAAAGCTCGTACTGAAGCTCAAAGTATTATTGCAAACGCGAAAAAACTTTCTGAGCAACAAACAGAAGAGATGATTAAATCAGCTAAAGTTGACACTGAAAGAATGAAGGAAGCAGCATTAGCTGAAATTAAAAGAGAAAAAGAACAAGCTGTTTCGGCATTACGCGAGCAAGTTGCGTCTCTTTCTGTTTTAGTAGCAACAAAAGTGATCGAGAAGGAACTTGACGAGAAGGCTCAATCTAAGCTTATCGAAGATTACCTTAAAGAAGTAGGCGAAGATCTATGAAACAAGATCACGTAGCAAAAAGGTATGCTATAGCTGTATTTGAACTAGCAAAAGAGCAAAATACGGTAGCTCAAACGACAGAAGAGTTGAAGGTTGTAAGTGAAGTCGTAAAAAATACCAATCTATTTGATACGTTCTTCAAACATCCGAAAGTGTCGCTAAACGAAAAGAAAGATCTTGTGAGAGCAAGCTTTCAAGGGCAAATTAGTGATACGTTGCTAAATACATTATTCCTTCTCATCGACAAAAAGCGTGAGGGGATTCTTTTTAAAATGGTAGAAGAATTCTTGAAGCTTACAAACGAAGAGCAAGGTGTTGCAGAAGCGAAAGTATATACTGCTAAGCCACTTACAGATGTTGAAAAGATTGCTTTTGAAGCAACTTTTTCAAAAATATCTGGAAAAGGGAGACTTACCATTAATAATATCGTTGATCCTGAATTAATCGGCGGTTTTAAAGTCCGTATTGGTGATCGTATATATGATGGAAGCGTTTTAAACCAACTAAGACGTATTGAACGTCGTATGATTTCTGGAAAACGTTAGTAGATAGGGGTGAAGGATATGAGCATCAAAGCTGATGAAATTAGCTTAATTATAAAAAAGCAAATTGAAGACTATCAGTCTGAAGTTGAAATTAATGATGTCGGTACCGTTATCCAAGTTGGGGATGGTATTGCATTAGCACACGGTTTAGAAAATGCGATGGCTGGAGAGCTTCTTGAGTTTTCTAATGGTGTAATGGGTATGGCTCAAAACCTAGAGGAAAATGCTGTCGGGATTATTATTCTTGGCCCTTACACAGATATTCGTGAAGGTGATGAGGTAAAAAGAACAGGCCGTATCATGGAGGTTCCTGTAGGTGAAGCACTTCTTGGTCGTGTAGTTAACTCTTTAGGTCAACCTGTTGATGGTTTAGGACCAATTGAAACAACTGAAACTCGTCCAATTGAATACAATGCTCCTGGAGTAATGGATCGTAAATCAGTTCACGAGCCACTTCAAACAGGAATTAAAGCGATCGACTCTTTAATTCCAATTGGTCGTGGTCAGCGTGAGTTAATTATCGGAGACCGCCAAACAGGTAAAACAGCAATCGCTATTGATACAATTATTAACCAAAAGAATGAAAATATGATTTGTATCTATGTTGCGATTGGACAAAAGGAATCTACAGTTGCAGGTGTTGTTGAAACACTTCGCCAACAAGGTGCCCTTGATTACACAATTGTTGTTACAGCGAGTGCGTCTCAACCAGCACCATTATTATTCTTAGCACCTTACGCTGGGGTAACGATGGGCGAGCACTTCATGTACAATGGTAAGCATGTTTTAGTTATTTATGATGATTTAACAAAACAAGCATCTGCTTACCGTGAGCTTTCATTATTACTTCGTCGTCCTCCAGGTCGTGAAGCATATCCAGGGGATGTATTCTACTTACACTCACGTTTATTAGAGCGTGCAGCTAAGTTAAGTGATGCAAAGGGTGGCGGTTCATTAACTGCACTACCATTCATCGAAACACAAGCAGGTGACGTTTCTGCGTATATTCCAACAAACGTTATCTCAATCACAGATGGACAAATATTCTTACAATCAGATCTTTTCTTCTCAGGGGTACGTCCAGCGGTTAACGCAGGTCTTTCAGTATCTCGTGTAGGGGGTTCTGCTCAAATTAACGCAATGAAAAAAGTTGCTGGTACACTACGTCTAGACTTAGCATCTTACCGCGAATTAGAAGCATTCGCGCAGTTCGGTTCAGACTTAGATAAAGCGACACAAGCGAAGCTTAACCGTGGTGCACGTACAGTTGAAGTACTAAAGCAAGGCCTACATGAGCCACTTGCTGTTGAGAAACAAGTACTAATTCTATTTGCGTTAACGAAAGGTTTCATAGACGATATCGCAATAGAAGATGTGAAACGTTTTGAAGAAGAACTTTACACGCACTTCGATCACAACAACAAAAATCTACTAGAGCAAATCCGTTCAACTGGTAAACTGCCTGACGAAACTGAACTGAAGGCTGCAATTGAAGCATTTAAGAAAAACTTCGTAAGTTCAAAATAGTAGAGCTGATCAAAAGGTAGGAATTGCTTTTTGAAATCCTCTAAAAATGGGATACCAGTTTAGAATAAAGGTGGTGAACGGAACATGGCTTCTTTAAGAGATATTAAAAATAGAATTACATCTACAAAGAAGACGAAGCAAATTACAAAGGCGATGCAAATGGTGTCTGCTGCTAAGCTTAACAAAGCGCAACTGAAGGCCCAAAACTTTCAGCCTTATACTGATAAAATTCGTGATGTTGTTGTCTCTATTGCTGGTGGCAGTTCAGAAAAAACACATCCGATGATGCAGAAACGCCCAGTAAATAAAACAGGTTATATCGTTATTACGTCTGATCGTGGTTTAGCTGGTGCTTATAACAGTTCAATACTTCGTGCTGTAATGAACATGATTAAGGAACGTCATCAATCACCTGATGAGTACGGTTTAATTGTGATGGGACGTATTGGCCGCGATTTTTTCAAGAAACGCAGAATGCCAATAATTCAGGAAATCGTTGGATTATCCGATAACCCTACGTATGCAGATATTAAAAATATCGCAAGCACAACAGTTCAAATGTTTACTGATGAAATCTTTGACGAATTGTTTGTCTATTACAATCACTTTGTCAGCCCGATTAAACAAGACGTAACAGAAACTAAGCTGTTACCGTTAACTGAACTATCATCAGACGCAGCAACTCCAGAATATATTTACGAACCAGATGAAGATGTAATCCTAGAACAGCTATTACCACATTATGCGGAAAGCTTAATCTTTGGTGCGCTTCTTGATGCAAAAGCAAGTGAATTCGGTGCAAGGATGACTGCAATGAGCTCGGCAACAGACAATGCTGGTGCGCTTATTGATGACCTTACACTCAAATATAACCGTGCCCGACAAGCTGCAATCACACAAGAGATTACAGAAATTGTTGGTGGAGCGGCGGCCCTTGAATAACCTTATCTCTGCTTGAATGGAAGTTAGGAGGAAAAATTATGAACAAAGGACGCGTAACTCAAGTAATGGGACCTGTTGTTGACGTAAAGTTCAACCGCGGTGAACTACCTGAGATTTATAACGCTTTAAAGATCTCTCACAAAGCACAAAATGCTGGTGAAGTTGATATCGAGTTAACATTAGAAGTTGCTCTTCACTTAGGTGACGATTCAGTTCGTACAGTTGCGATGGCTTCTACAGACGGAGTTGTCCGTGGATTGGAAGTAATCAATACAGGTGCACCAATTTCAGTACCAGTAGGTGAAGTAACGTTAGGTCGTGTGTTTAACGTATTAGGAGAAAACATCGACTTAGATGAGCCGGTTCCGGCCAATGTAAGAAGAGACCCGATCCATAGATCTGCACCTAAATATGAAGAACTATCAACTACAACAGAAATTCTTGAAACAGGAATTAAAGTTGTAGACTTACTAGCTCCTTATATTAAGGGTGGTAAGATTGGTTTATTCGGTGGTGCCGGTGTAGGTAAAACAGTATTAATCCAGGAATTAATCAATAACATCGCTCAAGAGCATGGCGGTATTTCAGTATTCGCAGGTGTAGGTGAGCGTACTCGTGAAGGAAATGACCTTTTCCACGAGATGAGTGATTCTGGAGTTATTAAGAAAACGGCGATGGTATTCGGTCAGATGAATGAGCCACCTGGAGCACGTATGCGTGTAGCCTTAACTGGTTTAACAATGGCAGAATATTTCCGTGATGATCAAGGTGCAGACGTATTATTATTTATCGATAATATCTTCCGCTTTACACAAGCAGGTTCTGAAGTATCAGCCCTTCTGGGCCGTATGCCTTCAGCGGTAGGTTATCAGCCAACTCTAGCAACAGAAATGGGTCAGCTTCAAGAGCGTATCACATCAACAAAAACAGGTTCTGTAACATCGATCCAAGCGATCTATGTACCTGCCGATGACTATACGGATCCGGCTCCTGCTACAGCTTTCGCTCACTTAGATGCAACAACAAACCTTGAGCGTAAGCTATCAGAAATGGGTATTTACCCTGCGGTAGATCCGCTTGCTTCAACTTCAAGAGCACTTGCTCCTGAAATTGTTGGTAAAGAGCACTATGAAGTGGCTCGTCGTGTTCAGCAAACACTACAAAAGTATAAAGAATTACAAGATATTATCGCCATCTTAGGGATGGATGAATTATCTGAAGATGACAAGCTAATCGTACACCGTGCTCGTCGTATTCAATTCTTCTTATCACAAAACTTCCACGTTGCTGAGCAATTCACTGGACAACCAGGTTCTTACGTACCAGTTAAAGAAACAATTCAAGGGTTCAAAGAAATCCTTGATGGTAAGTACGATGATCTTCCAGAAGATGCATTCCGTCTTGTTGGACGTATTGAAGAAGTTGTTGAAAAAGCGAAAGCGATGGCATAGAAAAGCGGAAGCGCCTTGCTAAGCCCCGACATGCAAATGTTCTGACAGGAAAAAAGTAGGTTTATCACTTTTTTAACTGGCAGGTTATTTGACCTCGAGGGGCTAGGCGCTGTAGCTAGACATCATGATAAATAAGTTTAGATCCTAAACTTAATTAATCTAAGCTATTTTAGTGAAGATATATTTCACTGAATTAGTCTCCACTCATAGAGAAGCCACGCACTGTGGCTACCAGAGTGCTTAAGGAGGGTTTTCATGAAGACAATGAATGTCACTGTTGTAACCCCTGATGGTAAAGTATTCGATGGAGACGTTGAAATGGTAAGTGTGAATACGATTAACGGCGGACTTGGTATTTTACCAAACCATATCCCTTTAGTTACTCCTTTAACCATTGGAGCGGTTCGAATAAAAAAAGATTCTGAGATAACACTTGTAGCAATTACTGGCGGCTTAATGGAAGTACGCGGTGACCAAGTTAGTATCCTTGCAGAATCAGCTGAATTGCCATCAGATATCGACATTTCACGTGCGCGTGCCGCTAAGGAACGTGCGGAACGTCGCCTGCAACAAGCAATAAAAGATGATCTCGACTTCAAACGTGCAGAAATGGCCCTTAAACGTGCGATTAACCGTTTGAATGTTGCTGAAAGAAAATAAAAAAGACGCCTCGGCGTCTTTTTTCTTTTAGATTTTCATGTAAGTGATTAAATAAAAAGGACAATAAATTATCATACTAGTACAGCAACTTAAATCTAGTAGTACAATTATATTTTTTATTCCGAAGTTCGACAATTATCGCCATGCATTCGACCTCTCTGGTTTAGCGATAATAGTTTGAAAATTATTATAAGATCAAGGCTCCGCTTAATTTATAACATTTAGATAGTGTTATGTATAACAATTTGAATATTGAGAAAAATGTGGACATATTTTGAACGGCTTTGTTATAATTTAGAAGGGGAGTTGAAATACAAATAAAGCAAGGAATGGAGGGAGAGAGCGCATGGATTTGGATTTATATCTAAACAGTTATGTGTATGTCATCATATTTTTGCTTTTAGGTATTGCACTTCCAGTCGGAGGATTGACGTTTGGTAAGCTTTTGAGACCACACAACCCATATCCTGAAAAATTAGTTCCATATGAAAGTGGAATTTTGCCAACTGGAGATGCTCAAGTGCGGTTCAACGTGGCCTACTACATAGTTGCGCTAGAGTTCGTAGTATTTGATGTTGAAACCGTTTTCTTATATCCTTGGGCGGTTGCCCTTGACCATCTTGGATGGTTCGGGATCAATGCAATGCTTATATTTATTGTTGTACTTGGGTTAGGCCTTGCGTACTCTTGGAAAAAGAAGGTGCTAGAATGGAACTAAGAAAACAGGGGTTAGAGGAATTCGATCCAGCTGTAGTCGAAGAAGTACAGCGTAATGTACTAATTACAAAGGTTGAGGAAGTGAAAGCATGGGCACGAACGAGGTCATTTTGGCCACTGACATTCGGTCTAGCTTGTTGTGCAATCGAAATGATGGCAACAGGAGCTGCACGTTATGACTTAGATCGCTTCGGTGTTATCTTCCGTGCATCACCGCGTCATGCTGACTTAATGATCGTTGCGGGAACTGTGACTGCGAAAATGGCACCAGTTGTAAAACGCCTATACGATCAAATGCCTGAACCTAAATGGGTAATTGCAATGGGGTCTTGTGCTACATGTGGCGGCCCATATCACAAAGCTTATAGTGTTGTTAACGGCGTTGACAAAATCGTTCCTGTCGATGTTTACATCCCAGGTTGTCCACCAACTCCACCTGCGCTGTTAGACGGCATTGAGAAACTTCGTATCCAAATCAGGGAAGAAGCAAAGGGTAAGAGAAGGAAGAAGGTGGGCCAAAGGATATGAGTCAACAATTATTAGATATAGTATTGAAAAAAATTGAAGATTTATCAGGCCCGGAAGTAGTTGTTGAAAGTAAATTAAATTTCAATGAACCTTTTTTGACGATCGATACTGAGAACTGGAAATTAGAAATTGTTCAGATGTTGGTAGACGATGAAAAATTGAGGTTCGATTTTCTATGCTGTTTAACAGGTGTAGACTATGCAGAGCATATGGAAGTCATTTATAACTTTTATTCGATGGAATTAGATCAATACCTTTGTATTAAGGTTAAGATGCCAAGATCTAATCCAAAAGTAATATCCGTACAACCTGTTTGGAAAACGGCGGATTGGCATGAGCGAGAAGCTTATGATTTATTAGGAATTGAGTTTATCGGTCATCCAAACCTATCCCGAATTTTATTAGAGGATGACTGGGTTGGTCATCCGCTTCGTAAAGACTACAAGTTTGATAAAGAAGAAATGGGTTTATAGTAGGGGGTGACTGTTGATGAGTATAAAAACAGAGCAAATGGTATTAAATATCGGCCCGCAACATCCTAGTACGCACGGTGTATTTCGTATTGAGGTTGTGATAGAAGGTGAGATAATTAAACAAGCAAAACCTGTGATCGGTTATTTACATCGAGGATCAGAAAAACTTGCTGAAGACTTAGTTTACTCGCAGTTTATCCCGTATACTGACCGCCTTGATTACATGAATGCAATGACTAATAACTACGTCTATTGTGCTGCTATTGAGAAGTTAATGGAAATTGAAGTTCCTGAGAGAGCTGAATATTTGCGTGTCATTACGATGGAGTTAAACCGGGTCGCAAGTCATCTAGTCTGGTGGGGAACGTACCTGCTTGACATCGGTGCTTTAAGTCCATTTATTTATGCTTTCAGAGATCGTGATACGATCCTTGATCGTTTAAATGAAATAAGTGGTGCAAGAATGACGTTTAACTACATGCGTATTGGCGGTGTGAAGTGGGATGCGCCAGTTGGTTGGATCGAAAAGGTTCAAGAAACAGTGAAGTTACTCCGTAAAAACTTTGAAGAGTATGACAGGCTCGTAACTGGAAATGAAGTATTCGTTGGTCGAACAAAAGGTGTCGGAATTATCACGAAAGAAGATGCAATAAATTGGGGGCTTTCAGGTCCAATTTTACGTGGTAGTGGTGTCAAGTTTGACTTAAGAAGAGATCAACCTTATTCAATTTACGATCGCTTTGATTTTGAAATACCGACAAGAGAAGAAGGCGACTGCTTTGCAAGATATGAAGTAAGGCTTGAAGAAATGCGACAGTCTTTGCGAATTGTTGAGCAAGCATGTGAGCAAATTGTTGAAGGAGACATTATTCACAAAAAAGGCCAACGACTTATGATGATTAAACCGCCAGCTGGAGAAACATATTTCCGCTGTGAGGCTTCAAAAGGTGAAATTGGTGTTTATGTTGTCAGCAACGGAAAAAATAAGCCGTACCGCGTAAAACTACGTCGTCCTTCGTTTGTTAACGTAGAAATCCTTGCAGATATGCTGAAAGACAGAAACATTGCCGACTTAGTTGCGATCTTTGGAAGTCTTGATGTCGTTCTCGGGGAGGTCGATGCATAATGGATTTATTATTTATGATTACGTATGCAGTAATCATTCTAGGGATGCTACTAGGAGCAGTTACCTTTGCGATCCTTTTTGAAAGAAAAGTTATTGGTTACATGCAAGTTCGTATCGGTCCAAACCGTCATGGTCCTTGGGGATTACTGCAAACGGTAGCCGATGTTATGAAACTTTTGATGAAGGAAGATATTATTCCTGCACAGGTTGACCGGAAAGTCTTCATGATTGCACCAATCATTGCTTTTGCACCATCCTATATGATTTTAGCAACAATATCATGGAGTGAAGGTCTTGCTGGTGCCGACTTAAATATTGGTGTCCTTTACTTTATCGGAATTTCTTCAATTACAACAATCGGCGTATTGATGGGTGGATGGAGTTCGAACAATAAATATTCATTAATGGGAGCTATGCGTTCAGTTGCGCAAATGATCAGTTATGAGATTCCGCTAGTTCTTGCAATTATTGGGGTTGTTATCTTAGCTGGATCTCTCAATTTAAGGGATATCGTATTTGCGCAGCAAAGCATGGGTGTTTGGTTTATCATTCCGCAGTTTTTAGGTTTTGTTATTTATATGATTGCTGCCATTGCCGAATTAAACAGATCTCCATTTGACTTACCAGAAGCAGAAAGTGAGCTTGTTTCAGGTTATCACACAGAATATAGTGGATTTCGTATGGCATTCTTCTTCCTTGCTGAGTATGTGTATGCAATCGCAATTTCTGCTCTTGCCACAACGTTATTCCTTGGTGGATGGTTAGGGCCAGTGTTACCAGGCATTGTGTGGTTCTTGCTTAAAATGTGTTTGTTTATGTTCATTTGGTTTTGGTTACGTGCAACAATGCCACGTGTCAGAGTGGACCAGTTAATGTCCTTTGGATGGAAGGTTTTAATACCACTAGCACTTCTTAACATTGTCATTACGGCAGTGATAAAAGTATGGATGGGGTGATGTAAATGTTTAACTTTTTAAAAGGATTCGGCATAACACTGAAATACTTCGTAAAACCAAAGGTAACCATCCAGTACCCTGAACAAAAACCAGACATTCCAGATCGTTTTCGTGGCATTCAACGCTTTTTCCCGGATAAATGTATCGTCTGTAACTTATGTGTAACGGCTTGTCCGACAGATGTTATTACATTAACAGGGAAACCAAGTCCTGAAAATCCAAAGAAAAAAGTGATCGACACGTATAATATTGATTTTCAAGGCTGTATTTTATGTGACTTTTGTACAGAAGTTTGTCCAACTGAAGCAATTGTTATGACAACAAAGTATGATAATCTTTCAGACTATACTCGTGATCCGATGTTCAAGGATATTGAGTGGTTAACAAATAATGAAGTATACGGAAATTACACTATTGAAGAGCCGGTTGAAGAAACAGAGCGAGGTGAAGAAAAATGAATGGAGAGTTAATTATTTTTCTAATCCTGGCAATTCTAGCTATCTCATGTTCAGTTTTAGTTATCGTTTTACAACGGATTGCTCATCGTGTATTGTGTATGGCATTTACCTTCTTTGCAGTTGCTGGTATTTACTTTCTGCTTAGAGCGGAATTTATCGGTATTGTTCAAATCATGGTCTACGTAGGGGCGCTCTCAATTCTCTTCGTATTCGGTATGATGATGACTGACCATAAATCAGTTTCGTTCGGACCAGAGAAAACTCAAGTTCATAAAATGGTGAGCTTAGTAGGGGTAGGAGCACTGTTAGTTTTAATGCTAAATGGTATTTTTACTCTTGATGTACCAGGGGGCGGGGAGCTTTATATTGGTACTGCAGAACAGATTGGAATTGAGCTATACGGGAATTACGTCATCGCATTCCAAGGTGCAGGTATATTATTACTTGCCGCTTTAGTAGGGGCCATTGTGTTGGCACGAAAGGAGGCCGATTAGAATGGTACCAATAACGTTATATCTTGCCTTAGCAGCTATTCTATTTTGTATCGGCTTATATGGGGTACTTACGAGAAGACATCTCGTAATTGTTCTTGTTTCTGTAGAGTTAATGTTAAACGCGGTCAATATTAATCTAGTAGCATTTTCTAGTATTGGACCATTTGCCAATATTACAGGGCAAGTATTTACTCTATTTGTCATAACTGTAGCTGCCGCTGAAGCAGCCGTTGGTTTAGCGATTTTAATTGCCTTATATCGTAACCGCAAATCAATTGATGTTATGAAACAAGATCTTATGCGTTGGTAAGGCTATAGATACAGATCGTAATCAAAAAAACGTAAAACAGAACCGTCGAACAGTTTTCGGGTGGTTATGATTACCGTATTTTTGAACTACGTCTGGTAGACTAAAAGAGGAAAAGGTGATGGTATGATGCAATTTGCCTGGATAATACCAGTCTTCCCACTATTAGCCTTCGTGTTGCTTCTACTTTTTGGAAGAATACTTAAAGAAAAGGCGGCTTACGTTGGAATTATTGCAATGGCTGCTTCATTCGTGACGTCATTAGTCGTCTTATTCGAAAGAGTCGGTGGGGAAGGTTATAAGTACGTTGTAAGGTGGATTACCTTTGGGGAACACACAATTACAATGGGATATGAAGTAACAGCATTAAACGCGATGATGTTATTTGTTGTTACAACGGTAAGTTTACTAGTTCACTTATTTTCAAAACAATATATGCATGGGGACGATCGCTTCCCTGTTTTCTATTCATACTTAGGGTTATTTTCATTTTCAATGTTAGGGCTCGTGTTATCTCCTAACCTATTACAATTATTCATATTCTGGGAGTTAGTAGGGGTTTGTTCATTCTTACTAGTAGGTTTCTGGTTCTTTAAGCCTGAAGCTGCTGCGGCCGCTAAAAAGGCATTTTTAACAACAAGAATTGGAGATGTTGGCTTATTCATCGGTCTTGTGCTTACATTCATCTATACAAGATCATTTGAATATGAAGCAATTTTTGCCGCAATTCAAAGTGGTTTAGTTGAACAAACGATGATTACAGTTATTGCACTCTGTGTTTTCTTGGGAGCAGTTGGTAAATCAGCGCAATTTCCACTACATGTTTGGTTACCTGATGCGATGGAAGGTCCAACACCAGTTTCTGCATTAATCCATGCGGCAACGATGGTAGCTGCCGGGGTTTACTTAGTGGGCGTTATGTATCCAGTATTTTTAGCGTCGCCAACAGCGATGACTGTTGTCGCGTATACAGGTGCAATTACTGCAATCTTTGCTGCTTCAATTGCTTTAGTTAATACAGATATTAAGCGTGTTCTTGCTTATTCAACAGTAAGTCAGCTTGGTTTTATGATTTTAGCTTTAGGAACTGCTGGCTATGTAGCTGGATTGTTTCACTTAATGACTCATGCATTTTTTAAAGCATTGCTATTCTTAGGAGCAGGTAGTGTTATTTACGGAATGCATCACCGACAAGACATCCGTGAAATGGGTGGACTATGGTCGAAAATGAAGATTACTGCAGTAACATTTTTAATCGGTACGCTAGCGATTGCTGGTGCTCCACTCTTGTCTGGATTTTGGAGTAAGGAAATTATTTTAGCTGCTGTATTATACAATGGCGATCCATTCTTATTCGCGATTGCTTCGATCACAGCTGCAATGACGGCATTTTATATGTTCCGTTTATTCTTTAAAGTATTTACTGGGAAATACCGTGGTAGTGATAGCTTGGAGGCTGGAGAGCACCATCATGAACCACATGAAAGTCCAAAAGTCATGACGATCCCATTAATCGTATTAGCTACTTTTGCTGTTTTTGCTGGTTTTGTTAATACACCGATTTTTGGTTTTCACCTTGAAAGTTTTCTGACGGAAGGATTAAATGTTGGTAAGCAAGCTCACGGTGAACTTTGGTTAGTCGGTTACTCAATTGTGATTGCGGCAGCTGGGTTTATCCTATCATATTTAATCTACTTTAAAGGGACAATTTCTGAGAGCTTCTTCCCCAAACTTGCACCTGGAGTCCATAAGCTTCTATTAAACAAGTATTATATGGATGAATTATACTTAGCTGTTTTTGTTCGTCCAGTCGTTAATCTTGGGAAATTCCTTTGGGCGGTCGATCGCTTCATTATTGATGGGATCGTTAACGTAACTGGTTACCTTGCAAAGGGAACAGGCTATGCTATTAGCAGAGGGCATTCAGGTCAATTGCAAACTTACGGCTTAGTATCTGTCGTTGGTGGACTCGCAGTTATTGCCGTTGCCTTTGTATTAAGGGGGTATTTCGGATGATCCCAAACATCTTAAGTTTACTTGTCTTTTTACCATTATTGGGTGCGTTGATTATATTGACCATTCCTGGTGAACATAAAAATGTTATTCGTTCAGTTGCTGGTATTACTTCGTTTGTAACACTAATTCTCTCAATTATTGTATGGAATTCATTCAATCGTGGTGTATCAGGGTTGCAGTTTGCCGAAAACTATACGTGGATTGACTTAGGCTTTGTATCATTTAATTATGAGCTTGGTGTCGACGGCCTTTCAATGCCACTGTTAGTTCTTACAACAATCGTTACCTTTTTAGCAGTTGTTGCGTCGGTGACAATTACAGAGCGTGTCAAAGAATATTTTGTCTGGATGCTCATTCTTTTCACAGGGATGCTTGGAGTATTCGTAGCTTTAGATATGTTCCTATTCTTCTTGTTCTTTGAATTGACGTTAATTCCAATGTTTTTTATCATCGGAATTTGGGGCGGCAAAGAGCGAGAATATGCAGCATTTAAATTTTTGCTCTATACAGGACTAGGAAGCGCGTTAATGTTAATCGCCTTCTTCGCGATGTTCTATCAAGGATTATTAACTGGTGAGGCATCACTAAATTTCCTTCGTTTAGCAGAAATTTATTCAGACCCAGCAAATGCTAATATTATTTCAAATGCATTTAGAGCGGGCTTATTCTTAACTCTATTTATTGCATTTGCAGTAAAACTACCAATCTTTCCTTTCCATACGTGGTTACCAGATGCGCACGTTCAAGCACCAACTGCAGCTAGTATGATTTTAGCAGGTGTCTTGTTAAAAATGGGTGCTTATGGATTACTTCGTATCGGGTTTGGAATTTTACCTGACCAAGCAGCCAATTTTGCTTCGTTGATTGCGATCCTTGGGGTTGTAAACATAATTTACGGTGCTTTACTTGCTCTTGTTCAAAAAGATCTCAAGAAGCTTGTTGCGTACTCAAGTATTTCGCACATGGGGATCGTTCTTCTTGGTGCAGCATCATTCACAACTGCAGGTATGCAAGGAGCAATTTTCCAATTAGTATCACATGGATTTATCGCAGCACTTCTATTCTTTATGGTTGGTGCGATTTACGAGCGAACTCATACACGAATGATCGAGGAATTAGGCGGACTTTCAAAGACAATTCCAATTCTAGCTGGTTTTTTACTTGCGGCTGCAATGGCTTCAGTCGGACTTCCAGGTATGTCTGGATTTGTTAGTGAATTTTTAGCGTTTATGGGTATTTTCTGGGCATCTCCTGATGTCATTCCGGCTGCAAAAACGATCGCTGTTATTGCAGCATTAGGGATTATTCTTACCGCTGCTTATCTATTATGGGCAATGCAAAGAACAACATTTGGTCAATTACACCAGTCCCATGCGCACCTTGAAGATGCACGTCCAATTGAGTATGTCCCAATGGTTTGTTTACTTGGGTTAATCATTCTAATTGGTGTTTATCCAGCAATTTTAGGTGACGTTATTAATACTACAGTGATCGACATTGTGTCGAAGATAGGGGGTTAAAGACAATGACAGCATTTAACGCAGACTGGTCTTTAATGACTCCGGAGATTGTGTTAGCAATACTTGCACTTACGGTGTTCACGATTGATTTTACTACTGGTATTCGTGGTAAAAAACCATTCATTGGTACGCTTAGTGTGATCTCACTATTGATTACAATTGTTTTAGTCGTTGTTTTCAATCAGAATACTGGTTCAATTGGGGAGATGTTTGTTGTTGATCCATTTGCCATGTTATTTAAGATTGCGATCCTAATTGGGGTAGCGCTTGTTATTCTAACATCAATGTCCTACATGGATAAGCATAAAGAAATGTATCAGGGTGAGTTGTATTCACTATTACTTTTTGCTGCACTAGGTGCGATGCTGATGGTTTCTTCTGCCGATTTAATTACGTTATTTATCGGTTTAGAGTTACTTAGTATTTCTTCTTACTGCTTAGCTGGCTTCCGTAAATCACAAGCTAGATCAACAGAGGCAGCACTTAAATATGTTATTCTTGGAGGAACTGCCTCGGCATTTATCCTTTACGGTATGTCATTTTTGTATGGATTAACAGGATCGACAAGTTTATCCGTTATTGGAACTGCGATGCCGACACTCCATGCTGACTACCCATATTTAGTAATCATGTCATTACTATTTATGATAGCTGGTTTTGGATTTAAGATTTCAATTGTCCCGTTTCATATGTGGGCTCCAGACGTTTATCAAGGTGCACCAACACCAATCACTGGCTTTTTAGCAACAGTTTCAAAGGTTGCAGGATTCGCAATTTTAATCCGAATCTTAGCTGTAGGTTTTGGTGGACTCTATGATCATTGGTACTTTATTATTGCGGTGATTGCTGCCTTAACAATGATCGTAGGTAATACAGTTGCCCTCGTTCAATCAAATGTTAAGCGGTTAATGGCTTATTCAGGAATTGCGCAAGCAGGCTACTTATTAGTTCCATTAGCGGCATCACTTGCATTTGATATCACAATGAGTATGATTGTCTACTATGCTTTTGCATATATATTTATGACACTAGGGGCATTTGCGATCATTTCTTATGTAACGGAAGAAGCTAATGACGAAGACCTTTCTAGCTTTGCGGGCCTATATAAACGTTCGCCGTTTTTAGGAGTAGGAATGACAATCTTTCTATTATCAATGGCGGGCTTACCAATTACAGCAGGTTTCGTAGGGAAAGTATACATTTTCCTAGGGGTCATTACTAGCCAAATGGTTTGGCTAGGGGTAATTATGATTGTAACAAGTACTATTTCGTTCTTCTATTACTTTGCGATCATTAAACAAATGTATTTTAGAGCACCTAAGGAAGATAGCTTGTTAAAAGCACCAACAAGTATTGCATTAATCGTAACAATTTGTATTGTTGGTACGATAGGCTTAGCCGTATTTGCTACTTTACTTACAAGCTATTTGAACGGTTTAAACTGGATTGTACTTTAAGTTTAGCTTAACCAATTGCTAAAGGATTAACCTACCAGAATGAGAGTCTGGTAGGTTTTTCCTTTTTTCTCTTTTTTATTCTTATACATTTTTTCTTCGACTTTTCAACTGTTTTACTAAAATTGATAGCTTTTTCTATATATTTTCGTTATTATGAGATAAGTAATTAATTCTCTAAAAAGATACAAATTTAGACAATGGCAAGCGATTGCGCAGGAAATAATTTGCGTAAATTCTCTAACAAGGAGTTTATACATATGTTAGAACCATTTGGTCAACAAGCTCTTGTCCACCTAACAGTCAGTTTAATGTTTTTAGTTATCATATGGTGGGCGCTTCAAGCATTTCGGTTTGATGTGCTTATTAAAAACCCGAAAAGCCCACAAGGAATTGTCCTAATGATTGTTATGACGATTGCATTAACTCAGTTAGTCAGTACATTTTTTTTAGACTATTTAAATTACTCGAAAATGCTTCGCTTTCTCTTTTAACAGTTGCCTTAACGCGTTGTGTTTGAGAATAACCCAAAAATTTCGCCTGAAGCTTCTTAGATATTTAGGTCATGCGGCTTTTAACTGATTTTGTCGACTTTTAACTACAACTTCCATGTATTTATACTCTCCATTTGGCAAAAATGCTAGTAAGAGAGTTCGACGAAACGAACGTTAAGGAGAGAGAAACATGGGGTATAGAAAGATAAAAGATATTATGCAGGTATTTTTTTACTGCGCCGTTGCAGTTTGCCTTTATTTTGGATTTAATTGGAGTGGAGAGGCGACAGGTGATAAGCCATTTGATGATCTTCAAAAGATATTAGCTGTTATGGACAAGCACGAGATTGAATTAACGGATTGGACACTTTATTCTAGGGAGCAATTAAATAATTGGAAAACATCTGGTGAGTACGATAGCGAATTTAATTTGCTGAAAGAGAAAACTAATCAGTTTGAATGGGAGCCCCTTACTGAAGACGTGCAAAGGAGTCAAATGAAGGCTGTTGCTACATTAACTCACAACGATTTGGGTGTTACAGAAACACTTTCCTACATTATTTACCCTCACAATGATCAATTACATTCATATCTTATTTATAACGTTCATGGCACAAGACAATTATCAGAAGTTGAATGGAAAACTTTATTGCCAATAACTGAATCTAGGCTTGAAGACTTATTTCGCAAAAATACCAAAATTTTCACTTGTGCTACAGGAAATGGCAGTGATAAACTTAATCTTGGTTTGAGTGAACAAGCGGATAAGTTGTTAGCTGATTTTTCGGCGCAAACAATTGAATCCTTAAAAGAGGAAACGTTCATTTCTATCTCTGCATACACTAATACATGGAACAATGCTATTGCAACAAATAATCAAAACATGAATTTACAAGTTGCGATTAGAGCAAAAGAGCGATTGGGCGGTAAAACAACCGTTACAATTGGCACGCCGATAATTACGACTGAATACTAATAATATAGAAATTAGACGTCGGAGGGGAATACGTTGGAAAAAATAATTGTCCAAGGAGGTAACCGATTAACTGGAAAAGTGAAAGTAGAAGGCGCTAAAAATGCTGTTCTTCCAGTAATCGCTGCATCTATCTTAGGAAGTCGAGGCAAGAGCCACATTTATGATGTGCCAGCACTTGCAGATGTATACACGATTAATGAAGTTTTACGAAATTTAAATATTGATGTTAAATATGAAAATGGAGTCATCGAAGTTGATGCCGATAAGGCTTTGAAAACAGAAGCACCTTTTGAATACGTTCGAAAAATGCGTGCATCTTTTCTAGTCATGGGGCCATTACTTGCTCGAGTTGGTCATGCAAGAATTGCGCTACCAGGTGGTTGTGCCATTGGTTCAAGACCAATTGATCAACATCTTAAAGGCTTTGAGGCAATGGGTGCTGTTGTTGAAATTGGTAATGGTTTCATCGATGCCAAAGTTAATGGGCGCCTAAAAGGAGCAAAAATTTATTTAGATTTTCCAAGCGTAGGTGCAACTGAAAACATTATGATGGCAGCCGCCCTAGCTAAAGGAACAACAATTATTGAAAACGTGGCCGAAGAACCTGAAATCGTCTGCTTAGCTACTTATTTAAATTCAATGGGTGCGAAAGTACGTGGAGCAGGAACAGGTACTATTCGAATTGAGGGTGTAGAAGAATTAGTGGGAGCAAATCATACAATTATTCCTGATCGTATTGAAGCAGGAACGTTTATGGTTGCAGCTGCTATAACAGGTGGAGACGTTCTTATTGAGGGTGCTTTATCTGAACACCTAAGACCCCTTATTGCCAAAATGGAGGAAATGGGTGTTATTATTACCGATGAAGAGAACGGAATTCGTGTTGTCGGTCCTAAAACACTAAAGCCGATCGACATCAAAACAATGCCTCACCCAGGTTTCCCAACGGATATGCAATCACAAATGATGTCGCTTTTGTTAAGAGCTGAAGGTACAAGTGTGATTACAGAAACAGTTTTTGAAAATCGCTTTATGCACGTTGAAGAATTCCGACGCATGAATGGAAATATAAAGATTGAAGGTAGAACTGCAATTGTTTCTGGTCCTGCAACATTACAGGGGGCTGAAGTAGCTGCGACTGACCTACGAGCTGGAGCAGCATTAGTAATTGCTGGCCTAGTCGCTGATGGCTACACAAGAGTCGTTGAATTGAAGCATATTGATCGCGGTTATGTTGATTTTGCTGGAAAGCTAAAAGCGCTAGGGGCGAATATAGAACGAGTATATGAAGTAGATCAAACTCAACTTCAAAACCTTGAAGCTCCATCGCCATTAAAAGTAAATCCGAACCTAGCATAGTTATTACGGGGGTGGGCCGCGCCCGGTATATAAAGGGGAGGCCAAAAAAAAAAAAAAAAAATGGCCGAAAAATACAGAGT